>DASRTD010000078.1:0-10379 GCA_035656115.1 Mucilaginibacter sp.
AATTTAATTCGACAATTGGAGAAGTAGTCCGAAAGTCCGAAAGTCGGGAAAGTCCGAAAGATGCATTAGGTGAATCGAAACTTTATCGCCTGTGCTGTTGCAGCGAAACACCGTGCGGAAAAAAACAGCTGCAACACCTGCAACACACCCCTATGTGTGTGAGGTACTTACGTCGAAAATATGAAACAACCTGCAACATTTTGCAACACTGACAAAATTCTGTCACCTTTTCCCCGGCATAAGGTCCAAAACCGCTCTTATTGAAAAAATCATTTCGCCATAACAACCGACCACGGTATGCGTATGCCCCTTAAACGGTAGCGGTCAGGTATCGACCTGTAATTAGCGTCATGATCGGGCAGGCAGCCGGGATAGTTATTTACGGCATAAGTAACCAGCACCTCGCCCTTGCTGTTTGTATATTCGGGATGGATGATCGCCGCATAAATGAAAGGATAATTATTTTGTACCGTATCGGTAATTTTATAAATGGCTTTTGCCGGGGTAAAAGGCCCGGTAGGGCTATCGCCCGTCGAAAGAAATATCCGGTTTCCCTGGTTGCAGCCCACGCTGAATTCGGTGCTCACGATCAAAAACTTGCCATTTACACGGTTAATGCTTACCCCGTTTGATTGGCCCCGGCCGATGCTTTTTGCTTTGGTTACCTCCGCGCTCCAACCGGCGCCGTCATAAAAGGCCCATTTAGCAGCGATATGATTGGCAGGGAAGCGCGCCAGGAAGAGCTCACTGGCCATGCCGGCCGATCTGTTCCCGTAGACGTACATATAGCCGTCAACATTTTTTAAAAAGGTTATGCCAAAGTTTATACCGTTAAAATCTTGCAACCGCACATAGCCGGCGACGGTCATTTCCGGAACTTTTATTTTCGCCAGGAAATCATTGCCTGCAGGGCCAAAGCCAAGCCCGCCGCGCTTGTTTGTTATATTGGCTGAATAAACATATAAGGTGTCGCCAAGCTGAAAACCGGAATTTGGCCAGATCCATTCGGAATTATTTTCCGTAAATTTAATATAGCTTGGCGTTACGCGGGAATTGCCCGTGAGGGTAGCTGTATTTTGCCATTTCCAATCGTTAATAGGCTGCAGCAGGGCCGCGTTACGCACCTGGAACAGCCAGCCCATTGTCCCGTCAGCCGCGCGGTAATCATTGATGTGGCTATCGTCCATCATCCAAAGCACACGGCCGTTTGACAGCGGGATGCTAAAGCCGCCATCGGCGGCGATAAGGCCTGTTTCGCGCCTGAAAAAGTTTGTTACTGCGGTATCTTTATAGGTACCCGCTGCGCCGGTAATGTTGTCCATCCCCTGTGACTGCGAAGGACTATTTTTCACCAGGTTTTTCCTGCAGCAGATATAAGTTACCAGGATGAATAAACACAGGAAAGAAATATTTTTAATGATGATCCTCATGCCTGCTTTTATAAGTCAAAAACCGTGGGAGGTATTTTTTTTGCTATCTCCAATCTTTGCCAGAGTGGTTTATCCCCATAAAATTCGGTTAACAAAGTATAAAAACCAGGGCTAATTTCCTTTATTTTTTCCATCCGCTGTTTTGGCGCAGGTATCCACATTTGCCGGATGTCAAAAAACAGTTCAGTCAAAGTGAAAACTTTGTTGGTGAGGATAAGATTTGCAGTCGTGGGGTCAGCGTCAGCAATGTGCCCGACATATTTAAGGGTATCTTCCGCATCAAAACGGAACTGTCCCAGTTGGCATTCGTCAATAGGCTCCTTGCCTTTATCCAGTACTTGCTGAATTTCGTTTTTCAGCTTCCCAATGGTCCCGTCTTTATCATACAAAACTTTTGCCACGGCCCATAAACCGGCTGCATCATCTATATGGCTTTCCCAGTAAGCTAAAGCTTTCTTTGCGGTTGTATAAATAATCTCAAAAGCCTGGTCTTCATGATATTCAACCGTACGGCGAAACCCTTCTGTTAAAATTGCCACCAGATCAACGTCGCTGCCGGGCCGGCTGTTTCCCCGGGCCTCCGAGCCGAACATAATTACCCCCAACACGTCTTCACGCCGTTTGAGGTTTTCGAGAAAATTATTGGTTGCGTTGTTCATCGTTGGACTTCGCAAAGTATCCTTATATTAACTTCTATCATCAAACCGGCTGATCCTCTGCTTTCCCCTTCTTCCTCAACGTAATCACCGTTACCTCCGGCCATATGCCCAATTGTCCCGTAAAATGCGCGGCTTAATCCAGACAACTGATGACCACGTGTAAAATATTAGTTGTAGGCTTTCCAAATAATTGGACAGATATCACCTGCGCACGATTCTAAGTCTGAATTTCTTTTTTTGATATACGCTATGATCTTTTCGTCGTAGGAAGATATTTTCACTTTATTCCGTTTTAACAGATCAAACCCTCTCACCCCATAGGTTTGCGTTTCGCAATTAACGCTTTGTAACATTTTTTCTAATTCTTTTAGATCGTTTCGTTTTACCAAAGTATCAATGTGAAGTTTGCTCCAGGTGTATGTGTATCCGTCACCACCTCGCAGCGCGTATATCTCATTCGAATCTAATTCATCTTTTATATCTCTTAAAGTTTTCGAAGAACGATAGAACTCGTTTCTCAAGTTGAGATACTTTAATGCTTTTTGACTATCGATAGCCGCGATACTGTGACTTTGGTTAAATCGAAAGTCGTCCTCGTAAACACCAAGCGAACTGGCCAGGGTGGTGGAACTTAAGCATACACTGTCGTTTTTTGTAAGTAGGTTAACCTGGTAATCAAATGACCTCAATTTTATTTGAATTCTTTTATGTCGATAGCCAAAATCTACATCCCGGTTAAAAATAACCTTGATATGACCATCCCGAATGCTTTCGGTGTGTAGGATCGTATCTATTGTTTTAAACACGTCTGTGTCCAGCGAAGTCTTGGATATAGAGGCCTGAATCTTATAAAAATTTTTGTCCCGCTGAGCAAGTGCAGGGGTTAATCCGAATGACAACAAAAAAGCTGAAATAAGGAGCCACCTTTTTTGTCGAACTGGGATTTTTTCGAGAAAGTTTTGAGTTAGAAAAAAGATCATAGCATTAGTTACTGTATTTTTGATTATTTTTCTAATGATGTAAAAGAACGACTATTTCCACAATTAACTGGAAATATTAATAATCGCCATTCATCAGTGTTAAAATCTCTAAGCTTTCATTACGTGATCGACTCTCGCAGTTGTTACTTCCTATCTTAAACATCCGTTCTTTGACTTCCTTTCCTCAACGTAATCACCGTCACCTCCGGCCATATTCCCAGCCTCCCCGAAAACGCCAGAAATCCAAAACCACGGTTCACATACAAATACCGGTTCTTTTCGTTGGCCAGCCCGGCCCAGTCCAGGTAGCGGTATTGCACTGGGCTCCAGCTAAAACCGGCCGTTTCCACGCCGAATTGTGCACCGTGGGTATGGCCCGAAAGCGTTAACTGGATGGTGGTGGGGTGGAAGCGCACTTTCTCTTCCCAGTGGGTTGGGTCGTGCGAGAGGAGGATTTTAAAGGCATCTTCGGGCACGCCTTTCAGCGCTTTGTCCAGATCGCCGATCTGTATAAAGCCGCGGCCCCAGTTCTGCACGCCGATAAGGGATATTTTCTGACCATTCTTTTCCAGCACCAGGTTTTCGTCCAGCAGCAGGCGGTAGCCGAGGGTTTTATGATGCTGTTTCAGTTTCTCCAGGTTTGCGGCTTTGTCAGCCTCGCTGTTCCACTCGATATAATCGCCATAATCATGATTGCCCAGGATGGAGAATTGCCCGTACGGGGCTTTTAATTGACTAAAATGGCTAAGGTAAGGTTCTATCTCCCATGCCGCATTGTTCACCAGGTCGCCGGTGAATACAAACAGGTCGCTTTTTTGCGCTTTGGCTAGTTCGATGCCGCGCTGAACAGCCGCAGTATTATCAAAGCTGCCCGAGTGGATATCTGAGATCTGCGTAATGGTAAAACCATCGAATGCCTCGGGCAGATCGTCAAAATACAGCGTTTGTTTATGCAGCTTAAAATCGTATTTGCCTTTCAGCATGCCGTAAAACAGGCTTGTAAATGGCACAGCCGCCACCAAAATGGCAATCTCGCTCACAAATCTGCGCCGTGCCGGGAAAAAAGGCGCTTTGGTTTTTTTCGTTGGTTTGACGAAAAAGCGGATAATGCCATAAAAAAAACGAACAATATCGCCGATAAACAAAACCAGCACAAAAAATATTTTAGAGATTAAAAAGACCAGGAAAATGCTGAGCACCCATTCATGATAAGGCGTCATCCCGGTTGCGGAGCGGAAGCTCCTGATGCCGGCCAATAACAGCGCTAAAACACCAATTGCTGCTATCGGGTATCCCAAAGTTACCAACCGTCGCCGTTTTAACGATTTCCAGTCTTTTGTAAACGTTTTCAGCCCGGCAAATACATACCCGTCCAATAGCAGACTCAGTGCGCTGAGGATAAGGGCGATGTTTAGAATAAAATTTCCGTGCATGTTTGTAAAACGTGCAATTTAGGAAAGGTTGGGGAAGGAACGATAAATTATTAGGAGAAGATTTACGTCGAATTTGCAGGCGTAATATGTTCCCACGAAAAAACCTATACCTGGCTTCAGAGACGCAACAATTTGCGTCTCTGAAGAATGCAAGGGGAAATCTTATCTTTAAAAAAATGGAAAACCCCGGCATCGAAAAAGAACATTACAAAGAAAGATACCGTATTTCATCTGCCCGGATGGAAAACTGGGATTATGGCTCGCACGGCTTATACTATGTTACAATTTGCACGTTGAACCGTATTCACTATTTTGGAGGAATTGTTTCCGAAAATCAAAGCGGCCCGTCTGGCGGCGAGACGCAAAATATTGCGTCTCTACTGCCAACCGCCCTGGGAAAGCTGGCATATGCCAACTGGCTTGACATTCCTAATCACTTTTCATTTGTTGAATTAGATGATTTTGTGATTATGCCAAACCATACTCACGGTATCCTATTTATCAACAACCCTCATAAGGAAATATGGCAGCCCAACAAATTTGGTGTCCAAAGCCAAAATTTAGGTGCGGTTATAAGGGACTACAAGGCATCCGTAAAAACCTATGCAACCAAAAACGCAGTTGAATTTGGTTGGCAGCCAAGATATTACGACCATGTTATTCGTAGCGAAAAAGAGTATATTAACATCAAAGGTTATATTAAGAACAACCCGCAAGAATGGTTTCTTAAAGGCGATAACGAAGACAATGTCTTCCGGCTGCAGGGAACTGGTCAGTCCTGTCAACTTTTAAAAAGTTGACCAATCTGACGGGGCTTGTTGCTTATCTTAGCGCAATATTTCACCCAAACATGAAGCTTGCCATAATCGGAGATTTTAACCCAACTTCCCGCACCCATATTGCCACCAATTCCGCCATCGAACATTCAAAAAAATTCCTGCAAGCCGATTTACACTTCGAATGGATACCAACCGATTCCATTATGGCGAATTTCTCTGCAATAACCGCCCAATACCAGGGGTTTTGGATCGCCCCAGGCAGTCCTTACAAATCCATGGCCGGCGCTTTGGAGATCATAAAATATGCCAGGCTGAACAACATCCCAACACTGGGTACTTGCGGCGGCTTTCAGCATATGGCCATCGAATTCGCCCGTAATGTTTTAGGTATTGAAGACGCTGAACACGCCGAATACGATCCCTATGCTTCCAACCTGGTGGTTACTCCGCTAAGCTGTTCCCTTGTTGGTAAGCGGCTGGAAATAAATATTACCGACAAAGAATCGCGCACCTATAAAATCTTCGGCACAGACAAAATTGAGGAGCAGTATTACTGCAACTTCGGATTAAATCCTGAATACCAGGCAGAGATCTACCGGAACGGCTTTAAGGTAGTTGGAATCGATGATGATAACGAAGCAAGAATCCTGGAATTACAGGGCCATAAATTTTTCATTGCAACGCTTTTTGTCCCGCAAGCAAACTCAACCGCTGAGCAGCCAAATCCAATGGTTACTGCCTTTGTCCGGAAGGTTGCTCAAAATGGCAAATTGTAGCGACGTCCAAACAATCGTCGGGAGGTCTCTACAGCAAAAATCTGAATAAACATACTTATTTTAGGCATCTCTTTATCCATGAAACCCGAAAACAACTGGCTATACAAAACCCTCGAAAATCTCGAAAAGGACAAATGGCGCGACTACGATTTTGAAACCCGTTTAGTGAGGCGATGCCACGAGTTAAGAAAAATTCCGCTTGACAACTTCACTGTCGAAGATCTTCGCATAATGATCGGCCAGCAAATCGGACTGGACTACCTGGTTTTAATAGCGCTTGATAAATTAAAAGAAAACTTATGGGCAGAAGGCGATTATTTTGAAGGAGACCTGCTTAAAAATGTTTTAGAAGTACCCCGTGATTTCTGGAAGAAAAACAAGAACCTGTGGCTGAAGCTTTGCGGGCTTATCGATGGTAAAAAAGCAGAATTGGAGGAAATGAAAATTGATGTCCTTAAGTTTTACCAAAGCAATCCATAGTATCGCTCGATTTATGAATTTTCAAATAGGGTGAGCAGAAATCCGAAATTAAAAGCGGCGGCCCCGTGCGATTATGAATGTTATTATTTGTTTTTCAACGGCATTCATGAGCTCCTTCGTCGGTTCCCCTCAAGAGGCGAACCCAACACGCAGGGCCAAAAAAATAGCGACCTTATTTAACATTCATTCCACCTTCTTCACCTTAAATTCCCCGTCGTTCGCCTTTATCATAAACCCGTCGATCTTCCCGTTTTTATCCCGGGTAAATGAATGGGTATTAAATATGATTTCATTCATAAAGAAATCCGTATCATTTACAAAATGCATTAGCCAGGGTAAGGGTGAGCTGCTGTCGTGAAACCATAATTTGCCATTTTTCAGGTAGATATCCACGTGCTGGTCACTCCCCTCGCCAAATTTATACTTGCCTGGATAGGTTTTTAAAACACTGTCGGCAACCTTTACTTCTTTTTTGATCGCGGGCGTATAAAAACCCTTCCAGTTATAAACCGTCGCCACGCTGTTGGTGATCTCCTCGGTAATATCGATGTACGCCGCCAGGTCGGTATTCGCCATGATCACTACGCCTTTTCCGCCTTGCAAAGACGCCGTGTAATCGGCTACGAAGCCCTCATTCAGCCCATCGTGATGGAAATAGGCTTCATCACCCTTCTTCTCCATAAAAAAGCCCAACGCGTTGCCCTCTTTTGTTTGAGGCGTAAACATTTGGTTGATAGTCGCCGCACCTAATATTTTGTTGCTTTTATTGTTGAGTGATAATTGCAGTTCGATTAAAAATTTAGCCAGATCCATTGGTGTCGACCATAATGCCGCGCCACAAGCCTCTTCCGGGTAAATGTGGTACTTACACCCGATAGCTTGCTGATCGTACCGGTAACCAGTAGCCAGGTTGCTTTTCTCTTTTTCGGTCAGCTGCGACTGGAAAAAACTATTTTTCATCCTCAATGGATTAAAAACAGTTTGGGCAACATACTGCGCATAGGGTTGCCCGGTAATATCCTGGTCCATCAAACCCGAAATGGTATAACCTCCACCCGAGTACTCAAAGCGCTTGCCCGGCTCAAATACCGACCGCACCGCCTCATTATTGGCCGGCGGCTGCCCGTTTAAAATTTGTATGACGCTGGGCAAAGGTACACCCCATTTATAGCCGTCAAACCCGTGGACGGACAAACCCGCCATGTGGCTCAGCAGCTCCAGCGTGCTGATCTTTTTGCCATGGCTGGCAGTATCGTAAGGAAATTTCCACGAGCGGAGGTAGTCGTTGATGTCCCGGTTCAAATCGAGTTTGCCATCCTGCACCAGCTTCATGGTAGCAACCGCATGGATGGATTTACCCACCGATGCAGGCTGAAACAAAGTTGATGTGGTCACCCGACGCTTTTCCGCGGTATCGGCCCATCCATAGGCCCTGGTCCAAACAATTTTGTAGTTATCTATTACGGCAATACTCAAGCCGTTGAGGTGGTAGTAAGCCATGCGGTTGTGGATATTCCAGCCGGCGCTGTCTGTTATTTTAACCCAGCCGCCCAGGTTGTTTTCAACGGCCTTTATTTTTTCGGCGGTGCTTTGGGAAAAAGCGCCGGCCGCAACAAGGTTTAGCAGGCTGCAAAACAGGATGCATTTTTTCATGACGATCAGTTATTAAATTGATAAACCTTATCGGGGGATGTAATGAACTTACGCTTAAACCGGGTGTACACATCAAATGCTTGTTTCTTGCCGTTCACCACGAAGCCGCCGCCATCAAGCCGGAAAGATAAAAGGGCGGCAGCAGACAGAATGATCTTTTGCGAAACCAGGTCGGCAACAATGTTGTTAACCTGCTGCTCCTTTTCCGCATCGCTTATTTGCCCCGCTTTCTTTTGCCTGGTCCAAAGCTCGTTTTGCATTTTATCAATGATAGGCGCATAATCATTCAGCCGCGCAGCGGGGACTTCCCTATCGTTTACAAACAGCCGGGGCAGTTTATCACCTATGCTGATGAGGCGGTAGCTATTGCCTTTGTCGGTCAGGTTAATGGCGTTGGGATCGGTTTTAACACCTGTGTTTTGACCCCTTGCATGAACCGAAAAACACGCCACGGCCAGCATCGCTATAAATATTTTTTTCATGTCGATTTGTTTTAATGCGGTCAAAAGTAGATTTACAATCGCGCCGCCGCATATAGAAAACATTCAGAATAACTTCAGATTTTCTGAGGACGATACCAAAGCAGTATTTTTTATAATTTTAGGCCTATGAATGAAGGCCCGTTTGTATTGAATAACCGCTTTGTGGTCGATGCGTCCTTAGGCTCGGTAAGCGACCGCCAAACGCAAAAAACCACGCGCATCGAGCCACGCTTGATGAACCTGTTGTGCCTGCTGGCGGACAATAATGAAAAAGTGGTGAGTCGTGCGCTGATCACCAAACAAGTATGGGACGATTACGGAAACGCCGATGAAGGGCTTACACAGGCCATATCCTATTTACGCAAAGTTTTAGCTGATGACGACAAAACGCTGATAGAGACCGTGCCAAAAAAGGGGTACATTTTACATGCCGCTATTTCAGCAATGCCGGCGGAAGAGAAAAATGCAGAAGAGTTAAAATACGTACCAGGCGCTAACCGGCAAAAGTACCTGTTGATTGCAGCACTGGCGTTTATTTTATTGGTGGTGGCCTGGTTTGTTTTTAGGTCAATGTCGCAAAAGTCAGGAAACCGGGATATGATATCTGATGGGCCGCCGCCGGGTGTTGTTGATACCAGCCACAAAGTAAACAACCCGGATAAACGGCCGGATACGGTGAAAAAGGTGCAGCCGGATGCGGATAAAGTAAGATGAGTGGATTAGGACGAAATTCGTTAAAGTTTTAAAATCTGTCTCTTAGCCTCACTCCGTCAAATTCAGCGTTCCGAAATCAACCTTAATGATAACCTTTGATTTGGCGTTTTCCGGCCCTGCCTGGTATTCACGTACCTTTTTAGATTTGGCCAATGTAAGGATCATAAACTTTTCGTGTTTCAGTTTCAATGTGTCGGTCGAAGTTTTCGTGTCATTGGGCAATATCTTTAACTCCGGGTGGGCTGCCATCACCGAATCGTCAAGATGCTGCGCTTCGCGTTTTTGTAATTCAAGGTTAAATGGCTTAAACTTAAGATCTTTGTTATTGAATGTAAAAGACAGGTTTTTGGGCGAAAATTTTGTGAAAGCAAGCTGTAAAGTGTACCTGGTATGAGCCGGATCGACACCGGCTACGTTTACCTGTTCTACATTGTTCGACTTCAAACTGATGCTGTCGATGCGGTTGCCCAATTTCACGTCAAGCAGCCGGCCGTACTGGAACTGGCTGCTCAGGACGCCTGATATACTGGCGATGTTCACATGGTCGAAAGTTTTTACATTGAGCAGGCCCAGGTTTAAATGACCAATGTGCAAATTGCCCTGCTGCAGATCAAAATGTACCGGACCAGTCAGGTTGCCAGCTGTAAAATCACCGAAACTTTCTTTAATGTTTAGTGGCCCGGCAAAGTCGCCCATCGTCACGTTTCCAAACATATTATTGATATGCAGGGCCTGAGCGGCGGGCAAATAAACCTGGAAATTTACGGTACACCATTTGGCCGGCAGGATGGTTATGGTTACGGGGCGGCTCCCTTTGCCGGTGTCAGGCTGATTCATTGCCCTTATTTTGATCGGCGTTCCGATAGCGGCAGTACAGCTTATACTGTCGGCCTCGTTTGCAAAATCAATATGCACGCTTTTGAGGAGTCCAGCTGCTTTTGCCGCATCCGCCGACGATGCCGAGATAGTAACTCTTACCAAAATGGTTTTACG
>DASRTD010000079.1:0-11193 GCA_035656115.1 Mucilaginibacter sp.
TTTTTGGGCTACGGATACGAAGACCCGAATATATGGGCCATTTTCGAGCGTATCAGCAGTTTCTTGACCACCGGAAAAAAGGCAATGTATTTTGTGGCGCCAGGCCAAAAGCAAGATAAAATTGATTTCCTTTCGCGTAAACAGATCGAGTACCTGGATTACACCGGCGCAACTTTTCTTGAAAAGCTTACGGATCGTATTAAAGAGCATATTTTTAAAGATCTGGAGGATGGAATTGTCGGACCGGAAACTTTTCGTGCCTTCACTCGAGCCAATAACGCCGCGGTTAGCCTTGATAGCGCGGATCAAGGTTTTAAGCTAGGCACCATTAAAGGCATTGACGGCAACGAAGCTCATTGGAACGCCCAATTTACCTATCCGAAAAATAGCGACTATTCCGAACGTCACGAAGCTTTTTTTAACAGCAATAAATTGCTTGAGTTGGTACTTACGGCAGAAGAATTGCTCACGTTTAAAATGAGCGTACAAGGTATGAAACTAATGGACAAAGATTCATTAGCGCACCTATCCATAAAAAAGACCCCCAGGATCATCGAATATGACCTGTCGTTTTTAACTGAAGGTTTAGAATTCAATGGACTAAAGGCGGATGTTTATACTGCCAATCAAAGCATTCGCATGTTGACAAAGCTGCATAGCTTGTCGATTGAGATCAATCTTCATTTTAACGGGTCTTCAGACGTTGCCTCTACCTGGAATATGGAGCATGCAGAGAACTACGGAAGTGTGCAGCAGGAAATAGAGGTTTATAGTTTTATTATCCACCTGTTCAGGCAAAAGAAATTTACGATATTTTTCAAAAATGGAGGGTCGCACAGTTCTGTTTCGCCGCAAGGAAATAGCAGGTACGCTGACGATGCAGAATTCTATCTTAACTACTTCAAAGGGTTGAAGAAAGTTGAACAAGCATTCGGTATTAAGTTTCGTGATTTTTGGGGAATTGACAACAGTTCTTTTCACAGTTTAGAATGGCTGCTTAAAGTTATTGAAGGCGAACCTTTTGACCGCCAGGGGGATTATCCAATTGAATATGAGGAAATAGAGCCGCAGATGCTGGGTTATTTTGAACAGTTGGAAGAGCCTGGTGTATCTGATCACCCGCTCGAAATGACAATGAATACCAATAAAAGTGTCACGCTTCACGGACTTAACCTGCCAGTACCCGGCTATCATATTGTTATCCCGCAGGCATCCGTTAAAAACCTTGACGAACTGAAAACCGGCGAAACCAAACGGATTGTATTTTTCAGCCGCACAGGGACGATGCAGGAGTATTTTCGCATTGAGCCTTACCGGCAAGCCACGGAATAATTGGGTAATAAGATTTGAAAATCATTATTTGGATTCCCACAGCACCTTCCAAGTTAAATTATAGCGGAACTCCCATGCCAACAATTATACGGATGGCAGTCCCTCTCTTAAGTTTAGTGCGTCGGTAATCCATTCAATGTATTTTCTTGCAAACTCATCCCGCTTTATCAGATTGCTGGTTACGTTTTCAAACAAATCATAAAGGCGCTGGTGGTCATTTATGTCTTTCGTTCTGCTATGCTTTTTTGCCCTGATAGCCAGTTGGTGATGATAATAATCAATTTGCGTATCCAGTGATGTTTCCTTATTTCCCAAAACGTCGAAAATTCCGATCAGGTAATTAATATTGATCATCGTTAACGGCATAATTTTATTAAATGCGTCATCGAGGCCGCCACTTTTGACCATTTCCTGGAAAGTCCTATTTACATATTCGTTGACACCGGGCATATTAAAGTGAATATCAGTATAGATAATGATCGGATATACAATCAAATTCCGTGGATTTTTATATCGCTGCGGATTTTCAAAAGGACTTTGCTTCAGGTGCTGCAATTGTTTTATGATTTGCCCCGTTCCTTTTTCCGGATTATTTAGTTTTTTATCGATGGCCTCCTTTATAGTTTCATAGGAAAAGGAGCTAACGGCGCCGGATGGGAAATAGGCATCCTTAATCTCAAATAGGAAAACCTTATTTCCTTTCCGGTAGTAAACATCGGGAAAGCCATTCGGCTTCCCCTGGTCAAATAGTAGCGCGTCGTGTTTTTTATTAAATGATTTTTCTGCCAATAGCCGGAATAGGTGCTTTTCGGTGATATGCTCCCCGATGAATTCTTTGAACCTTAAAAATTGACTAAAGTCTTTGGTTGACGCGATTCCCGATTCCTTATAAAAATCAAATATTAGACCCTCGTAAAGTTTTTGACTTAAAAAGCTCCAGTTCAGCACGAGCCAGGTATCGTCATTAAGTTTGAAAAGCGGACTGGACTTTATACCGGCATAATTTTCCTTTTTTTCTGAAAACTGTCGCTGATAATCCGCAGGATTCAGGGTGAACTGGTCAAACAAGCTATCAAAACCAGGAGAACGGCCCAGCGTAAAGGAGGCAAACAAGCTTTTACCTTGTCTGATCGACTCAAAATTGCTATTTAGCATCATAAATATGTCCAGGACATAATTGAGATTGGTTACTTTACCATGCTTTCTAAGGTAGTTTTCTACAAATTCGGTATGTGGCGTATGAAATTGAAAGTAATTTAAAAAAACCACCCCTTTTACCAGGATATGATAAGGGTGAATCCGAAAATTTACTTCAAAGTTATCAGCAAGGCTCGGCCAGATCATTTGCGCGAAATAGTCAGGCCCCAATGCTGGCGCAGCATCCTTTCTCGGCTGTTCCCCGGAAAGCTGGGCAACCAAAAAGTAAGCCTTAAAGATGTTCAGTTCCTGTTCCGGCGTAAATTCCACCAGTTCACCCTCCCGGAAATTTAACAGTAGGCAATGTAAAAACTGTAAATTATAATGGCGGCTAAAAAATTGTTGGCTGCCTAAATCCTTCGGGCTTTCACCGATTGCATTTCGCAGGATTTTTATTCTTAGTTCCGGACTTTGTCTTGCCAGAATAAAATTTAAGAGTTTGATTTGGGTTTCATTCCCTTCATCCCTTGAGTAGAGTTCGGCATCTATTAAAGCGACTAAATCAATTATTGCAGTACTTGGTATATCGCCTATCAAATCTTCGACCTTTGCTTCTTCGCCCGGAAATAAATTATTAAAATATGGCGTTACAATCATTCGCATACGAAGGTGTCAAGATTTTAGATTATGCTTACATTTGATAATTAACCCAAAGCTAAAAAAATGCAACCAATTGCGGCTATGGCATTTTCTCCAACTCAAAAAACCATAGGATAATATGCAAGGAGGTTCCTTTTCGCAAGCTGGATTCAGTTATCAGAACACATTGGCTGCCATAAAAATTTTGGAGCTTTTGGACGTTGATGCAGACCTGGAATTTATCGAACTTGAGAATTTTGATAAGGGGGCTCATATTGATGACATCATTGTAACGCGAACAGCACAGATTGAGTTTTACCAGGTAAAGTGGTCGGAGGATGCAGCCAATTCTTTTACCATTCAGAACCTTGTTTACGAGACGGAAGAAGACAAAAAAGGCAATACAAAGGGATCGCTGTGGGAGAAAATGATCCGTGGCTACCGGCAGATGCAAACAACCGGAAAAACGGCAACCATTACGTTATACTCCAATCGCAAGGCAGGCACATCCGTTCAAAAAGCGAAAGGCTTCGATAAGAGTTTGGCCCAATTGGTAGCTTTTCAAAAAAAAACATACCAGGCGGCAGCCACTCCACTAAATGCTTTGAACGGCTATGCTGATTTTAAACCGGTGCTTGATAAAATTCAAACCGACAAAGGCCCGGCCGGAAAGGAGTTTGAAGATTTTTTCAAAACCCTGCGCTTTACGTTTGGTGCCGGCGGCAGACAGGAGCTGGAATTTCAATTGGAAAATAAAGCAACTTTTCACGGACTGCAGACGACGCAGGTCGACCGTTTATTGCGGCTGGTGATCGATTGGAGTATAGAGAATACAAAAATTACACGAGGAGTCCTTTTGACCGGCCTGGGTATCAATGATCGCTTTGCCGATAAATTATCGCATACTTTTAAAATTGATGAAGCGCTGTACGTTGAAAATTCCAAGCTATTTACCCAGCTTGATCATGCGCTGAATCAGTTTAACGGCGGTTATATATTTATTGAAGGCGTCCCCGGCGCGGGAAAATCCACAGCGTTGACTAAATATTTTGCGCAAAGCAAGACTATTCGCTTTTATTATTACTGCTTCCTTCCTGAAGATCACCTCACGGCCAGCCTCAGAATGCAGGGGAACTTCTTTTTAAAATCTTTGTGCATTTCTATCGAATCGGCCTTCAATAAATTGTATTTGCCGATGCGGTATTCTGACAATTATGAAGAAAAGTTTTCGGCCTACCTCGGCGAATTGAGTAAGTTCGATAAAAAGGTAATTATTCTTGTAGATGGGCTGGACCATGTACACCGTAATCGCGGTGATCTTCAACAACCGCTTACCAGCAAAATTCCGGCAACTTTACCTGATAATGTGTACATTCTCATTACGTCGCAATATAAAGACGCCTTGCCGGACAGCATAAAAACGGCAATTGCTGCCACGCCCGGTCGGGATATACAAATCGATCGCTTCGACGAATCCAAAATCAAGGCTTACCTGGACAAGCGGGGGCTTTACCTGGATGCGGCACAGATTGCCCTATTGGCGGAAAAATCCGAAGGTATTCCCCTCTATTTACGATATATCAGCTCGGGACTTGAGCGGGAATTACCCCGTAATTACGAAGAGGTCATTTCCGGATTTCCATTTTTGGAGAACGCCAATATCATTACTTATCACACCATACTTTTTGAACAACTTCAAAAAGACGCCAACGCATTATGGATATTTGCCCTCCTGGCCCTCAGACGGGAGTACACGTCCCTTGAATTAATAAAGGATCTTTTAGCTCATGCAGGCAAATCGGTTGATACCTGGCAAATTGTCCAAACAATAAAGTCTTACAATCACCTGTTGAAAGAAAGAGATGGCAAATATTATAGCATTTTTCACAACAGCTTCAGGGAGTTTTTGATCCAGCACACGACCGAATTACAGCCCGCCATCTGGGATGGGCTGATCGGCTATTATGAATCAGCGCCATTTGAAATTGAAGCTTACCGGAATTATTTTCAGCATCTTTTTCAAGCCGGAAAGTTTGAGACTATTTTAGCAATGGTGGACGACGGGTGGATTGGTCGCTCCTGGCAATCCTTTAAATCAACTAATGCGATCCTCGAAAATTTACATATAGCCTGGCAGGCCGCTGTAGCCATTGATTCTATTACCGAATTTGTCCGGATCGCATTTCTGATCCTACAGGTTGGAACTATTCACCAAAACTTCGATCACTATAATTTTAATACGACCATCTCTTTCCTGGAGGCGGGTTTGGTCAAAGAATCGCTAAACACCATTTGGGACGGAGAATACCCGCTGATCAGCGGGATGGATTTTTTTAACAGGTACGTCTTTTGGTACTATGAAAAAACTCAAAATCTGATCCCCCTTTCTACAGCAGAACCCTTCTTCAATCGCTTCTTAGCAGAAATGCAGGAACCGGCAGAAGAACGGGACCGACCTAATTTCGAATTCTATTTCAAAGCGAAAGCGCTATATGAGAACGCCAAAGATTGGTTTGAGGAATTCGATGGACTAAAAAAATCGGTAACCGATGATCAGCAAAAACGGATCGGGCGCTTTCTTGCGGAAAATGGCAAGCTCAGCCATTTGCTCAAATTTTACGAGGCTGAAAAAGAGCCACCGATAAGGAATTACCTTTGCGCAATGCTGGTCTGGGCCCTTGCGGTAAAAAATGCACCGGAAACGGTTGAATTTCAGGCCCAACTGGATTTTGAGCTACTGAAAAAGAACGAAAAGATATTTTTTGTCCTTCAATTGCTCACGCATAATCAAAATGAACTAGCCACCCCTTATGCTGCAAAGATGGAGATTGTGCCATTTGTGGAAGATGAGTTGATCGATAAGGATGAGCAATACAATGTTAAGCCAGCATTTTACGAGTTATTTGACGATTTGAAGGTTTGGTATTTTGCAGATATCAAAAACTATTCTTTGTTCGAACTGCGCCTTTCATCCGTGCATAGCTATGCGAGGCAGTTGTATAATGCGTTTAGCAGTGCAGCCTTAATATGGGTCAACTGGAAAACGGGGAAAACAACGGGCAACATCGTGGCCGAGCAAAAAAAGGTCATTGATCAAATGATCATCGATCAGTCCTCCGCCGCAAGGATCATCCAATTCAGGGAAACCTCTCATTTTATCCAGTATCATATCCAGGAAATATACAGTGAGTTATTCGCATTTTTTGAGGAGGTCAATACGGACGATGACCTGTCGGAAATCATCTCTTACTGGCATGGTAAACACCGGAGTGGCGGCTTCCGGGCCTTTAAAAGTGACCTGGAATTTGCAGCTGCCATAAAAGATAGAATTGGTTTAAGATCGCCAACACTCGCTTTACTGCAAAATGCCGAATCGGTAGCGCATAGCGAAGCTGGAACAGCGACGCTGGTAGAAAATTTATATTGGCTGGCCAACGGTTTCGGGCAGGCAGGTTTTAAAAATGACTTTTTGCGGCTTTACAACGATGTTTTCCCATTGGCCTGCGGTGTTAATCACCGGAAGGATTACCAATTTGTCGAAATCATTCCTATCATGGATGAGATGCATCGACTTGATCCGGCAGGAACACTCAACCGGTTTGCTGACATATATCACCTGTTGTATAAAATCAAGGATGCCGGCAATTCGAGGATGATGCACATCTGCCTGAGTTACCTGATCAAATTTATCAATCAATATTATCCCGAACTGGGTTTTTATATACTGCAAAAAGACGACCTGGAACTGGGGCGTGAGGAGGCAATGGAGATCATCCTCGACCCTCTAATCACATCTGCGACAGAAGCCCAATTGCCCTATTTATGGGCAATTATGAAGACAGGCAACAAATGGGAGGATTTTGGGAGTGAATACGACGATCACTTAAAAAATCTTTACAAAGTTTTCTTTGAAAAAATTACTCCTGACACAGATCAAGATTTTGTCCGTTCATGCTATCAGTATGTTTATCGTCAATTTACGGTAGAACAGGGCACTGAAAAAAAGATCGGTTTAATTAATGACATTCTATCGGCAAAAGGATTGGGCGGCGATTTCAGGATCGCACCAGCCGCTACGGCAGAAAAGGATTCATCCGCTTCGCCATTTCAGCAACCAAAGGAAGTTCGCGGAAAATTCATGAACCGGCCGGAAAAGCTATCGAAGGAAGCCCTTTCGGAGATGGGGAAGCTAAATTTTAAGCAGCTATATGATTATGTAAGTTCTTATACCCTTGCCTACGAAATCAATAAGATCACGCCGGAATGGGCCGAGATCTATCATCAATTTGTGGAGCATCTCGGTGAGTGGTACCAAAGCCTTGTGCCGGAACTCCAAAAGGTGATAAAGTCAAATTTGTGGCAATTCAAACGACACTATTTGGCTTACAAAACGACAGTTGCAGAACGTATTAAAAATAATCCACAGGCTTTCCATTTGGCGGTTGATGATTTGTTTGAAGAAATTGACCATAGTTTTCCGGCCACCGGACTAAAACAACATCTTGTTGATCACATGAAGCGTCGCCTACTGGAGCGGCATCTATTCACAAAGACCCAGCAACACCGCTCCAAATTATACGAAGCTATTTCTGCGTCCGATATTGATTGGTTAACACAACATGCGACAAGGGAACGTATAGGCGACTGGGCAGCATTTGTAATTGCATATTTTGAGAATGAAACGAT
Organism: Mucilaginibacter sp.; assembly: GCA_035656115.1. Classification (GTDB taxonomy): domain Bacteria; phylum Bacteroidota; class Bacteroidia; order Sphingobacteriales; family Sphingobacteriaceae; genus Mucilaginibacter. Next base: position 7,795 of record DASRTD010000079.1, read on the forward strand.
CATTACCTGTCTTGTTAACCTGTCTCAGATTGCAGAAGTTTGGGATGAAGCGCTGGCAAAAGATCTCACTAAACAAGCCTTTAGCTATTTAGATCACAGCTATAGCGGAAATAAACGGATTATTGAAAAATTACTGGGATGGTTTTACAAGCTCGACCCTGAAGCGGCCAAACATCAGCTGTTGAAAACCTTCCAAACGGGCCACCAGGAATACACCTATGATATATTAACCGATTTACTCAGATATGTCAAGCCGTGGGCGCCAAGATTTAACGATCCGGGTCTTTTTCCGGCTTATTACGCTGCAAATTATGCCTATAATCAGAAACTGACGGAAGGATTGCCGGAACCGGGTATCGCTACCGTCTTTATCCGAAATCACCAGGAAAAAAGAGATTTTGCAGAATCGGTTACCGTTTACCTGCTGGGCCTGTTCGATTACCCTATTGTAAAAATAAGGCCACTAGCCATTGGCGCGCTGCTGGAGCTATACAACTATAATGCTGCAATTATTGCCCGGTTTGCAGTAAATGAGCTGCAAAGCCAGTCGGCGAATTTTAAGGAACATTTCGTGGTTTTGCTGCACGCGTTGTCCGTTAAATATCCCGAGGATGTCGCGCAAATCCTCAACGAATGTCCGTGGCTTTTATCGGATGCCCACTTCAATATCCGGCAAACTACCGCCGAACTGATCCTGTCACTCGGCGAAAGTAAAGAGATTACAAACTCCCCTCTCCTGGAGATAGCAACATTAATCAATCGCCCTCCATTACTGGCACCTCCCGAAATTCTCCGGTTAAACTGGCCGCAACCACTCAGAGCCTTGAGTGATTATCAGAAAATTTTGCTCATTGATATCGATGAACACCGGCAATCGGAGGTCGAGTTTTCCCGTATTGTAAATGCCATGCTGATAGAAAATGGATGGGACGCCAAACGGCTACGCGAAGCTGAAACACCGGTGCACCAGGAAAAAAATAACAATTTCGGGCCAATTGAAATTAATGGTCCGGGCTACCAGGTGGTACAAGAAACCATAAATACCGTTTTCGTGGAGGAGATCGCTAAACGGCATTTCACCGAGGAAAGTATTTACCACATAAAAGACGAATTTCGCTTGTACGATCCAACGGATTATACCCATTTACCAGTTAAAAAACCGGCTTATATTTCATGGACAATTAAAAATACCAAAGCGAGGGATTTTATGTCATTTAAGGATTCAGACGAAATAATGGATCAAATACTTAGCAGACAGGGCGATTGGTTAACCATATTTGAGTCGGGTGATGAGTGGACTGATGGCCTTCCGGATCATTTTAATAGCTATTTCACGTTAAGCCTGTTCCTTACTGACAAACAGGGCAGCCGCAAACAGATTGACCATTTCTTACAGGATTCAATACCTTATTTTCGGCATGATAACCTGTACCGTACTGAGATACTGAAATACTTTGACAAAGAGGAATTCAAGCAATATTCGGAAGCTGGCATTTCTCCGATCATCGGCGCTTCGCCCAAAAGGTTTCGTCATGAAAAAGACGAAGCAATTGCGGTGGTATTGCCAAATATATTATCGGAAATGGATCTTGTCCAGGTGCCTGGGTCATTAAATTTCGTTGATAGTACCGGAAGTCCGGCAATAGAAATGATAGAATGGCAAGGCATTTATAAAGATTATTCCACAAGGAGATTCGAGCCTGATTCCAAGGGCACTACATTAAATATCCGGAAAAATATTTTAGAAAAATATGTGCGACAAAGCGGCAAGCAACCCTATCTGTATGTGGCGCTCCGTCGATCAACCGACCGTTATAAGCCGGAATCACAGATGGATTGGAAAACAGCGGAATTTATACGGAAAATTAATTTGTGGCCAAGCACTTAGTGCTTTTGAGGTACCAAAGATTCCTCTAAATTTCCAGGACTGCTGGACATTTAATACACTTTGCGGAGAATTTCCATCGCCTGATCATGCGCTTCGCCAACACTGTCAAATTCCATATTGTAAAAATAAAATAAGGCGATCTGGTATTGTGGCATCTCAAGAAAGATAAACTCATCAATGGTGTGAAGAAAGTTATGACCCTGGTTTGATGTTTTGAATACCACAAGTGAATTGAGCTTGTTCCATTTACCTGCTACAGCTTGCCTGTTTAAGGATCGCCGGATCGCAGTTAAGACCTGGAAAGGTGAATAATTTTTATTTTGCAGGAGTAGGTACAAAGGTATGTCTTCGAGCAAAGGGATATGTCCCGCTGTCTTCGAAGTTTTGAATTTTCGCGAGATATTATAAATCTGAAGCTTATAGTCTATCAATTCGAGCCAGCGAATCAAAACTGCCGTTTCTTCGGCGACGAAGGGATCGACCTCGACATCCCTTTTGGTTAATAGTTGCTGCACAGCTCTCTCCAACTCATTTAACAATTCTGAATTGCAACGTCTGCAGACGGGTATCGTGGCCTTGTTGTAGGTCTGATTTAGACCATTCAAGTTGATTGTAAAAAATGCATCAGTTCTTTTTAGAAATAACCAACGTGGAATGATGTGTTCGCGTGTCATCTCGGCGGTTGCTGCACAAATCATACAAAGTGGCATCTCGACCGAGTTTATAACCTGGCCGTCGCTTTGGGCAATATAATTGCGGCCAATATACGCCAGGACATTTTTAGCGTTCTGGCGTACCACTTTTCTCAATAACCTGGCTTTCTGCACGATCAATTAACCATTTTTGTTCAGCTCGTTTAGGCTGAGAAATTTAAAAGATGAATTTACAATAATATCCTTTAAACTGGAATGGCGGACTTAGCATATCCACCCTTAAACAGCTCAGAACGGATAAAAGGTTACTATCTTTGAAGGTGAATTTATAGTATTTATGGAGTGGTTAAAAGGCTTAATTGAAAGTTTGGAGTTGCTAACCTTCTTTCAGGTTCCGGCGGAGCCTTTAGCGGGGCATTTCTGGTATGATGCCGACGGCAATGAAACAGCAGACCCCGAAAAAGTTGTCCGGAAGGAAGCGGCAATGATGCCGCGCTCGCGCATCGCCTCGACGCCGGAAGATTTTCACCTTATCTATGAAAGGGAGTTTGCCAAAACAGGCCTGGCGCCTACCGATAACCATCATGCGCTGTTCACGAAAGAAGTAAAAAAACATATCCGTTCCCTGATCGAAAAGCATTTGGCAAACCGTACCTACAGTACGACCGACTTCCAGGCGATCTCGGTAGCCGAAAGCTACCTGAATGCGCGCGATCCTTACATGATCGCCAACCCAAAGCCAATGACCGAACTGGCTGCGCAAATGAACAGCAAAATCATCGATAAGCTACCCTACGATATTGATAATTACCGTTTTTTCTCTTTTGACGGGGCAATACTAATACATTATCATTTCAA
>DASRTD010000080.1:0-5385 GCA_035656115.1 Mucilaginibacter sp.
CCCAGCGGCAATACGTCCAAAGATAGCCGGTTGACCTCCAATAGGGCTGCAGACACAGCCGGCTGTTCCAATTTCAGAAATAAAGAAATAGCGACAAAGTTGGTCGATGATAATGAGCTGATGAATAAAAGCAGGGAAGCGTTTCTTAATGTATTTAGTGCCCCGAACGAAGCGTATACGACAACGTATGGAGTAGTATTAAAATATTACTTCGGTACGCTTTGCAATAACGACAAGGAAACACCCTATTCAGATAAGTGCCGGGCGAATTTTTACTTCAAATCAAATAGATTGACCGATATGGAATTTGCGTGCGAGTGAGGCAGACGTAAGCGGCGTTTACCTGCACCTCATCTTCACGACATCCAACGCCTCGGCAAACCCCAAATCAACAGCCTTTTTCAAATCAGCGCAGCCGGTTTGATCGCTTTTGTCCAGTTTTGCCTCGCCGCGGGACATCCAGGCTTCGCCGTTTTCGGGGTCGAGTTCGATAGCCTTGTTAAAATCTTTCATGGCGCCGTCATAGTCGTTTAAAACAACTTTCGACTTTGCCCTTAATATGTAGTTATTGGCGGATTTGGGGCTCAATTTCATAGCCTTGTCAAAGTCGGCATGCATGGCTGAGGTATCGCCCACATAAGCTTCCGAAAGTCCCCGGTAAGCATAAGTTTCAACGGCATCGGTATTGATCAGCAAAACGCTGATATAGTCGTATTCGGCGCCGAGGTAGTTTTTCTGCCGCATCTTTAAAGCGGCGCGGTAAAAGTAAGCTCCGTCGTTGTTTGGGTCTTTTTGTATGGCTTTATCAATGTCTTTGGCGGCGTCATCATATTTGCCCTGCCGTATTTCGTTATGCGCTTTTTCTGAATAAGCCAGCGACCGTACCGTCGAATCGATGGTCATGGCTTTTACCAGTTCGTCGTTCGAGCCTTTATAATCGCCCAAATAGCCCATTGCAATCCCGCGTTCTATATAAAATTTGCCATTCTTCGTAGCCGCGGTAATCGTCTTATTTAAAAACGACAGGGCGGCCGAATATTGATGGTCGGCTATCAATTCCTTAGATAGCCTCAGCTGGGCTTCCTTGTTTTTGGGATCAAACTCCAGTTGTTTGGTATAATCGGCAATCGCGCCCTTCCGGTCGCCCAGCTTGCTTTTTACCTTGCCCCGCGCTTCGTAAGCATAGGAGTTGCCTACAAACAATTCAATGGCTTTGTCCAGGTCGGTCAGCGCGCCCGTATAGTCAGCCATTTCGGCCTTAACTTCGCCGCGGCCGGTATAAGCTTCCGCATTCTTGGGATTAAGGCTGATAGCCGTGGTAAAATCTCCGAGCGCCCCTGTAGTATCCTGCAATGCTGTTTTTGCTTTGGCGCGGGTAACCCAGGCATAGCCGTCGTGGTCAACATCATACATTACCGCGCTGTCGCCGTCGGCAAGGGCCTCGTGGTATCTTTTAAGGGATATTTCCAGGTCGCCGCGGTTTTGATAGGCCCTTGAAAATTTGTGGTCCAGGCTGATCGCCTTACTAAAATCGTTCAACGCGGTGGTGGTATCATCCAGCTTATTTTCGGATATGCCGCGATACAAATAAAGCTCCGCGCTGCCGGGCATTAGCGAAATGGCCTTATTAAAATACTCAATAGCTAATTTGTTTTCGTCGGTATTGCTGGCGGCTTTGGCCAGGTAGTAGTACCCATCCGGAATGTCGGGTTTCAGTTCCAGTGCCTTGCGATAATCCTCAATCGCCCCTTTAAAATCCTTCATATTGGTCTTCATGTTGCCCCGGTAAAAAATGGCTTCCACATTTTTGGGGTCCATGGCAACTGCTTTGTTGTAGTCGTCCAGCGCGCCGGGGTAATCGCCCAGTGTGCCTTTCGAGTTGGCGCGATAGTAATAAACATTGGCAATATTCGGGTTCAGGCTTAATGCAGTAGTGTAATCTTCAATAGCGCCTTTGTCGTCTTTTAAATTCGCTTTCGCTACACCACGAAATTCATATAGTTCAGCATCCTTCGGCGAAAGTTCTATTGCCATCGTAAAATCCCCGACGGCGCCGCTGTAGTCGCTTGAATTTAGCTTGGCATTTGCGCGATAGTGGTACAACTCAGGGTGTTTCAGGCCTAATTCTATTGCCTTATTAAAGTCGTTTATGGCATTTGGGTAATCTTTGAGGTTGCTGTAAGCATCGGCGCGGTACGAATAGATGGTGGCGTTGCCGGGATCGGCGGCCAGCACTTTGCTGAAATCAGCAATCGCCTTGTCGTATTTCCCAAGTTTTACATAATCGTCGGCCCGGTATTGATAAGCCTTTATATTGCTGCCGTTAAGCTGGATGGCATAATTAAAATTGGCCAGGGCCTCCTCAAAATGTTTCTGTTTTACCTGCTCATTGGCTTTATCCATAAATACGTCGGATGTTTGCGCAAAAGCCAGGCAGGGTAAAAAAGAAACAATAATTAAAAGTCGTTTCATAACTTCATTAATACTAAGCAACGGCAATAAATAAGCCAAGTTTTAAATTATTGAAAATATAGGGGCCGCTAAATGCGCTTTGTTCCGATTTATCGCACCAATTTACTTAAAATACCAAATTTTTAAGACCGAAAAGCCCAAACTGTGGAAAGTGCAAAAATAGACCAGTTTTGGCGGCCGAAGACTAATACGCTAAAAATGCAGAAATTGTTGTAAAGGGTTAATAGGGCATACTTTGCACAGCGATGGGATATTTACTCCCCAATATTAACCATAAAGAAATCAAAAAGCCGCGCCTCATCGGTATTATTAACCTTTGCGCTAAGTATGAAATACTCCCCTGCCAGGGTGATCTTCCCTTTTACCCGCTCCAGCGTCATTTTTAAAAAGCCGTGCGTATGGTCGCAATAGTTTTCCAGTAGCACGTTATCCAGTTGAGGGTGAGTGTCAGGATAAGCCGGGTCGTCTGGCCGGGCAATGCGGTGCAGGTCGGCATAGCCGCCCGCGCCGGCCACGATGAAGGGAATGGTGCGCCCATCAGGGTATGTTTTGGTAAACCGTTGGTAATTATGCACATGCCCGCTGATCACGATGTCCGGAAAAACACCCGCTTCCTCAAATGCTGACTGCAAAAACAACTGCATATTTAAGCTGGAGCCATGATTGGTATCGGCTGAGTATGCCGAATGATGCAGGCAAACGATGAGCGCTTTATGTTCCGCCTGCGCCTCCTTTAACTCCTCAATAAACCACGCGCGTTGTTCCGGTAAAACGGTGCCAAAGCGGGGCACGTTGCTGTACAAGGCAATGATATTTGCCAGCGGCGTTTTTAGTGTGTAGTAAACATTTGGCTGAATATTGCTCACCCGGCCACTATCACCGGCAAAGGGTATGGCCTTGCTTTCGGTATCGCAAAACACTTGTACAAAAGCTTCCAGGCTTTCGCGCTTGCGGGTGTCGAACGGGTCGATGTCGGCATCGTGGTTTCCGGGGATGGCGAAAATAGGGCAGGGGTAATGCCGGTAAGGCTCAAAAAATTGCGGATAATATTCTTCTTCGTGGCCGTAGTTATAGACAACGTCGCCCAAATGAAAAAAGAATTGCGGCCTGTCCTCGTCTGATGCAGCTTCCATACGCTGTTTGATCATCTCCTGTGCAACGCGGTGCTTATAAACCGGCTGCACCAAACCACCAGTATCGCCGGCCATGTGAAAAACCATTTTTTTGTCGGACAGGTCAGGCAATACACTTTTTATATTGAGCCGAAAAGGATATTTGCCGGTTGGCAGGGGCAAGGGTTGAAATTTTTCCTGGTCGTCAAGGGCGGCAGTTTTAAAAACCGGCCTCGAGCGTTTGGTATCAGGGTAGGAAGACATGAAATGATGAACGGAATTGATGCGCAAATATACTTTATTGGATGGGCTTAGATTTGACAACTTTCAAAATTTGTCAAATCTGAAATAAAAAATACTATCTTAGTAAAAACCGAAAATAATGAAGAAGTTATTTTACCCGTTACTTTTCCTTTCAATGTTTTCATGTAAGGAAAAACCACCCGGTAAAACGGATTATTTGCAACGGGCACTAAAAAGTGATACTTACAAAATTGTGCTTGCAAATGTAAAAAGGGTTAAGGATAGTTTAGATTCGGTAAAAAAGCGGCCGGTAGACACTAACGCGGTTATTTATGAATATAATGCTACCGTAGCCACTTCAACAGGTCAAGTAAAGACCATGTCGCAAGTAGAAGAGAAAATGAAAAAAGATACAGACTTTCTAAAATCTGTACAGATGAAAATAGCCGCTGAATTGGCTAAAGACCATCAGGATTCGATTTCAAAAGTTAAGCCATAGTAGTCCACCTTGTACTTCGTCATATGTAATTACAGCCTCATGGGAAGTTGTCATAACGCTCATGTTTTCAATTAGTTAAGATTGTTGTTAACTGGAGCCTTCAATCGCTAAACACATTTTCAGAAACTTTTCAGCAATGAACCTAACATCAAAAATCGCCTTGCTCGCCCTCGTACTGCAGTGTTTTTCCTGTAGTCACCCTGCGCCGAAAAAAAATTTATCTTTCCTAGACAGCCTCAAGGGCGACACCGCCTTAACGGAGCGACAATTAAGAAGGCATACCATTTTGCCGCCGGATTATTATCGCAACACTTCGCATTATACCGGCGACACGATTTATCACCCCGGCTCTAAGCAGCCGGTCGCAATTATCGCTTGCGATTATCATGGCGTTTGTGAATATTCATACCTGTTGGTTTTTGACGGTACGACTTTAAAAAACACCAGCTTTAAAAAAGTAAAAGAAAGCTGCGACTCCGATGGCGACCAAGGCTATATCGAGCTTGATTTTGCAATGATCAACGATACGCTATTTTATACAAAGGATATTTACACCCGGAAATTTGATGACAAGCCCGACCTGGACTCGATCGTTGCCAAACATTATTTTAAGATCGATAAAGACGGTAAAATAGATTCATTAGCGGGGTACCCTTTGCCGACGGGGGGAAATTGAACCGGGTGAGACGAATTATTCCTTCTATACACAGCGGTAGAAATATAAATTGGATGCCTGACCCCATCGGGGTCAAATACCGGTAGAAGGAAATCCGGCATTAATTTCGTGCCGTCAGGTACGAAATATTTCGTCAGCACGCGGAAATGTCAGGTGGTTAGTGGCGTACCTATGGCACGCTAATTTTCTTTTCGTTAATTTTTCTACCGATATTTTGCACCTGGCGGCGCATCACATACGTTCATCATTAAAATATCGCCCGCTTTCCTTAATTTGCCTGCCTGAAACCGCTTTACCATGCCCGATTTTTTTGTTGACCCGAATATCGCCAAAGCCAAAACGCTGCACACCTCGTTTTATACCAGCGCGGATGTATTTGAACA
>DASRTD010000081.1:0-5590 GCA_035656115.1 Mucilaginibacter sp.
CGTTAAACTGTCGCCATTTGATGCTTTTGCCATAGTAAAATATAAAAATGGGAAGATAACAAAGCTGGAGTTTTATAACGGGACATCCTTCCTTTCCCAATCCTCAAGATTTATAAACATTGACGCTACCATGCAGTCTGTCCGGATCACGGACACTTTTGGTCACGTAAGAGACATTGCCCTTAATTAATAGTACCATGAAACGTTCAATAGTAACAGGTTTTTTAGCCGCCATTTTTCTGTTTGCCGGGTGTACCCATACGCAAAAGGCTAAATTGTTAAGCGATACTGATGTTTTGCATCTGAACGAGTATGCGCTTACACAGGTGATCATTTATGACGTGTTTACACCGCCGGTCGCCGCTCGTATATATGGTTATACTTCGCTTGCTTCGTATGAAGCAGTTCGCTATGCCGACCCGAAATACAACTCGATCACCGCTCAGCTTAAAGGTTTCGGCGCCCCACCTGAACCTCAAAAAGGGCAGAAATACAATTTCACCCTTGCGGCGACAAAGGCTTTTTATACAGTGGCACATAAGGTTACCTTTTCAGTGGATACGCTGAAAAAGTTTGAAAACCGGGTTTATGCGATGTATAAGGACAACCTGGATGATTCAACCTATGCGCGTTCTGTCGCCTTCGGAGAAAAGATTGGCAACTATATATTAAAAAGGGCAAATGTAGATGACTACCCGCAGACGCGCGGAAAACCTAAATACCTGGGCGAAAACAGCCCCGCGAAATGGCGCCCAACACCGCCGGATTACATGGACGGCGTGGAGTTTTGCTGGGGGGATATGAAAGTGCTTGCAGTTGACTCGTCAAAACAGTTTTCACCCGGTCCGCCGCCGCCTTATAGCGATGATAAGAATAGCGCCTTTGTAAAAGGATACATGGAAGTGTATAACAAAAACAAGACCTTAACGGCGGACGAGAAAAAAATTGCTGCCTATTGGGATGATAACCCGTTTGTTGTGCAGCATAACGGACACCTGATGTTCGCCGATAAAAAGATTACGCCGGGTGGCCATTGGATGGGCATTACTACCATTGCCTGCAAACAATCACATGCGGATGCGGTAAAAACGGCCCAGGCTTACGCGCTAACCTCCGTGGGCCTGTTTGACGCGTTTATTTGTTGCTGGGAAGTAAAATACAAGTATAGTTATGCAAGGCCTGTAACTAACATAGACGAAAAAGTAGATCACTACTGGCTGCCACTGCTTCAAACACCTCCTTTCCCGGAGTACACCGCAGGCCACTCCACCATAAGCGCCTCTGCCGCCGTTTTGCTGACGCATGAATTTGGCGATAAGTTTGCGTTTCAGGATACCAGCGATTTTCACTACATCGGCATGCAGCGGCATTTTAATTCCTTCATACAAGCATCTGATGAGACGGCTATGAGCAGGTTTTATGGTGGAATTCATTATCTCAATAGTTCACTGGTTGGGGCTGTTCAAGGCAAACAGATCGGCAATTTCATTTGGGACAAACTAAAGTTGACTAACTAAGTAACTAATAACTGAACATGAATCTAAATAAATCCATTAAAGCCATTTTTTTTATAGTTCTGGCAACAGGTTCGCTGTCGTCGGCGGTACTGCTCAATGGCTGTGGCAAAAAAAATAATTCGACTTACCAGTTAACCGGTAATGTTGTTGAGGACGGAAAAAACCTTGTTAAGTTAAATTGTGCCAAGTGCCACGCGCTGGTGCCTGTTGACGCGCTGAACAAGAATGTCTGGAAGTTTCATACATTGCCGTCAATGGCTAAGTATCTGAATATCAGTAATTATTCAATCGGTTATTATAAGAGCGAAACAGATACCGGTGGCTTATCATTGGTTGAATGGCAATCGATTGTAGCTTACTATGAAAAAATGGCCCCAGATACCTTGCTTTCCGCGGCAAAGCCAACCCCGCTCCTTAATGATATGGCTGGCTTTAAACTTAAAATGCCTGCTGAAGGCAAGCATTTCTCTTACACAACGATGGCCGGCATCGATCCAAATACCCGCAAGATATATACGTCCGATCAGTTGTTTACAACCCTTAATGAGTGGGATGACAATTTCAATATGAAAACCATTGACACCTTACCCTCACCGGCTGTAAGTGCGATATTTCATACGGGAGACAATGGTTCGGGTGATATCTTATTATCATGCGTCGGAGAAACCCAGCAAATTGATTTCGCCAATGGCCGGATCATCGACGTTAAAACCGGAACCAACACTACTACCGGGAAGCAAACTTTGATTGCCAGCGATTTAAACCACCCCGTACAAACCATTGAAGCTGATTTTAATAAAGATGGCCGCCCGGACCTTTTAGTTTTGAGCCAGGGCAAGCTGAAAGGTGCTATCTACTTACTTACGCAGGGCGCCGACCATTCCTACACACAATCGACCATATCCGACCATACCGGGGCCGTACAGGCCATCGCAGGCGATTTTGACCACGACGGATGGACCGATTTTATGGTGCTTTTCGGGACAGGCGATGAGGGCATATGGATGTTTTTGAACGATCACAAGGGCGGTTTTACAGCAAAGAATCTGCTGCGCTTTCCGCCGGTTTATGGCTCAACCAGTTTTCAGCTGGTTGATATGGATCACGATGGCCAACCCGACCTGGTATATACCTGCGGCTATAATTTCCGGGATTCGCGCATCATGAAGCCTTACCACGGGGTTTATATTTTCAAAAACATGGGAAACTGGAATTTTAAACAAAAATGGTTTTACCCTATTGACGGATGCACCAAGGCTATCGCTGCAGATTTTGATGGGGATGGCGACATAGATATGATGACCAGCGCTTATTTTGCCGATTTGAAAAACGATCCCGCCGAAAGCTGTGTTTATTTTGAGCAGGTAAGTCCATTTAACTTTAAGGCCCATGCTATACCCGTAAGTAAATATGGCCGCTGGTACACGATGGAAACCGGCGACTACAACGGCGATGGTAAACCCGATATAATATTGGGAAACTTCTCGGCCGGATACGTTATTCAGCCGGATTTGAAGCCGTTCTGGAATAAATTTATACCTTTTGTGGTGCTCGAGAACAACTTTAAAAAATAGCGGCCGGAAGATTTATTGCAATTTCGTTGGTTAGCACGTTTTTCGCGGCATATTTGCATTTATAAATTCTTCTTCGGGTAAAAATCGAATACATGATCACTCGCCACTCATTTTCTTTACGGTATTTTTATTTGCCGACAGTGTTTGCTGCGGCAACCTGCGCTGTGTTATCTATTGGTTGTAGCAGCAATCAAGCTCCACCGTCGTTAACCTCACAGATTGCCGATGGAAAAACACTTGCGCAAAAGTACTGCGTTAGCTGCCACGAGTTTCCGGCGCCGGCATTGATCGACCGCAAAAGTTGGGTAAGCGGAGTATTGCCTGCCATGGCTAAAAATCTTGGCGTGCACAATTATATGGGCGAATATTATACCGATCAAAAGTCAACCCTTAATATTTCCGATTGGCAGAAGATCGTCACTTATTATACGAAATCATCACCGGTTAACCTGGATATCCCCAAGCCCGAAATAGCGCCGATAAATGGTTGGTCGATTTTTAGTTTAGTTAAGCCAAAAAAAGTAAGCAGCAAAACTCCAGCAATGACCACGATGCTCTCGGTAGACTCGATAAACCACAAGGTTTATTCGGGGGATGCCGGGAACAATTTTTTTGAATGGGACGCTCAATTAAATTCAAAGTTAGTCAACCATTTCGACTCTCCGGTTACCGGAGCAACCTATCTTAAAACTACCGATGATAAGAATACCGCGATTGTAACCTGCATTGGCAACCTGGCCCCGGTAAACCTAACCACTGGTAAAGTTTATTCGATCGGACTGGATAAAAAAAATAATCTGCCCAATTTAATTGCACAAAATTTGCCCCGCCCGGTTGCATCGGTCGCGGCCGACTTTAATAGGGATGGATTGATGGATTATGTGACATGTGGTTTTGGACACGATAACGGGGGCCTTTATTATTTGCAGCAGCAGCGCGACCATTCCTACAAAAAAGTCCAGATCAGCGCAATTGCAGGGGGTGAGCAACTAATAACCGGCGACTTTAACAATGATGGCTGGCCGGACGTGATCTGCCTTTTTGCCCAGGCCGACGAAGGTATCCGGATGTTTTTGAATGATAAGAAAGGCGGTTTCATCACCAAAACATTGCTGCGCTTCCCGCCTGTTTATGGCTCAAGCAGTTTCCAGCTTGTTGATTTTAATCATGACGGCAAGCCGGATATACTGTATACATGTGGTGATAACAGTGATTTTTCAAAAGTGTTTAAGCCGTACCACGGAATTTACATTTTTACCAACCAGGGCAACTGGAATTTTAAACAAACCTACTTCTATCACATCGATGGCTGCACAAAGGCGATTGCAGAGGATTTTGAGCACAACGGTAAACTCGATATTGCGGCTATAGCATTTTTTCCGGATTTTAAATATCATCCTGGAGAGGGCTTTACTTATCTGCAACAAACCGGAGACAACCAGTTTAGGGCTTTTGAAATACCCATCAGCAATCAAGGCCGCTGGCTGGCAATGGAGGTAGCGGATATTGACGGTGATGGCTATGACGATGTGATCCTCGGAAACTTCTCTATCGGGGGGCGCGGACTGGTTAACCAGGAAGGATTTGTACCGCATTGGGACATGTACCAGCCAGTAGTGCTGTTAAAAAATAACGCCGGTAAAAAACATTAATACCGACGTATTTTCGCTTTTATTAAAGCCAGATTTTCAGCTTTTTTAAGATTTCTGATGGCCTGTGCAGACTGTGTAAAATAATGATGGTTTTCAAAAAACGCTACCTGCAGCCGGTTCCAATCATCATAGTTAGCCACAATGCCCGATAGCATGAACTCCTTGTAAAGCCCTTCGCTGATCGGGAAGAAATCATCCCTGCCAAGGTAGTCGAGATCGGCATCGGCCATGATCTCCTCCAGGTGATCCTTAGGCGCCTGCGGCAGTTTTGTAGCCATGATCATACCCTTTACCGCTTCCAGGTCATCAATAACGTAGCCATAACGGGGCAAATATTGTTCTGCTATGCGGCACGATTCTTCTTCATGGCAGTTGGCGCCTATAATGAACCCGGAATCATGGAACAAAGCCGCGGTTAACACCAGTTCCTTTTGATAGAGGCCGATTTTTTCAAGATCAGCTAAGTTTTCAGCTGCAGCATAGACATCCAGTGTATGATCAAAGCAATGATAGGTCAAATGCGTTGGCAATTCGTCATTTAACTTATCCAGAATAAAAGCTTTGGCTTCGTGAAATAGCATGGTTTATTATTACCTTTCAGCGGATATTGATAATTATACCGATACAAACCTAAAAAGGCTGTTTTTTTGACCAATTTAAAAAAGTTCCCGCTATTAATACGAATGATTGGGCAAAATCGCAGGGAAATTGCGTTTAAAAATTGTCGATCGTTTGTTATGGCGATACATCAATAAAATCAGGTAAAATGTTATCAGGCTACCGGTACACCTGAACCACCTGGTACAGGTGAATACACCTGGGACACCTGGGACAGTAATTTTTCCTT
>DASRTD010000082.1:0-62483 GCA_035656115.1 Mucilaginibacter sp.
TTGCAGTCCATCATGCCCGCGCCGGTTTGCTGGCGCAGCTTGTTTACGTCGGATGCAGATATCATTACTGTAGACATTTCTATTTTTTTTAATGTTGTAATGTTTTAACGTTGTAAAGTTGTAGTGCCGACAAGTTTTAACCTTCCAACATTACAACTTTACAACATTTCAACTACTTGAATTATTCCTCAGTGCTCGCTTCCGCTTCAGCCGCAGGTTTCTCAACAACGGCCGCTTCAGCTTCAACAGCCGATTTGCGTGCGCGCTTGCCGCCTTCGTGGGCCGGGCGCTCAGCAGCCGGTACCGATGGTGCCGCAACTTCAGGAGCATCAGCTTTCGCTTTTGCAGCTATTGCTTCTTTTTCAGCCTCGTCTTCCTTCTCGCGTTTGCGTTCTTCCAAACCTTCAATGATGGCCTGTACAATTACGCCGGTGATCAAAGCGATCGACTTGGTCGCGTCATCATTCGCCGGGATCGGGAAGTCGATGTTTGAAGGATCCGAGTTGGTATCCACCATCGCAAAGGTCGGGATGTTCAGCTTTAAGGCTTCCGAAACCGCGATATGCTCTTTCTTCACGTCGATCAGGAACAATGCTGCAGGTAAACGGTTCAAGTCCGAAATACCGCCCAGTAAAGTTTCCAGTTTGATACGCTCGCGCTGGATCATCAGCCTTTCTTTTTTCGAAAGATTAGCGTAAGTACCGTCCTTGGTCAATTTATCGATGTTCGACATCTTTTTGATCGACTTGCGTACGGTTGCGAAGTTGGTTAGCATACCGCCCAGCCACCTTTCGGTGATGAAGGGCATGTTTACGCCTTTTGCATATTCGGCAACAATGTCTTTCGCTTGTTTCTTTGTAGCTACGAATAAAACCTTGCGGCCCGATTTTACGATTTGCTTGATAGCAGCCGAGGCTTCTTCAAGTTTGGTTAATGTTTTATTTAAATCGATAATGTGGATACCGTTGCGCTCCATAAAAATGTACTGCGACATTTTTGGGTCCCATTTGCGGGTAAGGTGACCAAAGTGTACACCTGCATCCAGTAAGTCCTGATATGTTGTTTTTGCCATTGTGTTGTCCTCCTTTGATTAACGTTTGCTGAATTGGAATCTCTTGCGTGCTTTCTTGCGTCCGGGTTTTTTACGCTCAACCATACGGTCGTCACGTGTCATGATACCTTTTGCGCGCAGAGCTGGTTTCTTTTCAGCGTCGAGTTCAACAATAGCTTTCGCAATAGCAAGACGAACGGCTTCTGCCTGTCCTTTTACACCGCCGCCTGCAACGTTAACTTTCACATCGAATTTTCCGGCCGAGCCCGAAACTTCAGTGCTTTGCATAACGATGTACTGTAATGGCAATGTGGGGAAATACTCCTTGTAATCTTTACCGTTTACGGTAATTGTGCCGCTGCCATCTGTTAAGTAGATGCGTGCCACGGCTGTTTTTCTTCTGCCCGAAGTGTTTGTTGTTGGCATTTTTTCTTTTCTCCTTAAAAGTTAATTAAATGGTTGTTGGGTTTTGTGCTGCATGCGGATGCTCGGCGCCTGCATACACATGCAGGTTACCAAATAATGCCCGGCCCAAACGATTTTTAGGTAACATGCCACGCACGGCTTTTTCAATTACGCGTGTAGGATGTTTTGCCATTAACTCCTTAGGAGAAATGAAACGCTGACCACCCGGATACCCGGTGTACGAAACATATTGCTTGTCGCTGAATTTGTTTCCGGTCAGTTTTACCTTGTCTGCATTGATAACTATTACATTATCACCGCAGTCTACGTTTGGGGTGAAATCAGGCTTGGTTTTTCCACGAATGATCATGGCGATCTTCGTAGACAAGCGCCCCAAAATCTCGCCTTGTGCGTCAACAACAACCCATTGCTTGTTAACGGTTTTTTTATTGGCCGAGACAGTTTTGTAACTTAACGTATTCACTTGCTTTAAATTAAATTAATATAACGTTTTTATACCCCGTATTTTCGGGACTGCAAAGATACGGTTATTTTGTTTTTTTGCAAGGCCTTTTTGTTTTTTGGGATTGCACCGATTTGTTTTGATGATTTCACCGATTTTATTTGGTGATTTCACCGATTTTATTTCTTGTGATTTCACCGATTTGTTGAACTGCTAACTGCTGCTTCGTAACAAACCCGGCCGGTATCCGCTTCTATCACTAACGCTGACCGTCTGAATCAGAATTTGCAGAATTAAAGAATTACCCGAATGCTGATAATTCCTTAATTCATCAGGAAAGTATAGCGGAGATGGGCGATAAGGTTTTATAATATGATCACGGCGCCGGTTTTCCTGTTTTAAGCTTTTGCCATGTTGCCTAAGCGGTTTCAATATATTTCCCCATATTTAACCATGGAAACACTGCAACAGGGCCGGGCCATTATTACCGAAACCGATAATGGCCTCACTATCGCTATTCCGGCTAAAAAGGATGGATTCGTGCTTTTTTTGGTAAGCATTTGGTTTATCGCCTGTGCGGCCGTTTTGTTGTGCGGACCTGCCAAAACACTTGGTACCGCAGGTAACGACGCGCCGGAATGGCTGGAACTTGTTTGGATGATCGGGACGGTTTGGTTTACTTTTCTTTGTATTGCTACCTGGTGGTGGAGCATCAGCGGTAAAGAAGTAATCACCTTGACACCGGATGCTTTAACGATTGATAAAAAAGGCTCCGTAGCCAAAGCCGAAATATACAACCTTAAAGAAGCTAAAAACTTTCGTTCCGTGCCCGATCCGGTAAAGCCCGGCAACTTCGGCACCGGACGCATCGCCCGGCCCTGGAACTTTGCCGCCGAGGGCACCATCAAGTTTGACTATGGCCAAAATACCATCAAATTCGGCGACCGCCTTTCGCAGGCCGAAGGGGAAATTGTTTTGGAACGGCTGCGGGGTAAAAGGCTGATAGGTTGAAAATGTTCCTGTCGGCCTGGCAAAATCCATGCATCATTGCGAGAAAGAATACCCCGGCATTCCTTTTTTAATCCTGTATCATTCCTCCCACTGCCCGCGTAAATAGATCATGTATATTTAACAACCCCCGCTTTCCCTGATGAAAACAACTATTACCTTACTCCTTTTTTGCTGTTTTGCGCTTGTGCAAATGGCAGCCGCACAAACTGCCGCCACCGACTCGACAAAGGCCACACCGCCTGCCAAACCCGACTCACGCGCCGACCGTTTGCGCGCCATGCGGGACATGCGGCCTGGTTTGCCGCCCCGCAGCGCCCCATTTCCGGGTGAACCCGCCCGCGACGCACGCCATAACACGCGCCAGTTCAGGCTGCCTAAAGAGCTGGTACCAAAGGTAAGTAGCGGCGAGATCCCCGCAACCTCTGATTATTTTAAACCAACCGCGGCTAGCACGCCCATCCCCCAAATGCTTGCCGATTCGGCCTATGTAAAAGATTATCGGTATTACGCCTATAACAAAGGCCTCCGCCAGACGGCGCACCCCGCAACTACGGGATTGATCATTGGCGGCAGTGTTTTGGTGTTGGTAGGTGGCCTTATAGCCCTAATTATTGTGCTGAGCCATGTACATATACATTCAACCATGTATTAACCAGGCTGGCAGCGGCGGATAGTCTGAACCTTGATTTTCAGATTAAATGATTGCCTTGATTTTGGTTGTTGCAGGTAATTGGGTCGGTAATACAATATTATGTATTTTTGTATATGAGCAATTGGAAAGAACGTATTACAACGAATACTGAACAATGCGGCGGGCGGCCCTGCATCCGCGGTATGCGTATCCGCGTGGTTGATGTGCTGGACCTGCTTGCTGCAGGTTTAACGCAGGACCAGGTCTTACAGGAATTACCCGACCTTGAACCGGAAGATATTGAAGCTGCTTTGAAATACGCCGGCAGTAAACTGGACCATCCCGTTATTGCGGCATGACTATTTGGATAGACGCCCAGCTTTCTCCTACAATTGCTTCCTGACACACTTTCCTAAAATATTCCCTTTCTAATTTCTCGTACTTTTGTATTGTGGCTGAAGTCCAAGGTGGACAGACCACTAATTTCTAACAAATTCATTATTAATTAACATTAAGTACTCGTTTAACTTTTATCGTCGTAGATTTAAAATAGTTTTTGTTTTGCTAATATTTTTAGTAAATTGCTCGTGTGAATTTCTCGTTTAAGCCTTCTGTTTCGCCGAATATTATTAGTGCTGAATCAATTACGCAGGTAATGCAGTTGGTTCCACGAAAAATTTGTTTTTCGTCTTGTCATAAGGATGCTTTTAAAAAGAATACAGGGGGCTATCCAGGTAAGATTTCGTTTCCATTTAAAGAAACGATTAAAAGAATCTTTGAACAGGAAACAGAAATAATCTTATTTCACAATCTAGGTAATTATTGGCATTCCATAAAGCCCGGGGAAGAGAAGGATTTGGATAAAATAGATGCCTTTATTGAAAAATATCGAGATATCGTGTTTTTGCGAGATTGTCTCGATTTATCAATCGCGTTGAGTGAAAATTTATCTGAGAAAAATGAACTCACCCTAATTGGGGATTTAGAAGATCGGGCAAAATATAAAAATGACAATAAAGCCGTTGAGGAACTGGCTGACCTTACAGCTAACTTCATAAAAAACACGCCATTTTACGACAGTGTTGATTGCGTGTGCGCCGTTCCTCCGAGTGACCCGGAAAAAGACAATCTACCACGGAGTGTCTTGTGTAAAATGCCACCGTTTGTTGAAAAAGATATTTCTAAATATGTAAACTGGGATCAAAAAAAACCTCCGCTTAAAGAACTTGATTTAAAAAACAAAATATCAACACTTAATAGTGTCAACTTGAATATTAAAACAGATGTTAAAAATAAAAGTATTATAGTAATAGATGATTTGTACCAATCGGGTACAACTTTACAGTATATCGGAATGAAATTTAAAGATGCTGGGGCATCGTATGTTTATGGTTTATCATTTGTAAAAGCAAGAAACAACAAAGATTATGTATAACGAGCTGGTATATCTGATATATGGCACACTTAGATTAAAAGGATACGGCGTAGCGAACACCAACAAACTTTTATCAATGCTAAGTGGGAATCGTGATGTCTCAAGCGATCGCGAAAGCGTTGCGATCAAGTTAAAGGCCTTTTTGGAAAAGGAGCTGTTAAAACAACAGTTAGGAGAAGATATTGCCCTTAAAAAAATATTGGTGACGGCAAAAAACAAAAATGTGTCATTTTTAACTGTTCTCGACAGTGGCTATCCTGTCTTTTTAAAACAGTCATTAAAGAATAATACTCCACCGATAATATCTCTTATTGGAAACCAGACTTTGCTAAATAATAACAAAGTAGGGTTTTGTGGATCAAGAAAAGCAAGCCAGAAAGGCCTAGACGTTGCCAAAGATTGTGCCACACAATTATCCGAATTAAATGTCGCTGTGGTGTCTGGTTACGCCTCTGGTGTCGATCTACAGACCCATTATTGGGCTTTGAAAAGTGGAGGAAGTACAATAATTGTTCTGCCGGAAGGGATAAATAAGTTCTACGTCAAAAAAGAGCTAAAGGATGTTTGGGATTGGAACCGGGTTTTGGTAATAAGTGAATTTGAACCGAATGACATTTGGAGTACTGGGAGAGCAATGCAAAGGAACAACACAATAATAGCTTTGAGTAATGCGATGATCCTCATCGAAGCTGGCGAAAAAGGCGGTAGTATTGACGCAGGCAACAAAACGTTAAAATTAAATAAGTTTCTTTTCGCTCCAATTTATGAAGGGATGCCCCCTTATGCAATCGGAAACGGCCTGCTTTTAAACAAAGGCGCATATCCAATTATGAAAAGCGCGAGGACATCACAAGCGAATTTAACACAAGTATTTAAAGCCGTTCAGGTAAGCGGTTAATTACATGAAAGATGGCCAACGGCTTTGGACACGAGAAGAATCAATATTAGCGATAAACTTATATTGTAAAATACCTTTTGGCCAGATGCATTCGCGTAATGCTGAAGTGATCGAGTTGGCTTCATTGATTGATCGGTCACCAAGTTCCATCGCCAGGAAACTCGGCAATTTCGCCAGCTTCGATCCTAAGTTAAAAGAACGCGGCGTAGGCGGGCTGCCAAACGTCAGCAAACTGGATATTCAAATCTGGCAAGAATACATGCACGACTGGGATGAGCAATTTTTCGAAAGTGAAAAGCTGCTTGCAAAGAAAAAGAATACTACCATAGAGAAAGTTTATGCCATTGATCTTGAAAACCTGCCAGTTTCCGAAGGAAAAGAACGCGAACGCTTGGTGATGGTAAGGGTTAACCAATCCCAATTTAGAAGAATCGTATTAACAAATTTCAATAACAAATGCTGTATTACCGGGATCGGAATGCTGGAATTACTTGTAGCCAGTCATATAGCGCCTTGGAGCAAGGATAGCGGCAACCGGTTAAGCCCACAAAATGGCTTAGCTTTAAATACCCTTCACGATAAAGCTTTCGACCGGCATTTGATAACGGTTACCGAAGATTTGAAAATCAAAATCTCACCTAAATTCTATAAATACAAAGACGTTTTGAGCATCAAGCAAAACTTTCTTGACTTCGACGGCAAATCACTAATCGCGCCCAAGAAGTTTTATCCCGATGCGGAATTTCTAAAAATCCACAACGACAAATTCGAGGGATGAGTTCACTTATATCCGATTGACAAGCACTATCCTTCTGTCTATCTTGTCGCATGCCAAATATCC
This sequence comes from Mucilaginibacter sp., assembly GCA_035656115.1. Classification (GTDB taxonomy): domain Bacteria; phylum Bacteroidota; class Bacteroidia; order Sphingobacteriales; family Sphingobacteriaceae; genus Mucilaginibacter. The sequence goes on from DASRTD010000082.1 coordinate 6,736, forward strand.
AATTCAATTACCGCTATCGCTGCAGCGGCAACTATAAAAAATTTATTTCGGTTGTATTTGCCAACCCGGACGGTATTGAATTGCCGGAGTTGGAAAACCTGATCCAATCCAAGCTGATTTACGGCGAATATTTTTATGCTGAGCAATGGCAGCTGCCGGAAGTATTTACGGATATAATAGATTTTAGGATAGACCCCACCTGGCACGAGTTTGAAAGTGTGGCGTATACGGCTGAGGCGGCGGATGCGGGTATTTCGCTGGCAGGGTTTATGGCGGTTGTTGGAAGGATTGAGAACAGTAGTTAATTCATATAATCTTTCAGATCATCTAGCGGCGCGTTAAAATCATCCGGCAGGGAAACTTGGCCTTTCAACCCGCCGGGAATCCTTTTGCCTGCTGTTGAGGTGTCATCATCCGTCCAGGTAGACACTTTCGCGATTTTTTGCTTGTAAGCGGCCAGGTTTAGCTTGCCCGCCTGCTGTATGGTAACGCCCATATCTTTAAGCATTTGTTTTACCAAAGTGCTTTTCTTTTCGGGTATGTTGATGATGAGCGTTTCCATAAAACAAATTTAATAATATTTACAGACAATAGGAAAGCGAAAAATTCTTGCGTATCACCTTATCATAAGCGAAACGGTAATGCACGCCTCTGGTTCTCCACCCGTTTATTTCGAGGGCCGTTCAATATAATCATTTGTCTTAAACGCGTACACAAGCCCGCTCAGTCGCCGCGGGAGGGCTGTTACTTTTGTCTTGGCAAAAGTAACCAAAACCGCTCTCAGCGGGAAGGCTTCTTTGCCGCACGTGGCCTTTACGCTGCAAATCGCGCAAAACCAGGGCTGCAATCTTTTTGCACAACTACGTTCGCACAAGGCCCCCCGCTTCAGTCCCGCACGTGCGGGACTATGCCCCGCAGCCGCACAATGCCTGCATAGTTTTGCGCGATTTCGTCCGAAGCTGACCCGCTGGGAAAAAACTCGTCACCCGATCGTTGGAAAGTTGCGCCTTCGATGAGCTAACAGGACAAAAGAAAGAATGTGATGGTTGTAATAGAAATTAACCCAAATCGAGAAATTAACGTGAAAGCTTTTCGTCAGCAGGACAGCTTCGGAAAGAAACCAGGAAAAACCGGCAAGGATGTGCGGCGAGGCAGGGCATAGTCCCGCACGGGCGGGACTGAAGCGGGAGGCCGTGTGCGCGCAGCGGGGCAAAAAGATTGCGGCCCAAGGTTTTTCCTGGTTTGTGCGCAAAGGCCCTGCGCGCGAAGAAGCATTCCTGGTGACTTGACTTTTTGGTTACTTTTGTGTCAAGACAAAAATAACAGCCCCGCGGCAATTGAGCGGGGTAATATTTGCGTGTTAACACCGAGGTAAGGGTAACAACGAAACGAGATGCAGCCAGGCAAACCGGGCATTTCAGTTTGTCGGTAAAAAAGCTAGGGATGCCTGACAACCATTCACCTTTCACCTTTCGCCTTTTACCTTTCGCCTTTTATTTCAGCCCATAAACCACCACCATTTTCGACAGCGTAGGCACATAAACATGGCCGTTAACAACGGTTACCGTGGAGAATTTTGCAAAGGTGCCCGGGTTATCGGTACCGCTCATGCTGCTGTTCCAAAGCTGTTTGGTAATATCGCTTGCATCAAAGGCGGCCAGCATTCCCTGTGCGCCGCCGCCGTCGGGGGCGGTATAATAAGCCCATACAATGCCAGTGCCTGCGGTTGTTCCGTTGGATGAAACGGACAGGAATGCGCCCATATCATTAAGCGGGCCGGTAGCGGATGAAACCACCTGAGTGGACGAAAAATTGCCGGCGCCCGGGTTAAATTGCAGCTCGCGCAGCTGGTCGTTCTCCGACCATACATATACAAACTGGCCGGCTGCGCTTTTATAATACGCCGGCTGGCAATGCAGGCTTACATTAAGCGGGATGGTTTGCTGCACGGCGTTGGTGGTGGCCGAATAGCCGCCCATATTGTCCTTATTCAGCAGGTAAACGTTGCCGTCCTTGGCGCCTGCTAAAAAATAATTGGAACCGGGGATCAAAAAGGCGCCCATCACGCCAAAATCCAGGTCGTTAATATCCATGTTATAATAGTCGGACGGGGTAAAAAAGCTGCTTACCTGCAAGCCCGCGCCGGATGGGCTCAGCTTCATGGCGCTTTCGCCGCGGCCTATAGGATCGGCGGGGTTGGTATTGGTGCTGCCGGGAGTGGTGCCGTTTGCCGAGGCGGTAAAGGGATCGTCGCCCACCGTTCCGTTACCCGAAACGATGTACAGGTTGCCCTGCGCATCGGCGGCAGGCCCCATGCCGCTTTCCCACAGTCCGCCGGCCTCGCCGTTCGGCGTATCGTTATAAAGGGTTTGCAGTTTCAGCGTTTGCGCATTGTAGCCAAATATCCAGCCATGGTAAGGGTTCCAGTCGCAGTGCGAGGCGTAGGTAACATAAACCGTGCCGTTAACCAGCGTTAAGGCCTGGCGCTGGTTGCCGCGCAAAGGGTCGAAACTGACGATGTTGTTTACGCTGCCATCGCCGCTGCCGGGCATGCTGCCGGTGATGAGCACGGGGCTGCCGGGTTTTTCGGTGCCGGTGGTAATATCAACCGCATGCAGGTACTGGAAAAAACTGCTGCCCTGGAAGCTTTTAGCGACAAAATAAATGGTTTTGGCCGCTGAATCGATCACCGGCGTACCGGTAATGCCAATGTGAAAGTTGAAACCATAATACGGATTGCACCAGGGCGAGTTCATTTGCGAATCATTCGGCGGGTTCATGCCCGGCTGGGTATAATTCGTTTTCCAGTATAAGTTGCCGTTATCGGCATCGTAAGCGTAAACCGTGTTATTTACCGTGGCAATAAAAACGACGTTATGCCTGCCGCCGCCGATAGTTAAATTGCCATAAACCAGTGGCTGGGTATAAACGTCGTCGTCAACAGTAAGGTCAAACAGCCTGCCGAACTGGTTGGTGTTAACAGTGGCAGTCGTGAGGGCAGTTTCCTGGTTATTGAGGCCGGCCCGGGTGTTATTGTTATGCTGGGTGAGCACGGAGGCATGCTGGGTGTTTGGCTTTGGGGTATAGGGATTGCCGCCGGAGGGGGTAACCGTTTCCTTTTTGTGGCAGGCAGCAAGCAGAAAAGTTAACAGCAGGGCTGTTTTTATCACCTTGGGCATATCGTTTATTTTTAGCGTTTGGGGTTTATTTGGAAATGGCCGGAAATAACCGGGGCCGCTGCTGGCAGTCGTTGTTTTAATCAAGTAAAGATAAGAAAATTTACAACTCGATTAGTCTTACGCACCCGGGCGCGCGGCGTATCAAAAAGGTGTCGACGGCAGGGGGCATTTCCGAGACGTAACAAAAACGGCAGGATTGCGAATATTTTCAACAACACTCCATTATTTTGCGCCAGTTGGCTATATTGCTTTTATAAACCGAACCATGAAAAAGGAAGTCATTTTAGAATTATTTGGACAGTTTGAGCAAGCTTGTTACAATTACAATGGAGTAGAGTGCTGGAGCGCTCGCGAATTGCAGGAAATTTTAGGGTATACCAAGTGGGTAAATTTTTTGAATGTTATAGAGAAAGCAAAAAAAGCTTGTGAAAACGCCGGTTCCAGCGTTTCAGATCATTTTGCCGATGTCGGTAAAATGATCGCTATTGCTAAGGGTGCTCAGCGAGAAGTAGAGGATATAGCCCTGAGCCGCTATGCCTGTTACCTGATAGCACAAAACGGCGACCCTTCAAAGCAGCCGATAGCCTTTGCGCAAACCTATTTTGCAGTGCAAACCCGCAAACAGGAGATAATTGAGCAGCGCCTGCTGGACGTTGACCGGGTTGCGGCACGTGAAAAGTTGTCGAAATCGGAAAAAACGTTGTCGGGCGTTTTGTACGAACGCGGGGTTGACGGCGCCGGATTCGCCAACATCAGGTCAAAAGGCGACCAGGCGCTGTTTGGCGGTTTCAGCACGAATGACATGAAGAAAAAGCTTGGGGTGCCAGCTTCAAAGCCGCTTGCTGATTTTCTGCCAACCTTAACCATAAAAGCGAAAGACTTTGCGAACGAGTTGACCAGCCACAACGTTATTGAAAAGGACCTGAACAACGAACAAAATATTTCGAAAGAGCATGTTGATAACAACAAGGCCGTCCGGGAAATATTATTAAAACGCGGCGTCAGACCAGAGGCGTTACCCGCCGCCGAAGACGTAAAAAAACTGGAGCGGCGACTAAAAGCGGATGAAAAGCAGGTTGAGAAGGCGGTCCGGAAAAAGAATGAAGAACAATAAGGCAAGATGTATTTACGGATATAGCAGATTTTAGGATAAATGATTAACGAGCCCCAATAATTTGATCGGCGAAAGGTGAAACAGCAGGCAAAACACCAAAAGGCTGATAATCAACGTGCTAAGAAATTACTGTTTTTGGGGGGTGTTGCAAGCTGTTGCACCCATTAGCTGTAACTGCCTGATTGACAAAAGGGAGTGTTGCAGATGTATAGCCTGCTTCATCCGTCACACATTCGCGCTGCAACAGTAAGCGCCTTAAAAGGCCCCCGCCGGCAAGCCTAAATCCCCAAAATTGTTTAAATTAGCTACCGATGAAATACTGCTACTGCTACTTTATCCTGCTACTGCTCACAACGGCGTCCTGCTCGCCAAAAGGCCCATACGCGCTTACCAATAAAGTTTACCGCGACAAAACCAAAGGCTACGTAAAAACCATCCAAACCCAGCTGCCCGATTCCCTGGCCGACAGCACCGGCCGCCAAATCCCCTCCGATTGGGTGGGCACCGTGAATTTTGGTATCCGTAAGCCGAATTTTGTGATCATCCATTTTACCGCGCAGGATTCGATAGGGCAAACGCTGCATACCTTTACGGTAACCGCTTCGCAGGTGAGTGCGCATTACGTCATTGCCAAAAACGGCAAGGTTTACCACATGGTGAACGATTACCTGCGCGCCTACCAGGCCGGCGCGGGCAAATGGGGCAGCGTAACGGATATGAACAGCTGCTCGGTAGGGATAGAGATAGACAACAACGGCAATGAACCCTTCACCGATGCGCAGATCAACAGCCTGCTGGTGCTGCTGGCGCAACTGAAAAAAGAATACTACATCCCGCAGGCAAACTTTATCGGTCACCAGGACTACGCCCCCAAACGCAAACCCGACCCGGGACCTTTCTTCCCCTGGAAAACCCTGGCGGCCCACGGCTTCGGCTACTGGAGCGACGACATCCTTGAACTTGCCCCCGCCGATTTTGACTATGTAACCGCGCTGAAACTGATAGGGTATGATACCTCGGACATTAACGCAGCCATCGTAGCCTTTAAACGCCACTTTGTTCAAACGGACATCAGGCCAAAGCTAACCCAGCTGGATTTAAATGTGCTGTATAATGTGGTATCCAAATACAACCCGTAATTTTAAAGTAGCAGTGGCAGTAGCAGTAAAAAAAAGCGACTGCTACTGCAACTAAAACCTGCTACTTACTTCTTCACCCATCCATCCTTCAACGTCACCGTCCGGTTAAACACCAACTTTTCAGGCGTCGAGCGGTTATCCAGCGTAAAGTACCCTTTGCGGATAAACTGGTAACCTTTGCCGGGGATGGCATTAGCCAAATCGTTCTCGATATAAGCATTGGGCAGTATCTGCAGGCTGTTTGGGTTGATATAGTCTTTAAAATCGCCGTCCTCATTTGAGGGGTCTTCCACATGGAAAAGACGGTCGTAAAGACGCACTTCGGCGGTTTTGGTGTGGGGAACGCTCACCCAATGTATAGTGCCTTTCACTACAAGTCCGCTTTTGTCGCTGCCGGAACGGCTTTCGGGCAGGTAAGTACAATGCACTTCGGTCACGTTGCCTTCGTCATCCTTTTTAAACCCGGTGCAGGTTACGATGTAAGCGCTCTTAAGCCTTACGGATAAACCCACACCGAGGCGGAAGAACTTCTTTGGCGGTTCTTCCATAAAGTCTTCGCGCTCTATCCACAACTCCCGGCTAAAGGGGATGTCCCGACCGCCCTCGCCGCCTTCCACTTCCGGGTTGTTCTCGCCGAACATTGTTTCGGTTTGATCTCCCGGGTAGTTGGTGATGACGAGTTTGATTGGATCAAGCACGACCATGCGGCGCCAGGCGGTTTTGTTCAGGTCCTCACGGATGCAAAACTCCAGTAGGCTCACATCGATCATGTTTTCACGTTTGGCCACGCCGATGCGGTCGCAGAAATCGCGTATTGAGGCAGGGGTATAACCACGGCGGCGCAAACCGCTGATGGTGGGCATGCGCGGGTCGTCCCAGTCCTCGACATATTTCTCGTTAACCAGTTGCAACAGCTTGCGCTTGCTCATTACGGTATAGTTGAGGTTGAGACGGGCAAACTCGTATTGTTTGGATGGGAATATCTCCAGCTTTTCGATAAACCAATTGTACAGTTCGCGGTGAGGGATAAACTCCAGCGTGCAGATGGAATGGGTGATCTGCTCAATCGCATCCGACTGCCCATGCGCGAAATCGTACATCGGATAAATGCACCAGGCATCGCCGGTGCGATGGTGGTTCGCGTGTTTGATCCGGTACATCAGCGGGTCGCGCATATGCATATTGGGCGAAGCCAGGTCGCCCTTAGCCCGCAGCACTTTGGCGCCGTCGGGATATTTGCCGGCTTTCATATCGGCAAACAGCTGCAGGTTTTCTTCCACGCTGCGGCTGCGATACGGGGTTGGCGTGCCGGGTTCTGTTGGCGTGCCTTTTTGTGCGGCTATCTCCTCGGCTGAGCTGTCATCAGCATAGGCCAGTCCTTTTTTTATCAGGATAACTGCAAAGTCGTATAATTGGTCGAAGTAGTCGGACGCATATAACTCTTTGGCCCATTCAAAGCCAAGCCATTTTACGTCTTCTTTTATACTGTCAACATATTCAATATCTTCCTTAACCGGGTTGGTATCGTCAAACCGGAGGTTAGTTTTGCCGCCGTATTTTAGCGCCAGGCCAAAATTTAAGCAAATAGACTTGGCATGGCCAATATGCAGGTAACCGTTAGGCTCGGGCGGGAAACGGGTAAGCACCCTGCCGCCATTTTTGCCGGATGCAATGTCTTCTTCAACTATTTCTTCTAAAAAATTTAACGACCGTTCTTCGCTCATAACAATATGGAAAACGGCAAAAATAGCAGATAAGTGTGAAAGTAGGCTGAAGTTAAGCAGATTTCTCTGGTAAACAGCTGCGTTTCTATGCCTCGCGGCATGCGCCAAATTTAGTGCACCGCACTTGGAATTAATTCTTTTACTGAGCGACTTTTAATATTCCAATAAACCTTTTGTAACTTTGTTTGACCAATACGCATCTAAGCGATAACTCTTTCTAACCAGGAAGTTAAGCAAAAGTTAAGCAGACATTAACATTGATCTCCAATTAATAAAAGGCAAAACCTAATTTGTAGCTTTAAAAATTTATAATGATTTGAGATGAGGAAGAAGATACTGTTTATTACCGGCTCTATAAACCAAACCTCTCAAATGCACCAGATTTCCAGGCATTTGCATGATTTTGACTGCTGGTTTAGCCAGATATTCCCCGATAACGCCGCAATGAGGGCGGTGTTAAAATACACCCCCTTCGCTAACGGGACGGTAGTAGCAGACAGTTTCAAAATAAAGTCGGAACATTACCTTCGACTGCAGGGAGCCCAAATCGACTACAAGGGTGAAAAAAATCAATACGACCTGGTGGTTAACTGCAGCGATATGATCGTGGCAAAAAAATTCAGGAAAACCAAAACCATTTGGGTACAGGAAGGGATGATTGATAAGCCCACACTGCTTACCGGCCTGGTAAAAGCATTCGGTTTACCGGCTTACTACACCGGCGACACCTCGCTAAACGGCTCCACCAATGTTTGCGACATTTACTGTACTGCTTCTGAGGGCTATAAAAATTACTTTGCCGATTATGGTACCGATGCTTCAAAACTCATCGTAACCGGCATCCCCAATTACGACAACCAGCTTGAGTTTATTAAAAATGATTTCCCGTTGCGCGACTATGTGATGGTGGCAACTTCGGACATGCGCGAAACCTGCCGTTATGAAAACCGCGCTGCCTTTATAAGGCACGCTGCAAAAATTGCCAATGGCCGGCAATTGCTGTTTAAATTGCATCCTAACGAAAATGTAAACCGGGCCGAAGCAGAAATAAAGAAACATGCCCCAGAAGGCACTTTGATCTTCAGTAGTGGCAATACCAGTCACATGATAGCAAATTGCAGCGAGCTCATCACGCAATACTCTACGGTAGTTTATACCGGTATCATCCTCGGCAAAAAAGTACATTCTTATTTCGACCTGGAGACATTGAAACGCCTTGCTCCCGAGCAGAACGGTGGTACCTCGGCAAAAAAAATAGCACAAATTTGCCGGGCGTATATTAACTTTGACGGCAGAAAAGAGGATTTTCTGAAACAATTTACATTCCCGGCTGAAACCGAACCACGCAAGGTGCAGTATGCCTGAAGATGTAAAACATTGGGAGTTTATGGGCGATAATACGGTAATAGTTGTACAGGCAAGGATGTCGTCGAGCCGGTTGCCCGGTAAGGTGATGATGCCCATACTCGGAAAAAGCCTGCTATACCGGATGGTAGAACGCCTGCAAATGATCCGGCACAAGGCGCTGATCGTCATAGCCGCATCGCAAGAGCAGTCCGATGATATCATTGAACAGGAAGCCGTACACATAGGTGTACCCTGTTTTCGCGGGAGCCTCAACAACCTGCTCGATCGCCATTACCAGGCCGCCAAAAAACACCCGGCAGACGCTGTATTAAAAATCCCTTCCGATTGCCCATTGATCGATCCCCGCATTATTGACGAGGTACTCGACTTTTATTTTGACGCCCCCGGCCAATACGACTACGTGAGCAACCTGCATCCGGCCACTTTCCCTGATGGAAATGACGTGGAGATCATGACGATGGCCTGTCTTGAAAAAACCTGGCAGGAAGCCAGCCGTCAGCTGGAACTGGAGCACACCACGCCTTATATCTGGGAGAATCCGGATAAATTCCGGATCGGAAACATAGTATGGAATAGCGGTAAAGATTATTCCATGTCGCACCGCTTTACTATCGACTATAAGGCCGACTACGATTTCATTAACCGGGTTTTTGAAGACCTATATCCGGCAAACCCTACATTTTCTTGTCGAGACATAGTGCAGCTTTTGGAAGAAAAGCCCGAAATTTATGAGATCAACGCGCAATACGCCGGAGTAAACTGGTACCGCAATCACTTAAACGAATTAAAAACAATCTCGGCAGGGCAAACAAAAGTTACTGTTAGTTAACAAAATATAAAAAATAAGCCTCTAACTTTGATTTCTTAATATAAAATAAATGCATAGTGTACAAACACCTGTAGATCAGCTGGAAGCGACGGCCTTAAAAGTAAGGGAGCACATCATTCGCATGTCGACTGACGGCGGTTGTTTTGTCGGCGCGTCCCTTTCCGCCGCCGATCTGATCGTTTACCTGTATTCAAACTTTTTAAATATCAATCCGCATAACCTGGAAGATCCGGACAGAGATTACTTGTTCCTTTCAAAGGGGCATGATGTGCCTGCGCTATACGGCACTTTCGCCGAGCTGGGTTTGCTGGAAAAAGACCGCCTTAAAAATCACCTGTCGATCAACGACCATATCTATTGGCACCCAAATACACATATTCCGGGTATCGAATTTCATTCCGGCTCACTGGGCCATCTGCCATCGGTTGCAATAGGCGTTGCATTAGATATCAAAATCCGCGGCGGCAAAAACCGGGTAGTTTGTATTATGGGCGATGGGGAACTGAACGAAGGCACCTGCTGGGAAGCCGTGCTGGTGGCCAACGCCTATAAGCTGGACAACCTGATCTTCGTGGTAGACCGCAACCATTTCCAGGCGAATATGCCTACAGAAGAACTGATCCCGCTGGAGCCGTTGCAGGATAAATTTATAGCCTTTGGCGCCGTGGTGAAACGCATTGACGGGCATAGCTTTGAGGCGCTTCATGAGGCATTTTCGGCTTATCCTTTTCAAGCAGGTAAATTAAACGTGGTGATCGCGGATACCGTTCGCGGAAAAGGGCTGCCAAGCATTGAACGCCGTGCCGACCGCTGGTTCTGCAATTTTAACACGACCGAAGTGGAAGATCTTTTGAAGGAGTTGCACGGCGAGCATTTAACCAATTTAACATCGGAAACATTAGTAGTGAGATAAGCGAATGACCTACGAAGAACTTTTAACGCAAACCGCTTTAGCCGACGAACGCTTCGTTGTGATGACGGCTGAAAACCGCGCGCTCGTGCGCAATATACCCGGCAAGCTGGGCAACCGGTTTATCGATACTGGTATAACCGAACAAACCATGATCGGTGCGGCAGCTGGCCTGGCCCTGCGCGACCGCATCCCGGTGGTGCATGCGCTCGCCTCGTTTTTAACGATGCGTGCCTTTGAATTTGTGCGCACCGATGCGGGCATACCCAATCTGCCATTAAAATTAAGCAGCTTTATTCCCGGCTTTTTGTCGGATGGGAACGGGCCGACGCACCAGGCTGTTGAGGATATCTCGCTGATGCGCGGCATACCCAACATGAGGGTTTTTGCACCGGCGGATGAAGACGACCTGGTAAAAATGCTTCCGCAGATATGGAACGACCCAAGCCCGGCATATGTGCGGATTAACACCCGCAAAACGGATCATGTGCACTCGCCTTTTGAGATCGGCAAAGCCGAAGTTATTTCAAAAGGTGAAGATGTAACCATTTTAACCTATGGTCTTTTGTTCGAGCAAGCGCTTGTTGCCGCTGACATCCTAAAAAAGGAAGGTCTGTCGGTCGGTTTGATTAACATGCGCAGCCTGAAACCGGTAGACGAAAGGGCAATTGTTGAATCTACGCGCGAAAGCAAGCTCACCGTTACGCTCGAAGACCATTTTATTACCGGCGGCTTGTACACCATTGTGGCTGAAGTATTGCTGAAACATGCGCTTACCGCCAATGTACTGCCCTTTGCCCTGAATGAAAAGTGGTTTAAGCCCTCGCTGTTGCCAAACGTGCTTCACCACGAAGGCTTTACCGGCAAACAAATCGCTGAAAAAATATTGGGCTACAATATTTTTTATAAACAACCCGAAATACTAACACCTCAATTCTCCGAATAATAAAACCTGCTGATATGCCAAATTCTGTAAAATTTAACCCCGATTATCCCGACATAACCAAGTCAAACGAACTTTACGAACGTGCTTTAAAAGTTCAAAAACCCGTTACGCAAACTTTAGCAAAAGGCCCTGGCCAGTTTACCAAAGGCGTAGCGCCAAAATATATACAAAAAGGCAAAGGCTCCCACGTATGGGATGTTGACGGCAACGAATACATTGATTATAACGCGGCCATCGGCCCCATTTCCCTGGGTTATTGTTACCCCATGGTTGACGAGGCGATCGCCAGGCAGTTGAAGGACGGTATCACTTTTTCGCTGATGCATCCGCTGGAAGTAGAGGTGTCGGAATTGTTACAGCAGATCATCCCGAATGCAGAAGCGGTTAAAATTGCCAAAACCGGTGCGGATGTATGCTCGGCAGCTATCCGCGTAGCGCGCGCCTTCACCAAACGCGATAAAGTATTTTGCTGCGGCTACCATGGCTGGCACGATTGGTATATAGGCATCACCAGCCGTAATGCCGGTATCCCGGAGGTCATTCAAAACATGACCTATACTTTCGAGTATAACGATATTGAATCGATCAAAGCATCGCTGGATGATACTGTTGCAGCGCTGATCCTCGAACCCTTCATTTTCGAAGCGCCGAAACCCGGCTTTTTGAGTGAGCTGGCGGAAGTATGCAAAGCCAACGGAACCCTGCTGGTATTTGACGAAATGTGGACCGGTTTCCGCATCGCCATCGGTGGTGCGCAGGAGTATTTTGGAGTAAAACCCGACCTGGCGGTTTACTCCAAGGCCTGCGCCAATGGTATGCCTATTGCATTCCTGACCGGCCGCGCGGATGTAATGGAGCTATTGAACTCGGCTGTATTCAGTTATACAACCTTCGGCGGCGAGGCGCTTTCGCTGGCGGCTACCATTGCTACCATCAATGAGCTGCGCGAGAAAAACGTGCCGAAATACCTGGATGAGAAAGGTGCTTTGTTAAAGGACGGCTACAACCAGATTGCCATTGAATTGGGCATGGATATTTACACGCGCTGTATTGGCTACAACTGCCGCTCGATGGTGACGTTTACACCCGAAGCTGGCAACGGCCTTGAAGTAAAGGCGCTGATGCAGCAGGAAATGATCAAACGCGGGGTGCTTTGGGCTGGTTTCCATAACATGTGCTTCAGTCACACCGACGAGGATATCGAATATACGCTTTCCGCTTACCGTGATGTGCTGCCGATTGTGAAGGAGGCCATCCAAAGCGGGAACGTTAAACAATATTTGAAAGGGGAAGTGCTGGAAGCCGTTTTCCGTAAGGTGAACAATTATAATATCAAACCAAAAACGGTTTGATGATGTACGGATGTGCAAATATGCGGATGTGCGAATGATGAAAAGATTTGCAAAAGCCACTAATGACTAATGATCAGTGACCAATGACTAACCTATTTTCATTACAAAATAAAACCGCGATAGTAACCGGGGCTTTGGGCTTGTTGGGCAAAAAGCACTGTGAAGCCCTGGCAGAAGCAGGTGCCAACGTGGTGGTGGCTGATATGAATGAGGCTGCATGCGTGGCATTTGCCGAAGGTCTTGGGGAGCAACACGGCGGCCTAAAGATAGATGTTACGAGCGAAGCCTCCTTAAGGAGCGCCCGGGACCAGATATTAACCCGTTATGGCTCAATCGATGTGCTGGTGAATAATGCTGCTATTAACGACATGTTCGAAAACCCGGGCATGGCGAAGGAATTGTCGGCATTTGAGAATTACCCGCTTGATGCATTTAAAAAGTCGCTCGACGTAAATGTTACCGGGGTATTTCTTGCATCAAAGGTGTTTGGTTCAGTTATGGCTGAGCAGCATAGCGGCAGCATCATCAACATTGCCTCAACCTATGGTATAGTCGGTCCTGACCAATCTATTTACCGCAACGAGTGCGGCGAACAAACCTTTTATAAGTCGCCTGTTTACCCGGTAACCAAAGGTGCAGTGGTGAATTTCACACGCTTCCTGGCAGCCTACTGGGGCAATAAGGGTGTGCGCGTAAATACCTTATCCCCGGGAGGGGTTGAAAACTCCCAGAACGAATTTTTTATACAGAATTATTCCGCCAAAACCCTGCTGGGCCGCATGGCGCAGCCTACGGATTACCAGGGCGCGCTGGTGTTCCTGGCGAGCGATGCATCGGCTTATATGACCGGGGCAAACCTGGTGGTCGACGGCGGATGGACAGCGATATAATTTTTGAACCCAATTAAACATTAAAAATATGTTAGAAGCAAAACTTTCACGAATCAAATTACTCCTCACAGATTGTGACGGCGTACTAACCGACGGCGGCGTTTACTACGGCGAAGCGGGGGAAGAATTAAAAAAATTCGACATCCGTGACGGAATGGGTGCAGAGCGCCTGCGTAATTTGGCAGGTGTGCAAACCGGCATCATCACCGGCGAGCTTTCGCCATCAGTGGCAAAACGTGCCGAAAAACTGAAGATCACTGAATTGCACCTGGGTGTAAAGGATAAACCAGCAGTACTGAAGGAAATCATGAGCCGCCTTGGGCTAAAAGCCGAAGAGATCGCGTTCATCGGCGATGATGTAAATGACCTGGAAGTGATGAAAATGGTGGGCGTTTCGATATGCCCGGCCAATGCGATATCCTTTGTTAAGGATATTGCCAGTTTGGTTTGCGAATCAAACGGCGGCAGCGGCTGTTTCAGGGAAGCAGCTGAAAAGATCATCCTGGCGCACCAGGGCGGTAAAGTTTCCGGCCGCGCATCTGATGTCATCACACTAAACAGCGGTGTAAAGATCGGCCCCGGCGAGCCTTGCTATATCATCGCCGAGATCGGCATTAACCACAATGGTTCCCTTGATATTGCTAAACAATTGATCGACGAAGCAGTAGCAGCACATGCGAGTGCTGTGAAATTCCAAAAGCGGACGCCGGAGATTTGCGTTCCCAAGGATCAATGGGAGATCATGCGCGATACACCCTGGGGCCGTATGTCATACATCGACTACAAGCGCAAAACTGAATTCGGGATCGTTGAGTATGCTACGATCGATCAATATTGCAAGAAAGTGGGGATCGATTGGTTTGTATCAACCTGGGACGTGGAAGCTGTTGACTTTATGGAACAGTTTGATACCCCTTTGTATAAGCTTGCTTCTGCTTCGCTTACTGATACTCAATTGATCAAAAGGATATTGCTTACCGGCAAGCCTTTGATGTTGTCAACCGGGATGTCGACCATAAAGGAAATTGAGGATGCTGTGAACCTGGTTTGGTCTTTTGACAGGAATTACCCACTCTTTATCGCGCATTCTACTTCGGCTTACCCATGTAAACCTGAAGAATTGAATTTAAGGATGATCAAAACATTGGGCGAGAAATATCCGGGCGTACCGATCGGTTATTCTGGTCACGAAACAGGCCTCGCCACTACCGTTGCCGCTGTAGCCATGGGCGCGACTTTTGTTGAACGTCACTTTACGCTCGACCGCGCCATGTGGGGGTCGGATCATGCTGCATCGGTTGAGCCGCAAGGCTTCCAGCGCCTGGTACGCGATATCCGTGACGTAGAAATTGCAGCCGGAGATGGCGTGAAAAAAGTTTACGAATCGGAGATCGGGCCGATGAAGCGGCTTCGGGTAAATATAAGCGAGGAGTATAAGTCTAAAGCCTAATCGGCGCGACTGGTGATATAAATACATTTTATTTCCGCATGGCGATGGGTTTAAACCCCATCGCCATCGGTTAATATTTCATTAAAATTGGCGAAGTTTTGCATGCGTATTTTGTAAGCAATGTAAAAAATGACATCTGTCATTCGCCGGATGCCCGAAAATGGCTAATTTTCGGCTTTAGACTTTGAACAACGCATGACGCTGATCCAAATAACAACTATTATCCTGTTCTGCTGGGTAGCCTTTATCATTGCCTGGGAGCGTATTTCGCCGTATCGCAAGGGCCTGCCCTTCTTCAGGGAAGGTTTTTGGATTGACTTTGTCTGGTACACGCTCATTCAAAGTTATTTTTTAAAGATCCTCATTTTCAACTATATCATCCCGGTAATACAACATGCCATACACTGGCACGGGTTTGCGTTTTTCAGATCATGGAGCATCACCGAGCAGGTATTGTTTTTCGTGGTAACACACGACCTCTATATCTACCTCTTCCACCGCCTGCAGCATGCCAGCAAATTGCTATGGCGTACACACGAAGCACATCACTCGGTAAAACACGTTGATTTTCTTGCCGGCTCGCGGTCACATGCGGTGGAAATTATCATTAACCAAACAGTTGAGTTTGCACCCATTGTGATCCTCGGCGCACATCCTGAAGTAATTCCGATCAAGGCATTGCTGGATGCCATGTTCGGCATGTTCATCCATGCAAATGTCGATGTGAAGTTTGGCAAGCTGAAATATTTCCTCAACTCACCAGAGTTGCACCTGTGGCATCACGCCAATTACCGCGAGGTGTTTCATGCAAATTTTGCAACCAAGTTTTCAATTTGGGATTACCTTTTCGGAACCGTTTACGACCCCGGCAAAAAACCCGGCGACCAGCGCGATAACTGGGGGCTGTATTATGACTATCCAAAGGACTATTTTTTACAACATGCATTTTCGGTAAAGCGTTTTGATGAGCAAAAGCTGTTAAAGCACAAGTGGTTTAAATGGTATTATGAGTTAAGGCCAAATACGATTGCTGCGTTAAAAAAACTTTTTACTTTCGGTAAAGGCGAAAACATCGCAAACTTGCCAGATTCGGAGCCCGAAATTACAAGAGTTCCAGCCCGGGTTATCTCCAGCCAGGAAGACACGATTGCCCGGTACAACTAAAAAGATCGGAAGTCTTTCATACTGCTGAAAATTTATATCTTGCGCCGAAATTTAACTTTTTAAGTATTGGCCTGGATATTCCTTATACTAGCTGCAACCTGCGAAACTGCGTGGACCTTCTGCCTGAAGTTCATGAAATTCAGCGACCTGAAGACACTGGGCATCACCACCTTTTACAAGTGGCCCGGCGGCTTGCCGATTTTACTTCCCTTCGTGGGCTATGTGTTGTTTGGGCTGGCTAATATTTATCTTTTCTCAACAGCTATTAAACAAATCCCCACGGCGATGGCCTTTGCGGTTTGGACGGCAACCACACTGATTTTTTTAAAAGTTTCGGAGCTGGTATTTTTTCACCAGCGCATTTCGTGGACGGAAGCTTTTTTTATGACGCTGATCATGGTAGGTATCCTCGGACTGAAGATATACGCGGCGCCAGCCAGGTAGGTTTTTTATAAGAAAACGGGTATGAAAAAGAGTTTTTTTAAAAATCGGTTTTTCGGGGTGTTAGCCGCCTGGTTTATTTGCTTGATCTCATCGCCCGGTCTCGGCCAGGTTATTAGTGTCGTTACTCCCGTCAGCCATCAAACATACCTGTTGCCCGACCCGAAGAAGATTCCATCTGCCGCAGACGTGCCTGCAGCGATAACAAGTGCCGAAACAGCTGCTAAAGCGCTGTTAGCAGACGGGGCAACTGAAAAAACGGCAGCAACGGCGGAACAAAACGAGCTTATTAAAGCGGAAACCGAAAAGAATGAATATGTAACCGCCGTCACAACTTTCAGCAAGCAGGACGTGGATCCCTATAAATCCGACTTGAATAACTACAACGCGCTCGGCACAAAGTACACAACCATGCTGGCCAAATACAACAAAGGGGCAAATGCCAACAATGCTATGCCAGCAAAAGACCGGAAGCCCGCAACCGTAGCCGCGCTGAGCAAACAGAAAATACAGGTCGACAGCATAGGCACTCAATTAGGTACGTGGAAGACAAAGCTCGACGTGACAAGGGCCAAACTGGATATAAAAAATGCCGCCCTGCAAAAACAGCAAAAAAAATACGAGGCGGAAGAACAAGCGGCGACCGCTAAACTGAAGGCCTCGAAAAGCAAAATATACGGCATACTAAACCAGCTCACCATTTGTGCCAGCTATGCGGCCAGGTGCAATGGATTGTTGAAACCACAAACTGGTCCGGCGGCAGGCAACGCCGGAAATGGCTATTTCGACACCCCCGAATATAAAAGCGCCGTAACGGAACTAACGGCTGCCCTGCAGCGACTTGCGGCCTTTTAGGCGGATTTGTGTCACCGCGGATACACCATTTTAATGGCTGGCATTACCGGTTAATGGTATCATGCTCCATTTATTCACCGTGAGATTGCAAATACAACAGGAAAAGTTTAGTATTGTACCTGAACTGATGACGCTCGGAAAATCGCAGTTTTCCGGCTCAATCTGTAAACCGTAACTGACTTATTATCCCCCATATCATGAAGAAATTCTTTACTTCAATTGCATTACTTTGCTTTTTAACAGCAGCGCTTGCTCAGCAACCGGCTGCCACACCGCCAAAAAACCCGAACCCCATTACCAAAAGCCGCGTTTTGCAGGTCGACTCGGCGATTGTTACCAAACATACGGTAACGATCAAGGGGAAGGCTGTTGCTTATACAGCCACCGCTGGCAGCATGCCTATCTGGGACGAGGATGGCCGGCCTGTTGCGGGCGTTTTTTATACCTACTATGAAAGGGACGACGTAAGCGACCGCTCGACCAGGCCACTGGTTATTTCGTTCAACGGCGGCCCGGGCACCCCATCTGTTTGGATGGAAATTGGCTATACAGGACCGCGAAGGCTGAATGTGGATAACGAAGGCTACCCAATACAACCCTACGGTATGACCGACAACGGCAATTCTATCCTTGATGTAGCCGATATTGTTTATGTCGACCCCGTTAATACCGGTTATTCACGTATTGTAAACAAGGACACCCCGGGCTCAAAGTTTTTTGGTGTGAACGAAGATATTAAATACCTGGCCGAGTGGATAAACACCTTTGTTACCCGTAAAAACCGCTGGGCTTCGCCAAAATTCCTCATCGGCGAAAGCTACGGGACAACCCGGGTGTCAGGCCTGGCCCTGGAACTGCAGGACGCCCAGTGGATGTACCTGAACGGTGTGATCCTGGTTTCGCCAACCGATCTCGGCATCGAGCGCGGCGGACCGGTACAGGAGGCATTAAGGTTGCCATATTTTGCCGCAACGGCCTGGTATCACGGCATGCTCTCGCCCGAATACCAGCAAAAAGAACTTACCGCCTTCCTGCCTGAAGTTGAAAATTTCACCATAAATGAATTGATCCCGGCCATGTCGCGCGGCGGGTTTATCGATGACGCACAAAAACAGGAGATAGCAGCCAAAATGGCGAAGTATAGCGGGCTGTCGCAAAAAGTCATTCTTGATAATAACCTGGATGTATCGTACGACCTGTTTTGGAAAGAATTGCTGCGCGACAAGGGCTTCACTATCGGACGGCTCGATTCCCGCTACAGGGGCATCGACCGGCAGGCCTACGGCGGAAGCCCCGATTACAACGCTGAGCTAACTGCATGGCTGCACGAGTTTACCCCGGCAATGAATATTTACCTGCGCGACGAGCTGAATTACAAAACTGATCTCAAATACAATATGTTTGGCAACGTTTGGCCATGGGACGACAAAAATGATCATACAGGCGAAAATCTGCGCCAGGCTATCGCTCAAAATCCATACCTGCATTTGCTTATCCAATCAGGCTATTTTGACGGCGCCTGTGATTATTTTAATGCCAAGTACAGCTTATGGCAGCTTGACCCGAGCGGAAGGCTAAAGGACAGGCTAAAATGGGAAGGTTACAAAAGCGGGCACATGCTTTACCTGCGTAAAGAGGACCTGCAAACCGCCACGGAAAATCTCAGGAAATTTATACAGGAGTCTGTTCCAAAACCGGGCACACCTGCGAAGTATTAATTTTGACGGGTAGAGACGCGATGCATCGCGCCTCCGGTTTGACCGGAGGGAGACGCAATGTATTGCGTCTCTACGTTTCTAATTATTTTTCAAACCGATCTCGTGCCCCTGGTAGTCCATTATAAATTCGTTATCAGTAAAAAAGTTTATACTGAAAATGGTACGCGGGTCACCGGTATATGACGGGTTGGCCACATCCGTAATATTGTCGCCGCTGCTGGTAGTGTAGTTGTAAGTAAATCCGTTGTTGGTGGTTAGCGTTATATTGGTATTAGCCGGAATGGTGGCAATATTGCCTGGCGCATTTTTATTTTCAACGATTGAAATGGCCGGCGTTCCGGTGTCAAACAGCACGCTCGCTGATACCGTGTTACCATTATAGCTGACCGTTGATGCGATATCTGGCGAGTAGCCTCCCTGGTTAAAATATGTTAGCTGGTGCATAATAAATCCGTTGGAAGGGTTTACATCACTTGGCAGCAAGCCAATCTGGAGCAAATTCTGCACGTAGTTGCCGGAAGTGCTGAAATCTGCATTCACCAGTTTGGAGAGTTTATAGCCGTTTAACAAACCATTGGTTGTTTTAAAGTAACTCAGCGGGCTGCCGATCGCGGTGCTTGCAAAACTGGTGCCTGGCCCAACGCCGAATATGTCCTGCGAATGAGCTGCCTGCACGGCCCCGTTGTTATCGACAATTTTGTAATACAGAAAAATAGGGATCCTGCCGGTAGTAATGGCGCCGTTCGAATCACCTATCTTAACCGTTGCATAAGCCACGTTGCCATATTCGGATGAGCTGCTGGAGGCATTCCCGTAAGATAAGATCGCCGTTTGGTTGGTGACAGTTATTCCGTTAACCACCACCGAATCGCCAGTTACGGTTATGCCGCTGCCGGTGACCATAGATGCAGGCAGAATGCCGTGTGCATCGATGGTAAGCCCGGAAGAACCGGTATCGAAAACAAGATAATAAGTTTGAATCGATGCAGTGCCCATTCCCGAAATTGGAATAAAAATTCTTTTGTAGATACTGGTGTCCACCTCGTAAAGGCCCAATGTGGCCAACGGTTTTATCGAGGGCGTTGGCGTCGAATGATCCTTGGAGCAGGAGGCCATTAGTAGTGTTAAAAACAATCCAGCGGCACCTATCGGAAAGTATAATTTGTAATTTTTTCTCATATCCTATTGATATTCGTCTAAACCATAGTTGCTATAACGGACTTTGGCAATAAATTGTATGACAGCCATTAAATGTAAAAATAATTCTTGTATTTAGTTTGCCCGCAATCAGCTTTCCTTATTTATGCCCCGCTATTTCATCTACTTACGGATGTCAGGAGGATAAAGTTGTCCTGAATTTAATTTAGCAGTGGCGCCGGAGTTTAGCCATAGATATTCCGGTTTAAAAATGTATTCCTGAATTTGCCATGCGGGTCGTACTCAGCAACCATCTCTTTAAAATCTACCAGCTTTTCATAGCGTTGCTGTAATACTTTGTACTCCATCGTAAATATCTTGCCCCAGTGCGGCCTTGCATTAAATGGCGCCAGCTCGTTTTCAATAAGCGGCAGTAGCTTCAGCACAGCTTCTGTGTCCTGCTTCCAGGTGAAATGTATAGTGACGGAGGTTTGATGCCGGCAGGGACTCATCCATAGGTCGTCGGCAGCAATCGCGCGGATCTCGGTGATAAATAAATGAGGGCCAATCTGGCTGCCCAATTTGGATACCGCCGCTATAGCCTCCACAGCATTATGCAGCGGCACAAAATATTCCGACTGCAGCTCTTTACCGCTGCTAGGCGTAAAGCCCATCTTAAAATGCGGCAAACGCTCGTACCAGGGGCCGGGAACGCCCATTTGTTCGGTACAATTCTCCGGACTCAAGTCAATTATAGGGTGTAGATTTTTGGTCGCCGCCTTAGCCCCATAAAATTCGGCCCCGGTTTGTTCAGGGTCGGTACCAATACGGCTTTTTATCCAAACCTCGTTGATATATTCACTTTGCCAGTCGTAAAACAAGCTGACACTGTAACCGGCCGACATTATTTTTTCAAAATTATCCTTAAGCTGTGCAACCGGCAAGCCAATAAACACATTTTGGCGCACCATATAGGTCGGCTGAATTTTTAGGGTGACCTTTGTCAGAATGCCCAATGCGCCGAGCCCTACTACAGCCGCATTCAGCTTTTCGGCATTACTACCCTTCGAAAACTGTACGATGCTGCCGTCAGCCGTAACTACTTCCAACCCCACAACAGCGCTTGAGAGATTGCCATTGTGTACCCCTGAGCCATGTGTGCCCGTGGTAACCGATCCGCCAACTGAAATATGCGGCAGCGAGGCCAGGTTGTGCAGGGCATACCCCTGTTGATGCAGGTAGGGCGCAAGTTCGCCGTATTTAATGCCGCCTTCAACGGTAACCGTGGCTCCTGCGGTATCCAGCGAAACTACTTTGTTCAGGTTCTTTGTCGATAAAAGGTTATCGGTGCTGTCGGCAATGGTATTAAAGCAGTGCCGGGTTCCAAGCCCTTTTATTTTCGGATGCTTTTTAACCAGCTGCTGCACTTCTTCCACCGTATGTGGATAAAACACGTTGCCGGTGCCATAAGTAAGGTTACCGGCCCAATTGGTCAAATGTTCCTGCTGGCCTAATGGCAAAGTGGTTAAATGTGATATGATCGGGGTTGCCATAGCAGCTGCACTGATTTGGATAAACGTTTTTCGCTTCATCGGGTAATTGATTAAAACAAGGTAGCACAAATACCAGAATATTGGAAAAAGGGCAAAAAAAATTTGCTTATGAAATTTGGAAGCCTGCGCACAAAAAAGCCTTCACCCGTAAAGATGAAGGCCCGTAAAGAACAACCTAACAAACTGCCGAACTAATTAACCCCGCGGGTCAACAATATTTTTAGTGAGATATTTTTTAAAACGATTTAAAAATAATAGCAAAACAGCTGCGGTTTGTAAAGACTATACAACCGTAGTTAATTACCTGATGAGCAGCTATAAAAACGTGACAAAATGAAACTGTAAATCAGATAATGATTGTAAATTGCTTAATAATATTTTGGTGAGGTATGTCTGAAAAATTTGTCGCATGGATCCATAAATACAAAGTCCTGCACATATTTATGTGGGTATCGGTCATGTCTTTTTCATTTGTTACCTATTACAGTCCAAACCGCAGTGTTTTTTCGCAAGTTGTCAACGTATTGTGTTCCACCGGCTTGAACGCTGCGCCTTTTTATGTGTGCGGATATGTTTTGGTGCCCAGGTTACTTTACAAAAGAAAGTTCACTGCTTTCACCGTCATCTTTTTTGCCATATGCATTTTTTATGGCCTGTTTGTGCTTTTTGTGACGCGAATGTTCGATCATATCACCAATCATGATAAAGAGATCATCCCTACATGGACTACCCTGGGCCCTTCTATAAACCTGTTTATTTGGAACACTACCCTTGCCGCCTTTGGGGCAAGCAGCTATAAGATCCTTTTTGACAGATTCCGCCTCGAAAGGAGATTGCAAATAGTGGAAAAAGAAAAGATCGCGACTGAGCTATCGTTCCTTCGTTCACAGATCAACCCACATTTCCTTTTCAATATCATGAACACAATATATTTCCAGATCAATAAAGCAAACACCGAGGCGCGGGGATCAGTCGAAAAATTTTCCGAAATGCTGCGCTATCAATTGTACGAGTGCACCTCGGACAAGATCTTGATAGATAAAGAGCTGAACTACGTAAAAAACTACATCGCGATGCAAACCCTTCGGATGGAAAAGGGCTCGGATATTAAACTGATCGTTGATGATAAGATCGAAAACTTTTCGATAGCCCCGTTCCTTATCCTGCCGCTGGTTGAAAACGCCTTTAAGCATGTTTCCAATTTTAAGGACTCCAGCAAAAACATGATCCATATCGAACTCCGGATAGACGGCGACCGGTTTTTTGTGGCAGAGGCGATAAATAGTTACGAACAGGACCAAACCGCGCGACACCTGATGCAAAGCGGGGGCCTGGGCATTCAAAATTTGAGACGAAGACTTGAGCTGCTTTACCCCGAGAAACATGAGCTCAATATTTACAACACGGGCAATATGTACCAAACCATACTTAAACTGCAATATGATAATTAACTGTTTAGTTGTGGACGACGAGCCGATTGCCCGCAATGGCATACTGGAGCATATTGCCCAGGTTGATTTTCTGCATGCCGCCGCCGCTTGTAAAAATGCTATCGAGGCCAGCGTGGAATTAAAGAGGAATAGTATTGACGTTATTTTCCTTGACATACAAATGCCGAAATTGACCGGGATAGATTTTCTGCGCAATTTACCCAGCCCGCCGCTGGTTATATTTACCACGGCCTTTCCGGAATATGCCATCGAAGGCTACGAACTGAATATTTGCGACTACCTGCTAAAACCCATCAGCTTCGAACGCTTTTTTAAGGCGGTGCTGAAAGCGCAAAATTATTATGAAAGCCGCATTAACACCCATTCGCACCAAACCGAGCCGTTTTTTTTCATCAAATCCAACCAAAAGATCGAAAAGATAAGCATCGATGATATTCTTTATATCGAGGCACTATCCAACCATGTGATTATCTACACAAAACAAAAAAAATATGTCGCTTACATGAGCTTTAAAGGTATTGAAAGCCGGCTGCCCCAAAACCAGTTTCTTAAAATACACAAATCCTATATTGTTTCCATTAATGCTATCAACTCCATAGATAACGACGAGGTAATCTTGGAAAACAAAGCCCTGCCAATCAGCAAAACATATAAAAGCCAGCTGAGCGAACGGATTGAAAAATACTTGTTTAAAAGATAATCGCGCCAGATTAGGCAAGCGTTATTTCTATTTTTTACTTTTAGCAACCTTCGGTTTCAAACCACTTACATAATTGTAACTTTTTTCGAACCAGGGAATTAGGTCTGTGGTTTTTTCGAGTAAATTATCAGGCACCGTCACATATTCCTTTTGCACAATGCCGTAAGCCGCAACCAGGGTGGTGTTATATTTCTTTAGAAATTCTTCTCGCGCCTCTGCAGGCAACCGTAGCGCCAGGAAACCATCTTTTGAAAAGTAACTATACATGTGCCCGTTAAGCGAGGTGTATGGGATAGTATCGCCCTTTCTTACGGCTGCCGGGAATGCCGCAACCAGGTGATCAAATAATGCAATTTTGTCCTGCATATTTGAAGCCCCCTTGTTTATTTGATTGTATAAGTCATCAGGGTTTCCGTCTCATTCAAATAGCCATAATAGCTGGCATCCTTTTCGATCAGCCCGATGCCCGGAGCAAGGTAAAAATCAAAATATGCGATGTTATGAAACCCATTGTTGCCGATATTGATCTCGAAATTGGAACCGGTGTGAATAACGTTTGTAAATGTAACACCGTTAACAACCCTTGAAATACCTTTTTCGAGTATCGTATTAATGCACTGCACAGGGCTGCCGTTAAGCAGGCCCGTTAGTGTTGGGTTGCTGTACCAATGATACCCTACCGAAGCGGTATCCACCATCACCTGCATGGTGGTTAATCCCCAGGGCGGCGATGAAACCAGTAGAAAAAACTTGTGCTGCAATACCGCATAGTACGCTGTGCTTTCACCGTCGAGTTGCGACTGGACATCGGCATTGTAACAGATCAGGCTGTTAAAATCGGTTGTGGCGCTGGTCATTGTAAACGTGACAATATCATTTTTTACCCCCTTTAACGGGAAAGTATCGGTGGGCAAACCATACAATGAGTCGCGGTACTGCCAGGTTGAACCGTAAGTTTGAGGAAAATAACTGCCGGACGACGCGGGCGGCGGTGTTTGGTATGCCGCTTGCTTGCATCCCGTAAAACAGATCAGCATAAAACCCCCAAATAACAACAAAGTTCCTCGCATGGATTGTAAATCAATAATTTATTCCAATACAATTATAAAAAAAAATTAAGCCACAAGAGATTAGAAAGCTTTAACATATCCACAATCGAAAGCCGACCTCATCCATCTAAGTCAAAAAGCCTTTCGGCAATCGCCGGGCTGTACTAACAGTTTAAAAATTAATAACGAATCTGTAACCTGCAAACAGCATCCACTATTTGTAACTTTACGCTATGAAATTCAGAATTTTGGTATTTATTAACGCTGCGTCGGTTGCCGTCGCGCTGTCGACGGTAAACTATTATTTTCAGCATAGCTGGTACTATGTGGGCATCACTTTTTTTGTGAGCCTGGTAACAAGCTTCATCGTGTTTTACTACCTGATGGAAAAATATGTTCATTCCAAAATAAAACTTATTTATAAGCTCATTCACAATTTAAAACTAGGGCGCGACCTGCGCGATGCCCTGGGCGACCACGTAAGCACCGACCCTATTAACGATGTAGAACTGGAAGTTAAGGAATGGGCAAAAGAAAAGAAAACTGAGATAGAGGAACTGCGCAAGCAGGAAAAATTCAGGAGGGATTTTTTGTCCAACATTTCGCATGAGTTTAAAACGCCGCTGTTTGCCATACAGGGTTATATCGAAGCCCTGCAGGATGACGGCCTGGAAGACAAAGAACTTGCGCTCGACTTCCTGGCAAAGGCATCCAAGAACGTCGACCGCCTGAGCTATTTGATCACCGACCTGGATGAAATATCCAAACTGGAATCGGGCGAGATACCGATAAACTTAACCCGCTTTAAAATAAACGACCTGATAAAGGATGTAATGGAGTCGATGGAGCTGAAGGCAAGGCAGCACAACATTAAATTAGTATTCAAACAAAAATACGATGATCCGATATTGGTAAATGCCGACCGCGAAAAGATCAGGCAGGTGCTGGTCAATCTTATCGACAATTCGCTCAAATATGGCAACGAGGAAGGCGAAACGTCCGTAAGCCTGTTTGAGTTGCATGACCAGGTGCTGGTTGAAGTGACCGATAACGGCATCGGTATTGAAGAAAAATACCTCCCACGCTTATTTGAGCGGTTTTTTCGAACTGACAGCAGCCGCTCCAGGCAGATCGGCGGATCGGGCTTAGGGCTTGCAATTGTTAAACACATTGTAGAAGCACACGAACAAACGATCAACGTGCGCAGTACCGAGGGTCTTGGTTCTACATTTGGTTTTACCTTGCAAAAATCCAAACAGAGTTTACCTTTTCCTAACATATCTGTTCTAAAAAATTAACATTTACTTAACATTGCAAAATTACCTTTGCACAAATTTTACCCTATAATGTCGCTAAACAGCATATTCCAATACTTCGTTCCAAAGGATAAAAAAGTTTTTTTTCCGCTCTTTGAACAAGCCGCAAATAACGTTGTCGCCATGGCGACGATGCTGGTTGAGACCGTTAATTCTGAAAACCCCGCAACCCGCGAAGAGCTGATCAGGCAGATCGATAAATTGGAAAGCAAGGGTGACGAGATAACGCACCAGCTTTACCTGGAGTTGGGGAAAAACTTCATAACACCATTCGACCGGGAAGATATTCACCAACTGGCATCGGCCATTGATGATGTAGCGGACAACATACAAGGCGCCGCCAACCGGATGAGTTTATATCGTATCGACGATTTTAACGATCATATTAAAAAACTTTCAGAACTGATACTGCAATGCAGCACCGACCTGGAAAAGGCGGTAAGGGAGCTAAAAGACCTGAAAAATGTGCGGAATATTGCCGATTCGTGCATCCGCATAAACAGTGTGGAGAACCAGGCCGACCACGTATTCGACCGTGCGGTGGCCGATTTGTTTTTGTATGAGACTGATGCCATACGGCTGATCAAGTACAAGGAAATATTGTCATCGCTGGAAACAGCTACGGATATGTGCGAGGACGCTGCAAATGTTATGGAATCAATTTTAGTTAAAAACGCCTGATCGCTTAATGGTTACACCGCTTCTTATTGTTGTTATTTGCCTGGCCCTGGTTTTCGATTACACTAACGGATTTCATGATGCCGCTAATTCCATCGCCACTATCGTATCAACAAAAGTTTTAACGCCTTTCCAGGCTGTTTTGTGGGCTGCGGCCTTCAATTTCCTGGTCTACTTTTTTACCAAAGAGTATAAGGTTGCACATACCGTTTCAAAAATAGTGCAGGAGCATTTTATTACCATGCAGGTACTGCTTGCTGCGCTGGTAGCTGCTATTACCTGGAACCTGGCTACCTGGTGGTTCGGGATTCCGTCCAGTTCATCGCACACGCTCATTGGGAGCTTCGCCGGCGCGGCAATTACAAATGCATTATTTATGGGCTCAACCGCGTTCAGTGCCGTTAACCTGCATTATATTCTAACCATCCTTGCTTACATTGTACTGGCGCCTGTCATCGGGCTAATTTTAGGTTACCTGGTAACCATTCTGATATTGTTTATCTGCAGAAATACCAGGCCATCCAATTCGGAGCGATGGTTTAAACGACTGCAACTGGTGTCGTCAGCTGCGCTGAGCTATGCGCACGGGGGGAACGATGCCCAGAAAGTGATGGGCATTATTTACGTTGCCGTAGTAACGTCGCATGTTGTAAAGGCCGGCGCGCCGCTTCCGAATTGGATTCCCCTGGCTTGTTACAGCGCTATTGCATTAGGAACTATGTCGGGAGGGTGGAGAATTGTGAAAACCATGGGTTCCCGTATTACCAAAATCACCCCGTTGGAAGGGGTTGCAGCAGAATCAGCAGGCGCCATTACCTTATTTTTCACTCAGTACTTCGGGATACCTGTGTCTACCACCCATACCATCACCGGCTCTATCATTGGCGTTGGCTTAACCAAACGATTGTCTGCCGTGCGCTGGGGGTTAACAATCAATATTATCTGGGCCTGGATCATCACCATTCCTGTTTCGGCAGTTATTGCCGGGCTGATATTCGCCTTGCTGAAAATAATCTATTAAAGAGCGCCATTATTTCACGAATTTTATCCTGAGGGTTATCTTTTCGGGGTGATTGTTTGAATTCCCAACCCAATCCGGGCCGTATTTTATCAGGCTTATCGCCTTTTTGTTGGCGGCGTCACTCAAGCCTTTTATTACTTTTATGTCGCTTATGCTGCCAAACTTGTCGACAGCAAAGGTGACTTTTACAAGGCCGGTTGCCCCGTCAGCCGAAACGGCATTTACCTTCAAATACTTTTTGAAATCAGTCCATCCCTTTTGAGGATGGGCCGCGATGTACCTTTCATTTGCGTCTTTCGCCTGCGAGGTATAGCCCGTTACAACAGTTTCGCTCAGGTCATCGCTGTTTACCGGAGCAAGTGCGATGGTTTTTACTGAATCGTGGTTGCTTGTGGCGGCATTTACCTGGCGTGTTTGATAACCCTTTTCGGTCACCACAAGCTTGGTATGGCTGGTATCGGCCTGCAGTTTAAAGCGCCCTTCGGCATCGGTTTTAGCTGTCTGGCTGGTCCCCGACACTTTTACCGAAGCTCCCTGTATGGGCAGGCCATTATTCTCAGCAATTACCTTGCCCTGGATAACCGACTTTGTTATGAGCCTGGTGCCCAGGTTACCCAGGCTTCCGCTGGTGATCAGTTTGTTGATATCAGCGTCATGACGGTTAGGATATACCTTTACACCGGGCGCCTGTGCCTGCAATTGATGTTCGCTTGCAGTATCCGCCCCCGTTCTGATCCGTGTCTCACGCAAAGTTATTACCCTCCCCGTATCTTTTTTCTTCGACGATTTGTAGTTCATTACAATCACCTCATTCAGTGGCGTACTGTCCTGCCCCGCAGGCACAGCTTTGGTATCGGCGTTTGCCTGCACAGGTGCTAATTCGCTAACTATTGATGGCTTTGCTGATTTATCTTCCGCAATTAGTGGTTTTGCCGCGGCTTTCCCGTTAACTGTTTTCGGTTGTTCGGCAGCCTGTTTGTTTTCGGCAGATCGCGCGGACGACAACGCTAATTTTTTATCAACTGTGTCCCCGGCCGGTTTTGCGGCCGGTAAATTCAACGCTTGCTTCAGTTCGTTTTTTTCGGGACCTTTTGCCGCTTCACGTCCCTGGTAAAGCCACCACACGCCCGCCGAGCAAATTACCAATACCGATGCCGCCATACCGATCATCCTAAACGGAATTATACGGGATCTTTTTTCCGAAACCCGCTTATTTAGCCGCGAGGCAAGCTCGTCCAGGTTTGCCCGCTGATCGGGTTTTGCATTTTGATAACCTTCCAGCGCATCCATTAAGAACGGGTCGTCCTGCGCCTGCCGCTCCAGCCGGTGCATAGCGCGGGCATCAAGCTCCCCGTTAAGGTACTTCCTTATTTGCGATATGCCGGCCGCCTCTTTACCCATTGCTTTTCTCCATGCAAATTTTCAGGTTGCGTTTGCCGTTTTGAATGTAGCTTTTCACTTCGTTTAAACTAAATCCCAATACATCAGCAATTTCTTTATAGCATTTTTCCTTTAAGAAAAACAGATCGATGCTCCTGCGCTGATTCTGGGGCAGTTTTTCCATGCAGATTTCCAAAGCCGTCATCACTGCTTCCCTGTTTTCGTCTGTATGATGCAAAAAGGGCGTAAATTCCATAACGCTTTCCAAACTGATCACGTCCACCTTTTTATCCGCCCTAAGCTGCATTAAACAGTAATTGCGGCTTACCATGTACAGCCAGCCTGCAAACTGTTTGATATCGTGCTGCTTTGCCTTATCTACCAGTTCCTCAAATATCCCCATTACCGCATCCTTGGCCAGTTCTTCATCCCTCAGGTATTTAAGGCAAACACCGTACACCAAAGGCATTTGTTTTTCAAACAAACGCCCCAAAACCGAAAGATCGCCGGTTTCGCGGTAGCTGGCCAGCAGTTCACTGTCGTCTGCGTCCTTTAGGTTTTTTGACCGGTTAAAAAAATTCATTTACGGGGCGACTAAAATAAAATTTTTTGATGGCTTATGGAAATCGGCTATCCGGCGCATCATTAGTAAAAAACAAATATTATGAAAAAGATTTTCGTATTTCTTTTAATAGTTGCGGGCCTGAGCGGATTCAGGCAAAGCGATCCCCGTCATATTACGGGGCATGTTTTTGCAAAGGACGACGGGCTTCCTGTTCCGGGTGTATCCGTAAGGATAAAAGGAAACAACTCAAGTGTGCAAACTGATACAAACGGCGCGTACAGTATCAACGTCCCCAATGCAAGCGATATTTTAGTGTACAGCGCTATTGGCTATACCGCCCAGGAGATAAAAATTAAAGACAGGAACGTTATTGACGTTTACCTGGAAGCTTCAACAACAACGCTGAACGAAGTGGTGGTAACTCAACCCATGAACATCCAGACGCAATCGGCGCAACTGGGGTATGCTACTGCCACAGTTGATAATAAGAATCTTACAGAAATAAGAGCCGATAAAGCCTTGCGAGGAAAAGTATCCGGGGTGCGGGTTACCTCAGCAAACGGCGCGTCCGCGAATTATATTCCCCCGGCAGCAAGCGGCGACGAGAGTTATAAGGGAATTTCCGAAAATGGGTTTGAAACCACCAAAAGCAGCCCGCTGTCGACATTTTCTGTTGATGTGGATGCGGCTTCGTACAGCAATGTGCGCCGTTTTATTAACAATGGCGAGTTGCCCCCGGCCGATGCGGTACGGATTGAGGAAATGATAAACTATTTTAAGTATGATTTGAAAGGCCCGGCCAATAACGACCCAGTGGCCATTCATACCGAACTTTCGTCGGCCCCATGGAATGCAAAACACCGCTTGCTGCGCATTGGCCTCAAAGCCAAAACCATCAGTACCGACAAGCTCCCGCCTTCGAACCTGGTTTTCCTCATCGACGTATCCGGTTCAATGGGGCAGCCCAACAAGCTACCGCTGGTAAAGGCATCGATGAAACTGCTGACGGAACAATTGCGCGCGGAGGACAGGGTAGGTATTGTTACCTATGCCGGACAGGCCGGAGTAGCCCTTGGCTCAACGCCGGGAAACGAAAAACTAAAAATAATGGAGGCCATCGAGGCACTTGAGGCCGGCGGGTCAACCAACGGTGGCGAGGGCATTAAAATGGCGTATCGCATTGCCCGCGATAATTTTTTTGAAAAAGGCAATAACCGAATTATCATGGCAACCGATGGCGATTTCAACGTGGGCCCAAACAGCGACGAAGACATGGAGCACCTGATCGTAAGAGAGCGGGAAAGCCGGGTCGCCATTTCTATTATGGGCTTCGGCATGGGTAATTTGAAGGACAGTAAAATGGAAACAATGGCCGATAAGGGCAACGGCAACTATGCCTATATCGATAATATAACCGAGGCAAATAAGGCACTGGTTTCGGAGTTTGCCGGTACATTATACACCGTAGCTAAGGATGTTAAAATACAGGTCGAGTTCAACCCTTCCAAAGTGCAGGCCTACCGGCTGCTGGGCTATGAAGACCGCATGTTAAATAAGGAGGATTTTAATAACGACAGAAAAGACGCCGGCGATATGGGATCGGGGCATACGGTTACTGCCCTGTACGAGATCGTTCCGGCGGGGCTGAAAGACGACTATGCTGGCAGTGTCGATCCGCTTAAATATCAAAAACCGGAGCCGGTACCTTCCGGAAGCGGGTCGGACGAAATGGCGACCATCAAATTTCGTTACAAACCCGCCGATACTTCGCCGAGCAAAATGGAACAGGTGGTGGTAAAGGATACTCCGGTTGCGTTCAACAGTTCTTCAGCCGATTTTCGCTTTGCTGCCGCCGTTGCCGAATTCGGCATGCTGCTGCGCGATTCACAAAACAAGGGGCAGTCGACCTTTGACCAGGACATCAGCATTGCGCGGGCCGCCAAAGGCGAAGATGCTGACGGTTACAGATCGGAGTTCGTACGACTTGCCGAAAGTGCAAAATTGCTGGCCAAAACCAGCCTCGCCGCATATTGATTGGATGATTGGTTAGACGATGATTGGCCCCCCTGAAGCTGTTTGTGGGCGCAGATGGACGATAGGGGGCTGCGGCGGGGTTGATATGGGGAATTGCACCAACAAAATTCCCCGGTTTTTGAGGTGATTACCCTTCTTTATCTTGATGGCAAAATTCTTCTGATCTTTAAAAGACATTCAGCGGTAATTTTGCCCCAGCACTTCCCCATTTTCCACACCGGGTGGGCCCGCACGTAAGGCAAAGGCGTGTCATATTGGTTAAAAAGCGAAAAAATCAACTATGGCATACCTATTGCCTAATAATTAATGTAAAACAGAAAGGCAATTAGCGCCGGCAATATTTACAAAAACTAAATTTTTTAAAGGGCCAATGCCCGCCTGAATATCGTTCTTTATATTTATCATATTTTAATATTATATTTATCCTGGATTTAAGATAAATTATACTGGAGTTTTAAACCCTAAGCAATCATGTGCAAACTTGTAATAATTGATGATAACCCAACGGACCACTACATTATGCAGCGGTTATTGCATAACAATTACTACTGTGAGCAGGCCACGTATACCTATGATGGCCAGTTGGTTTTAGACTACCTGGAGCAGCATAAGGAGACAGGCGCTTTGCCCGATGTTATATTTTTAGACCTGGATATGCCGCAACTTACCGGCTGGGAGTTTTTGGACGAACTGGAGTCTTTTAACCGTAAGTCAAAAAAAACGGTGCAGGTGCATATCATGAGTTCTTCCATCCGGTCGGCTGATGTTTTTCATTCAAAAAAATATGCATGCGTTAATTCTTTTATGACCAAGCCCCTTTCTCGCGATGAGATCAACAAAATTTGCGAAGAGGCTGGCCCAAACCAAAGCAGGCTTCCGGATGTAGCCTGATTTTTCCCATTAAAAATTATTTTTGAGCAATACCTTGAGTGCAGGGAAGGTTACCCAAAACCTTCCCTTGCTTTTTTTATGCCAATGGAGCAATGCCCATAAAGTTAAGCCCGGCCCTGTAGGGTCGCAGGTCGGTAGAAAAAGAATAAAGAACGAAAATCCCACGCCGCAGGTGTGGAACACCCGCCAGATTTCGGCGTAAATATCACTTTGCAAGGTTGCGCACCTACGGGGCGCTAAATGATTTATGTTGAATTCCCTACCGACCTGTAGCACCTGACGGCGCTATTTCAATAGGAAGTTACCCTGGCATGCTTATTAAAATTATCTAAACAGGCCGTTATACATACAAATATTCTGTCCCCTCGGCCTTTCCTGAAAAGTAGAAACCCGGGTGATACCCGGTGAAGGCTTTAACATCATGGATAAAGTGCGACTGGTCATAATATCCGCATTCGTACGCAATTTGTGTGAGCGATTTATTGCTTTTGTGTCCTTTTATGGCATGGTTCAGCCGTACAAGGCGCAGGTACGTTTTGGGACTGAACCCGGCATATTCTTTAAACTTACGATCGAACTGGCGGGTGGAAAGATTGGTTTTTTCTGCAAGGTCACCAACAGTACACCATTGTTTTGTGTGGATGACATGTTTGATGGCTGCAGCGATCGTACTATCCTTAAATCGGGCCCGCAGCAGGCGTTTTTCGAGAAAACGGGTTAATAGCTGCACACGCGCATCATTATCGGGAGCGCTCATTATCCTTTCTTCAAGCTCCCGACCCGCAAACCCGAAAAATGTATCCAGGTCAAGCAGTTCATTGCTGGTTTTTTCGGATGGGACATTAAAAAGCCAGGGTACCGCAAAAGGGTAAACGTAAACGCCGAATATCCCGAAACTCTCGTTTGCCTCAAAGCGGGTATAACGGTCCGTTTGAAAATGAATACCCGAAAGCCAGTTACGCGCCTGACCGGCATAATCCAATTCATTAAAGCGGCCACGGTAATGAAACACCATTTCTACGCAACTATCGGCTATCGACCGGTAGACGTAGCTGTTTTCCCCCTCCCCAAAATCATGCTCCAGCACCCAGAAGCACCTTACAAAAGGCTTCAGGGAATCAGGTGGGGGAATGGTGAAATACTTCATTTTAGATTTACGAATTACGATTTACGATTTGGAATTGTCGGGCCATCTATTTATTTAAAGTTACTTGAAGAATGCCCAATTAAAAAACAAATCTAAAATCGTAAATCTAAAATCATCTTCACATGCCTTTCGCAATCGCCTGGTAAATCACATCCTGGATACGTGGACGAATGTTTAAGCTCGACAGTTTGTTGCTTACAGTCGGGTTAACGCGATTGGACAGGAAGATATACACCAGGTTATACTTTGGGTCCACCCAAACGCAGGTGCCGGTAAAGCCGGTATGCCCATAGGTTTCGGGCGATGCCAGCTGGGATGGATAGTGGTGATCAGGAATCGGGTCCCAACGGTCAAACCCGAGGCCACGGCGGCTTACTGCCGATTGTTTGGCGGTAAACAGGTCGACCGTTTCCGGTTGGATGTATTGAATACCGCCGTAGGTGCCACGGTTCAGCATCATCTGGTACAATATCGCCAGGTCGTTCGCGCTGGCAAACAGGCCCGCATGGCCCGCCACACCACCCATCAGTGCCGCGGTCGGGTCGTGCACATAGCCGTCGAGCAGGGCGTGGCGGTAAACCTCCTCATTCTCCGTGGGGATGATCTGTTCGGGCTTAAACCGGTAAAGCGGCAAGAAACCTGCCGTTTGCATGCCCAAAGGTGTATACAGCTGCTGCTGTACATAAATGTTCTCGGGCATGGCGGTAATCATTTCATCCACCTGCTGCATAACGATCATGCTCAAGTCGCTATACACATATTGTCCCCTCGTCCTTAACGGCGAATTGAGGATCTCCGGCCACATTACCGTTTTAAAGTAGTCCTTGCGCAGGTAGTAATTCTCGTTCACTTTGGTGGGATAATCCGCAGAAGAATCAACCGTGTAGTCGGTAGGTTTAACCGTCTCGACCGTCGGGATATCGGGTATCAGCCCGGCCTGGTGCTCCAGCACTTCGCGGATATGGATGTCGTTTTTATTGGTGTTTTTTGCCTGCGGCAGGTAGTAACCGAGCGTTGTATCGATATTTAATTTATGCTGATCGTACAGCTGCATGGTTTCCATGGTAGTGGCCGATACTTTCGTCATCGACGCCAGGTCGAAAATGTCCGTCAGCTGATCAGGTTCGGTTTTATCATAGGTGTGGTAACCATATGCTTTATTAAAGATCACTTTTCCATCCTTCGCCACCAACACCACGCAGCCCGGTGTGGCCTGGTTTAGGATGGCCTCGTTGGCCACACTGTCAATCCCCAACAAATTGCTGGCATCGATGCCGGCATCTTCGGGGACGGTATATTGCAGGCGGATTTTATCAGTAGTAAAGCCCATCTTTTTTCGGTAAGCCGAAGATATATCCTGCCGGAGCTTTTGCGTTATCGGAACGCCGCCGAAAATAGCCTGCGCGCTGTAAAATGCCGAAACCGGCGAGATGCGCGTGCTCCAGACCACCGGCACGGTAACCGAACTGAGCTTTACGAGCGCATTGCTGCTCCCGAACAAAGCAATGACTACATTCTTAATCTTTTGGTTATAGCTGATAAAGTCTGCGAGCTGCGGGTTGTCCAAATCGGCCTCGTCGAGCTGGATGATCAGCGTGTTGAACAGGCGGAGGTCATTGGAAAGATCATCGAGGCTTTTTGGCACAACGTAACTGTTGCCGTTAAAAACGGTGACCTTATCATACTTGCTGAGCAGGCTGTCGAACGCTGCAGCATAGGTATTTGAAAAATGGATGCTGGCGATCTTTAGCTGATCGAGGTTTTGCAATGGAACAAAATAGGAAGCATTGTTCAGCAAAACTGTGGATTGCTGTGCCAGGTGCTCCTCGTCGACATACGCCTTGCCTAAAGGCTGGTTTTGCGCGCATGTTGACTGAAATAAGACAAAACCGGAAAGTGCTAAAGTGAAAAGCCGCCAATTACTTTTTCTCATAAACCTCTTCTCCGTTTACATACGTCTTCAACACTTTAACATCAGGGATGTTTG
Source organism: Mucilaginibacter sp. (assembly GCA_035656115.1). Taxonomy (GTDB): domain Bacteria; phylum Bacteroidota; class Bacteroidia; order Sphingobacteriales; family Sphingobacteriaceae; genus Mucilaginibacter. The sequence continues at coordinate 42,724 of DASRTD010000082.1, forward strand.
CCCCTTTGATTTTCATGATGTCGTTATCCAGTATCACAAAGTCGGCATATTTACCCACCTCGATGCTGCCTTTTTCCTTTTCCTCAAAATTTGCTTTCGCAGCCCAAATGGTCATTCCTTTCAGGGCTTCTGCGCGCGTAAGGGCATTTTCGGGCTGAAAGCCTCCTTCGGGAAATCCTTTCAGGTCTTTCCGCTCAACCGCTGCGTAAAACGTATAAATGGGACTGATATTTTCGACAGGGAAATCGGTCCCAAGCGGCAGCCACCCATTTTGCTGTAGCAATTGTTTATAAACATATGAGCTTTTCAGGCGTTTCTTTCCCAGTCTTTCGCCCGCCCAGTACATATCCGAAGTGGCATGAGTTGGTTGCACGGAAGGGATAATGCTGTAATCGCCAAAAAGCCTGATGTCTTCGGGCGCCAAAACCTGGGCGTGTTCAATACGCCAGCGGCGATCGTTTTTGCCCTTTAAAACACTGGCGTAAATCTTTAAAATTACCCGGTTGGCTGAATCACCGATGGCGTGCGTACAAAGCTGGAACCCTTTTGCGGCCAGCTTTTCGGCCACATCCATAAAATGCTGCTGGCTGCTCAGCAAAAAACCGCGCGAATTCTTCTGGTCACTGTAAGGCTGCAACAGGCATGCGCCACGGGAACCTAAAGCCCCGTCGGCATACATTTTAAATGCGCGCACGTCTAATCCCGGCGTTTTATAAACACCCCGTCTGAACAGGTAGGCATAATCGTCGGGACTGTCCGACAGCATCACATACAACCTCATTTTTAATTGCCCTTTATGCTGCAACTGTGCAATGGTGTTTACCATGGTGTAGGGCAGGCCGCAATCTTCAACTGTGGTCAATCCAACCGCGAAACAGTTTTTTTGCGCCGCCAGCAGCGCTTTATCGGTAACACTGTCGTTGGCCGGTGGAATTTTCTTCAAAACCAGGCTTTTTGCATTATCAACCAATACGCCGGTTAGCTTTCCGCCGATGGTTTCCACCGTCCCGCCGCTGATGGCCTGGCCTGGCTTAACCCCTCCGATATTCAATGCAGCCTGGTTAGCGATAAGTGCGTGGCCATCAATACGCGTTAAAATGACCGGCCTCACCGGGAACATCGAATCCAGCCTTGCTTTGTTGGGGAATTGCCGGCCTTTCCATTTGTTCTGGTCCCACCCGCGACCGGTAATCCAGCCATCCGGGTTCCGGCGGGCATAGGCATTAACAGAATCTAAAACCTCCTGCCAGCTTTTTGTATTTTCAAGCCTTACTTCCTGCAGGCTTAAGCCGTAGTCATAAAAATGGGAATGGGCATCGATAAAACCCGGATAAACAGGCTTGCCGCCCGCATCAACCACGTCTTTTGCCAGGTATTTTTTCTCAATGGTATCGCCCCTGCCGACTGATACAATCTTGCCTCCTTTAACTACAATCGCGTCCGCCATGGCAAAACTGCTGTCGACGGTATAAACCATAGCATTTTTTATGACCAGGTCGGCATTGTACTCTTTGTTTTTACACGCTCCAACAAACAAGAGTGGCAACAGGAGCAGGGGCAGGAATCTCTTCATAGGGCAATTCGTAAAAAGTGCGTAAGCTACAAAACTATATACAATACGAATGGCATAAAGTTATGGTATCAATTAATTAATTTCGCATCGAAAAGAGATTGCAAGGGGATTTTTACACGATGCCAGACATAATACAGCTTTTACCGGATGCCGTTGCCAACCAGATTGCCGCAGGCGAAGTAGTGCAGCGGCCGGCTTCCGCGGTGAAGGAGTTGGTAGAGAATGCGCTTGACTCCGGTGCAGACCGGATACAAGTGATATTAAAGGACGGCGGCAAATCATTGATTCAGGTGATCGATAACGGCTGCGGCATGAGCCTGACCGATGCCCGCATGAGCTTTGAGCGCCACGCTACCTCGAAGATCCGGAAAGCGGAAGATCTGTTTGCCATCCGCACCATGGGTTTCCGCGGCGAAGCGCTTGCTTCTATCGCCGCTATCGCCCAGGTGGAATTGAAAACCCGCCGGCATGAAGATGAACTGGGCACCAGCATCATTATTGAAGGCTCCGAAGTGTTGAGCCAGCAGGCCTGCTCTACGAAAACAGGCACTTCCATCTGCATAAAAAACCTTTTTTACAATACCCCCGCCCGCCGCAATTTTTTAAAAAGCAACCCGGTGGAGATGCGGCACATCATTGACGAATTTCAACGTGTGGCGCTGGCAAATCCCCAGGTTTTCTTCAGCATGCACCACGACGGGCAGGAAATTTATCACCTGCCTGCGGCCACGCTGAAGCAAAGAATCGTCCATCTTTTTGGCAGCAATTATAACGAACGTTTGGTGCCGGTTGAGGAAGATACCAATGTAATTAAATTGCGTGGATTTGTGGGAAAGCCCGAGTTTGCCAAAAAAACCCGCGGCGAGCAGTTCTTTTTTGTAAACAACCGCTTTATCCGCGACGCCTATCTCAACCACGCGGTGCTGATGGCATTTAAAGAGCTGCTGCCCGAAGATACCTTCCCGCTATATGTGCTTTTTATCGAGATCGACCCGGCGAAGATCGATATCAACGTTCACCCTACCAAAACCGAGATCAAATACCAGGACGAGCAAACCATTTATGCTATCGTCCGCTCGGCGGTGAAGCGATCACTGGGCCGGTATAACATTACGCCAAGCCTCGATTTCGACCAGGAAAACAGTATCGAACATTTGGTAACGCCCAAACCGCTGGAAGAGATCGTTGCGCCGACCATCTCGTTCAACCCGGATTATAACCCTTTCCTGGCGGATAAGAAAGTGGAAAGAGAAATTCCTTTCCTGCGAAATACAGGCGAACACCGCAATTCTCCGATACCTCAAAACTGGGATACCCTTTACCAGATCAGCAAAAGGGAAGTGACCATTCAGCAGGAAATGCACGCTGAAAAAAGTATTGAAGTTGACGACCAGGAGCTGAACAAAACCAGTGAGCGGCAGCTTTTCCAGGTGCATAATCGTTTTATCCTGTCGCAGATCAAGTCGGGTTTTATGGTGATCAACCAGCAGTCTGCGCATGAGCGCATTTTGTACGAGCGTTTCCTGCAGCAGTTGCAAAACCACTCGGGGATAAGCCAGCAAAGCCTTTTTCCTCAATCCGTTACATTAAATAGCAGCGATTTTGAGTTATTAAAAGAACTTTTACCCGATATTCGTGCGCTGGGATTTGACATCCGCGAATTTGGCAAAAATACCGTAGTGGTTGAAGGCGTGCCCGCCGACCTGGGCAATACCGCCGAGGGCGAGATACTGGAGCAGTTGATAGAAGGTTATAAAAACAACCAGGCGATATTGAAGCTGGACAAACGGGACAGCCTGGCACGGTCATTAGCGCGCAACGCTGCAACGAAAGCCGGCGTAACGATGTCATTGGAGGAAATGAATTTATTGATCGACCAGCTTTTTGCCTGCCAGATGCCCAACGTGGCATTAAACGGCAAACAAGTGATCACGACGTTTACCGTTGAAGAACTTTTAGAACGATTTGAAAAATGAACCCGTACTTTCGGGGTTTAATACATTACTATGGCTTACAGGCAATCTCCGTTTGCAAATCTTACACCTGTTGTTAAGAACCTGCTCATCATTAATTTGATTTGTTTTTTACCATTCCTACTATTTGACCATGGAGACAAGGGGGGGCCGGTAACAGAGTTTTTCGGGGTCCATTATTTGAATGCGCCTGGAGCCAGGCCCTGGCAATATATAACTTACATGTTCATGCATGGGGGGTGGCAGCACATTTTTTTCAATATGTTTGGCTTATTTATGTTCGGTCCGATATTGGAGTATGCCATCGGGCCAAAAAAATTCCTCAACCTTTATATTATTTGTGGTATTGGTGCGGTCGTTTTCCAAACGATGATACAGGCCTTTGAAGTGTATAATATTACCGGAGGTATAACAATTTCCAATCCGGGGGCCACAGAAAGCTATTATCAGTACGGCGCCCAGGCTCAAAAACTGTACGATATTTATCACAGCAACGTTGTGGGCGCATCGGGCGCCCTTTTTGGTGTCCTTGTGGCGTTCGCCATGCTGTATCCGGACCTTGAAATGATGATATTGTTTGTTCCTGTACCTGTCAAGGCCAAATACCTTATACCTGTGTATATCGTGATTGAAATATGGTCGACTATCAGCCCCAGCCCGCAGGATAATGTAGCGCACCTTGCCCACCTCGGTGGGGCGTTGGTAGGATTTGCCCTGATAAAAATATGGCGCTACCGATAATTGTTTGTGTTACAAATCAACCTTTAAAACCGTAACTGTTTATTATTTGTAAAATGAATACAGCCATACAACTTTTTTAAAAAAATATGGTTATCTTAGGTAAGCTTTTTTAGGTTTTATGAGCACCCTCTGGAAAGATATTCAATACAAAATGCTCCACTCGGGCAGCAAGCTAAACCTGCTGATCGGGGTCAATATTATCGTCTACCTTTTGGTGAATATTTCCGCTGTTATCGAAAGGTTTGTATTCCGTTCGGGCAATATCGAATACTTTAGTAATGAATACCTTTTATTACCTGCATACCTGCCAAAATTGCTTCAGCGCTTCTGGACGCCGTTTACTTACATGTTTATGCATGCCGGTATCTTTCATATTCTTTTTAACATGCTATGGCTGTATTGGTTAGGGCAGATATTTGAAGAGTACCTGGGTAAAAAACGCATTTTAGGCCTGTATCTGATGGGGGGCCTTGCCGGAGCTTTTTTCTTTGTGGCCAGCTATAATTTATTCCCATTTTACACGCACGACCATGCAGCGCAGTTAACGGGCCCGCTGGTTGGTGCATCTGCCGGGGTTATGGCAATAATTGTCGCCACAGCAACTTTACTGCCTGATTATACCATCCCCCTTATCCTGATAGGTCCCGTTCGGCTAAAGTGGCTGGCTTTATTTTTTGTAATTATCGACTTTCTTGGCATAACCGGCTTTAATGCAGGCGGTGAGTTATCACACCTGGGCGGCGCCCTGATGGGTTTTATTTATATCAGGCAATTACAAAAAGGAAACGATTGGATTGCCGGCATCACCAGGCTATTCAAGCCAAAACCCAAGCTGAAGGTTGTCGCCAAAAACCCCGCTAAAGGCCGCAATGATCTTCCCCGCCAGGAAGAAATCGATGCCATATTGGATAAAATTTCAAAGGCGGGTTACGATAACCTTACCAAACAGGAAAAGGAAATATTATTCCGCGCAAGCAATAATGAAGGCTAAAACCAAACTGAATTTACTCGATAAGATCGTCTTATGGTTAAATGCCCTTCTTTCACTATCGCTTATCCTCAGCTACTTTGCCGCCTTCGTTAACCCTGAAACTATTTGGGAGTTTTCTTTTTTTGGTTTAGCCTATCCTGTTTTATTAACCGCCAGTATTATAATGGTGGCATGGTGGCTGCTGCGACGCAAATGGCTATGGATGGTTCCTGTTATAAGCATTTTATGCGGCTGGAGCACATTAAATAACACCATTGGTTTCCGCCGCGCGAGCAGCGAAAACGTCAAACCAACCGACACCAACAATATCCGGGTGATGACTTATAACGTGCACAATTTTAAGCGCTACGGTTCAAAAAACGATGTTTCAACCAAGCACGAAATATTGGACATTATCCGTAAAGAGCAACCAGATATCATCTGCTTCCAGGAGTTCTATTCGCGCATGCAGGGGCAGTATGATATGCGCGACTCCATCGTGCAGATCATAGGCGCCGGGCATTATTATTTTGAGCCGGCCATTTACAACAGCACCGAGGCCATCGGTATCGCTATTTTTTCGAAATACGAGATTGTTGGGCACGGACTGATCAGTTTTACCGGTAAAGCCAGCGAAAATGAATGTATTTATATTGATTTGGCAAAGGGCGATAAAAAGTTTCGCATCTACGGCCTGCACCTGCAATCCATCCGTTTCGACCCGGAAGATTATAGATACATCAATAACATAACCCACGACGGCACCACGGATATGACCTCGGCACGACGCCTGGGCGCCAAACTAAAAACGGCATTTATTAAAAGAAGCGCACAGGTGGAGAAAGTGAAAGAAGATGCCGCTAAATGCCCCTACCCCTATATTATTGCCGGAGATTTTAACGATACGCCTACGTCCTACGCGGTAAATTTCATGGCGAAAGGGTTAAAAAATGCGTTTCGTGAAAAAGGCTCCGGTATAGGCCGTACTTACAACGGCAAATTCCCCAATTATCAGATCGATTACATCATGGCCAGTCCACAATTTAATGTGGCCAGCTACTATGTAACCGAAAAACAGTTATCCGACCATTACCCGGTGAGGAGTGACCTTGTATTGGTTCATTAGTTCACTGGTTCATTAGTTCATTAGTAAAAGGTTCGTGAGCCTGCCGCTTAATGCCGGCTGATTAATTATGCAGGTAACCCGGTAACGACCAATGAACTAATGAACCAGTGAACTATCCTTTCCCCATTTCTTCATTTATCGCCCTTAACAGCTCATTGGCGTGCTGTGAGCCGATAATGTAAACCAGGCCGTCACGGTCGGTGAGGTAGATGGCGTATTTGCCAGATGCAAAAAAACGAATGGTGCCTTTTGAGTGCAGGTTATAAACCGGGTTGTTAAACAGGTAGCGGCTGTATTCTTTTTTTTCAACTTTCACAATACTGTTCAGGTCGATCTTCACCAGCCGGGTGGTCCATAGCCCGTCAATCAGGACGCTTTTGTTTTGAACACGGGTGCGGTAATGCAGCAAAAAACCCATAACGATAGAGATGACGATGATGCCCATCCCTACCAACGCAAGTATATCAGCCTTAGTTGCGGGGTCATTAAAAAAATTGAAGGTATAAGCGGCAAAACAGCATGCGGCCAGCACCAGCCGTATGGTAACCGGGATCCACTCCCTGCCCAGGTATTGCTTTTCAGTAAAAACCGGTTTATCGCCCATGGTCAAATTAAATTCAGTTCGAATATAGTTACTTTTTTAGTTTTCCCGCTTACTTTATAGCGATCGTCGGGCCGGTAACCGCCTATCCAGGCAATATCGCCATTGCCATTTACCAGTAACGGTATTTGCCGCTTTTTATGCAGGGGCACTTTCTCACTTACAAAAAAGTCACTCAGTTTTTTACTGCCCTTCATGCCCAGGGGGTAAAACGCATCGCCCTGCTGCCAGCTTCGGACCGTAAGCGGATAGCTCAGCAAATCGCTGTCGACCGAAGCGGCCATTGGGTTATCTTTCACGATCAGCGGGCTGTCATCATGTAAAACGCTTAGCCTGTAACTACCGAAATGTACTTCCTTGTCGTCTTTATTGATAATCGTTTCTACAGGGTAACGCTCCTTATTTCGGCTGATAATCAGCTTCCCGCGGTCGAGCACCATTTGATAGTTCTGCGTTTCAAACACCCTCCCCGGGTGCTTATCCAATGACTGGATCAGGTCGTCGACGATCGTTTCATTAACGCCGTATTCCTGCAATAACTTAAAAAGCAGCAGCCTTTGCGGTTCCAGCTTTTTTATCTCTTCAAGCGCGATATGAACGTCATCGTCCTGAAATTCAAAAAGCTTGCCTTTTAATTGTTCAACCTGCAGCTCCAGCAAAACTTCCAGGTCCCTGAAACGCTGCAGGTTTTTCTCAAACGTCTCCTCAAGTGCCGGGTTCAACTCTTTAAGTTTGGGGATCACCTCCAGCCTCAGTTTGTTACGGGCATATTTTGTTGAGGCATTTGAGCTATCCTCAACATAAGCCATGTCGTTATCATTGATGATAGCTTCGATCTCTTCCCGGCTTAAAAACAAAAGAGGGCGTACCAGCGCGCCATTTTTGGGTAAAATGCCGTGAATGCCCGCAATACCGGTGCCGCGGGTTAAGTTCAACAATATTGTTTCGATTGCATCGTTTTGGTGATGCGCAAGCGCGATGAGGTCGTAGCCCGATTGCTGCCTTACCTCTTCAAACCATTGGTAACGTAGCTGGCGGGCAGCCATTTGGGTGGAAATCTTTTCATCGGCCGCATATTTTGACGTGTCGAAACTAACGGAATGAAAAGGAACCCGCAGCTTTTCGGCCAGGTGGTTGCAAAACTCCTGGTCGCGGAGGGACTCATCGCCGCGCAACTGAAAATTACAATGAGCAATACCAAAGCTAAAGCCGGCGGCTTTTAACAGATGAACCATCAAAACCGAATCCATCCCGCCGCTTACTGCGGCAAGAATTTTGCTATCACGACTGAAAAGGCCATGATGTTCAATAAATTCAGTAAACCCTTTAAGCGGCAGCATCCGTCAAAATTATCGATTTAAAACAAGTACTAAAAGAATTTAGTCCGAAGTCGAATCCTGATAGCTATCGGGACTTAAGTCAAAAGTCAAAAAAAAACGACTTAAAACTTTCGACTTAGGACTAATGACTTAACATTACGCAATCCCCTTACAAAAAACTAATTTTGCCGCCGTGAGGAAATATGTTTTAAGCCTTTGTTTTATACTGCTATCTGTTGCTGCTTTTTGTCAAAAGAAATCCATCGTGCTGCTCATCAAATCCGAAAGCAGTACCGGTATAAAACTGAATGGCCGCGACATCATCAAAGTTTACAAGGGCACTTTCAAACAGGATTTTTCGCTCCTCTCGTCGGACAGCGCCTATTTTTACCCCAAAGAGAACGCTTTTGATGCCTTCGGTAATGTAAATATCAACCAGGGCGATACGCTGAATATCTACTCGGACCTGCTGAATTATAACGGCAATACCAAGATTGCCATCCTAACCAATCATGTAAAGATGGTGGATAAAGATGCCACCTTGACTACCAATCACCTCACTTATAACACAGCGACCCGCATTGGCATTTACACCGACGGTGGTAAGCTGGTAAACAAGGACAACACGCTGCTGAGTAAAAACGGTTATTATTTTGCCAAATCGCGCGACTCCTATTTCAGATATAACGTATCGCTTACTACGCCGGATGCTTTGGTGATCACCGATACCATGCGTTACAATACAGGTAGCCGAATTTCCTACTTTTATGGCCCCACGAATATCTATGGTACCAAAGGCGAGAAAAAAGACCGCGACACGCTGTACACCGAAAACGGCCAATATAATACCCAAACCGAGCAGGGTGCATTCGGAAAAAACAACCTTTATCATACCGGCACAAGAAGTTTAAAGGGCGACAGCTTATTTTACGACAAGTTGAAGGGCCTGGGCCGCGCGGTGATGCACATTACTTTTGAAGACAAGGAACAGCGCACCACCATAAAGGGCAACTTGGGCACCTATGTAAAGGCGGATGAACATACCATAGTCACGGAAGACCCCTGGGTGGTAATGGTGACTGAAGATTCAACCAAAACCGATTCAACAGAAAGAGCGGATTCAATCAGGAAAGCAGATTCCGTACAAAAGGTGGCCAAATCGGATAAAAGGCAGGTCATCAATATGAACCAACTGATCAAACAAACCATACCCGGTAAAACAGATACGATACCCAAACAGGCGGCCGATCTGTTAAAATCGAAACCGGTGAGTGATGAGATCGTAAATGCTGTCAGCAAGATAGATACAGCAAAGGCAGATTCGATGCTCAGGAAAATTCCCCTGAAAACGACGGTAAGCAAGGATGAAGCATTAAAGAGATTGAAAGGCCTTTCGACGGCAAAAACAACGGCAAAACCGACGAAAAAGCCGCAGGGGAAGGTGAAGCTGCCCGAAAAGTCGGTTGTCCGGGACTCGACCAAAAAGAAAGTAAAGACCGATACCATTTACATGTCTGCCGACACGATCGAGACGCAGATCATGACTTATAAGGACCTGAAAATTTATCTTGAAAAACAGCGCCTGGCGCACTTGCCCGACACCGGGATATACAAAAAAAAGAAAAAAACCAAGGAGTCGAAATTCCTGGTGGGTTACCAGGAAGGCGTCCGGCTGGATACCAGCTACCAACAGCCAGATTTTTTTGGAAAAGCAAAAGTAAAGGTGGTGAAGAAAAAACCGCCCACCAAAGAGCAACTGAAACGCGACAGCCTGGAACAAAAGCGCCTTGCCGATTCGGTAGCGGCAGCCAAAGCCGCCGAACCCAAGGATACTGCCCGCATCAGGATATTAATAGGCTATCACCATTTCAAGTTATTTAAATCCGATCTGCAGGCCAAATCCGATTCGATGTTTTATGCCGGCAGCGATTCCACTATACGCTGCTTTGTGAAGCCGATGATGTGGACGCAGGGCTCGCAGCTTTCGGGCGATACCATTTATATGCAGCTGAAGCATAAAAAGCTGGATAACATGACTATGTTCCCAAATGCTTTTATCGCCAATATTGAAAAGACGGACTCGGCGCATTTTAACCAGCTGGGCGGAAAACGAATGTGGGGCTATTTTAAGGACGACAAGCTGAAACGGATGATCTTTTTGGGCAATGCCGAAAGCATTTACTTTGCCCGCGATAGCGGCAAGATGACCATCAGCGGTATACAGCGCTCACTCAGCAGCCGTATAACCGCCGACTTTAAGGATAACAAGGTAACCAACATGGGCTTTTACAGCAAGCCCGAGAACCGCTACGGCCCCGAAAAGAAGTTTACAGAAGACGACAAGCTGCTGAAAGCTTTTATCTGGAAGCCAAAGGACAGGCCGGTATCGAAGGAATCCATCATTCCTTCGTACAACAAAAAGAAAGCCGATGCCGGTAAAAAGAAATCGGCCGGCAAATCGCCCGGCGGCAAAACCAAAAACGGCAAGCAGCCGCCAGGCAAATCCATCCCCGGAAAAACGGGCGTGACAGACAGTTCAAAAACAGCGCCGGTAAAATCGCCTGGCTTGAAAACCGCGAAGGACAGCACGTTGAAAGTAGATACCACTAAGCAGGCGCCGCCAAAGCCGGTGATCGATACCAATAAAGTTAAAGCGCCGGTCAACAAAACCCAGCAGGCAAAAGCCGGCGTGGAATAATTTCTTTTCTACTAAAAACGTCGAAGCCACAGCGCAATCTTTTTAAAACAAAAAAGCGCCGGAACGCTCTTTTTTAATTGTCACTGTAACAACTAAAACCCTTATATATAAGCAAAGCCCCTGATGGGCAGGGGCCTTTGCTAACCAATTATAAACCTAAATTATGAGAAGAGCTGTAGGAGAAGGAGTCGAACCTTCACGAAGTGGTTATTCCGTTTCCGGAGTTTCCCAATGATCTTCGCCACCGCGACAAGGAGGTGTGTCTGCCATAAATTTCACCATCCTACATTCTTGTTTAAGTCTTGAGTCCGAAGTCTAAAATCCGAAGTCGCATTTGACTTAAGACTTTCGACTTGAGGCTTTCGACTCAAAGCTGTTGGGGAAGGGGTCGAACCTTCACGAAGTGGTTATTCCTTGCGGAGTTTCCCATTATCTTCGCCACCGGGACAAGGAGGTGTGTCTGCCAAAAATTTCACCACCCAACAATGTGTATTTTTACGTAAAAGAACGGGCCTTAGTTATGATTGGCTTGCTACAAATCTAATAGAGCATTCTATTTGTTGCAAATATTTCAATAGTTTATTTGTATTTTTATCAGATTTTAATTATTCTTGTGATTAAATATATTTTTTCGAATTTATGTCTCACAGAAAAGCTCAAAATTTAGAAATTGATAATCTCGACATACAGATTTTATCGATATTAATGAAGAATGCAACCACTCCGTACACGGAAATTGCGAAAGAGTTGATCGTTTCCGGCGGAACTATACATGTGAGGATGAAAAAGTTGGAAGAAATGGGTGTAATAAAAGGTGCCAGCCTCGAGGTCGATCCTCAAAAATTAGGGTATGATATTACGGCCTTCCTGGGTATCTTCCTCGAGAAGGGCTCTCAATACCACGAGGCGGTAAAGCAGCTAAAAACCGTAAAGGAAATCGTTGAGTTGCATTATACCACGGGCAGCTATAGTATTTTCGCCAAGATCGTGTGCCACGATACCACCCACCTGCGCGAAGTTTTGAACGAGCAGATACAGGGCGTAAAAGGCATTCAGCGTACCGAAACCTTTATTTCACTGGAAGAAAGCATCAGGAGACAGATCACTTTGGAATAAAATTCTACTGCACGCAGATAACAAAAACGGCCGTCGCCACTGCCACTAACCCGTGGAACACCTGAACCACCTGGTACAGGTGAATACACCTGGGACACCTGGGACACAAATATTTTCTGTAATTTACTTGTATTTATAAAGATTTTTCTTTATAATTGCATTGCGTAATTCGCTTAGCGCAAGCTGCCGCCCCAAAAGCATTCCAAACATAATAAATCATGCAGCTACCCTCTTTCCGCCGCAGGCGAAGAGAGGGTGGTCGAGCGCAGCGATGACCGGGTGAGTCAACCCGGCGGACATTACTGCCGGTGCCTGCACCACGCATCGACTCACCCGAACGGCCCGCCTTTAGGCGGACGTTCACCCTCTCTTCGCCTGCGGCGGAAAGAGGATAGGACATTATCTCTGAATTTTTACTGCCATCTATATCTCAAACACCACCACCTAATGTCTTCCAACCGTCCCCCCATCATCGAAATAATGCGCGACGCCATCCGCGACGCCAAACCCAAAGAGCGCCAGCAAAACGCCCTGCGCCAGCAGCTCCGCAACGACCCCGCGCGCGAGCTGTTTTACGTTAAACCTGCCGACCTTTGGCTAAAGGAAGAACACAGCAAACCGCCCGCCCGCAAGCTGCTGGGCAGCCTTTGGTATGAGCACGAGCTGTGCATCCTTTTTGCCGATACCAACCTGGGCAAATCCGTACTGGCCGTGCAAATTGGCTACCACCTGGGTAAACAAAGCTGTTTGGAACCCTTTGGCAGCGAGCTGAACGAAACGCTGAAGGTTTTGTACCTCGACTTTGAGCTTACGCCCTCCCAGTTCAGGGCGCGCTATAGCGATAGCCGCTGGGGCCCGCACCACTTTGGCGAAAACTTTATCCGCGCGGAGTTTAACCCCCGCGGCGACGACCCGGATATGTACGACAAATACGAAGATTACATCAAAGACCGCATCGAATACATCCTGGCCACCACCAAAGCCCGCGTACTTATTATCGATAACATCACCTATATGGGCAACCCGCTGGCCTATGGCGGCAGTGCGCTGCAGCTGATGAAAACGCTAAAGGCCCTCAAAATAAAACACAAGCTCAGCATGCTGGTGCTGGCCCATACCCCCAAACGCAACCCCTGCAGGCCCATCGACGTTAACGATATGCAGGGCAGCAAAATGCTCATCAACTTTGCCGACAGCGCCTTCGCCCTGGGCCAAAGCCACGCCCAGCCCGGCCTGCGCTACCTCAAACAGATCAAGCAGCGCAATTCCGATGCCCAATACGGCGCCGAACATGTGGCCCTTTTCCGTATCGTAAAAACCCAAAGCTTTTTAGGCTTCCAGTTCGAGGGCTACGACCACGAGCAGCTCCACCTGCAAAAAGCCGGCGCCGCCATCAGCCCCGAAGCCCGGCAGCGCATCCCCGAGCTCGCCCGCCAGGGCCTCTCCATCCGCCAAATCGCCGACCATCTCCGCATCGGTTCGTCTACGGTGCAAAGGGTACTGGCTAAATTGAAGGAGGTAGAGGGGAAGGAGGGCGATTAAATTTTGTAGAGACGCGATACTTTGCGTCTCCCGCCAAATCCGCTAAACCCACCAGAACGTCATTGCGAAGAACGAAGCAACCTCTACACATGCTCATCAATGGACCCGCGTGTTCGGACTACCTATCAGCCGCACGCCGGGCACCCATACATTGCGTTTCGTTGAATGTCCTATGTAGCGGTTGCTTCGTTCTTCGCAATGACGCGGCGGTAAAAGCTATTTAAACTTCTCCGTCCGCCAAGGCGCCGACCACCTCCGCATCGGTTCCTCCACCGTGCAAAGGGTGCTGGCTAAATTGAAGGAGGGAGAGGGGAAGGAGTAATATTAATGTCGAATGATGTCCCGATAGCTATCGGGAGCGAATATCGAACGCCGAAGTTTTAACTTCATTATTCAATACCCGCCTGCCGGCAGGCAGGTTCGACATTCGGTGTTCGATATTAATTGGCCCGTGGGATGATATGTAGGAGTTTGATGAACTATTCAAAAACTGCCAACTGCTACTGCTAACTGCCAACTGAATTTGCGTCTCCCGCCAAAAAGGAAACGAGCTCAACAGCTACTAAAAATAAGGGCGTTCCCGCCTCTGGCGGGCCGTGCTATCCGCTCATACGCCTGCGAGGCCTTAGGCGCTTGGCCTGTATCCGCTCCTATCACTAACGCTAATCGTCTGAACTCGAATTAATAGAATTTTTCAAATTTTTCGAATTCTGTTAATTCTTTAATTCCATAAATTCGAGTTCAGACCACGGCGAAGGGGAGGTTGGGGTTTCGCGAACTATTCAATTCCGACTCGGTAGGGTGAAGAACGAATTAAACTTTTTTATTTAAACAAATTTGTTTATATTTGGCTTTGAAACCCGTGATAGAAAAATATAAAGGCATACACCCGGGAATGGTATTGGAACGTGAGCTGAAGAAAAGAAACCTTAAAAAGGGCCCCTTTGCACTGTCGATCCACGAATATCCCCAAATATTGAACGAAATTACCAAAGGCAGGCGGGGTTTTACCCCCGCTTTATCATTAAAGATTGACCGGGCTCTGGGGCTGGAGGAGGGCACCATGCTATTGCTGCAAACCCATTACGAGATAAAAAAAGAGCAGCAAAAAAGCAACGCCGGCAACCGTCCCGACCTGTCGGTTTTACGAAAAGCGCTTTTTTGGGACACCGACATCAATAAAATCGACTGGCAGAAACAATACCGGGCGGTAATTCAACGCGTATTTGAGCGTGGAAATGAGGATGAAAAAACGGAGATCCTTAACTTTTACGGTCCCGAAAAAGTAAAAGCGGTAACGGGTGGTAGCGGAAAAAATTGAACCGTTCAACTTAGCTGCGACAATATGATCATCAGGTAGTTGATTAATATATTTAATTATGAAAAATAATAGGATAATGATACTTTTGACCTTGCAATACCAACTCTGTAGCTAAACCTAATCGATGTAGCCAGTTATGATCAATATTACTTCCCTTATTGTAAGTAAAGCCGAGTTTCTATCTCAGTTAAAACAATTACTGGTCAGCCGTTACACTGTTACCGACGATGTGTTGGATAAATCCATCGCGAACGTCCAAAAATACCTGAAAGGATTCAGCGATGATCTTTGGTTTGTGCTTGAACACCCTTATGTGGATAAGCTCTACCGTGATACGTTTTACCATTACTATTCGTCCAAATTGGGAGACTATTCCAGGGACTCCGTAAAGGTCTCGGTATTCAAGCAACAAATAACAGCCGATCAGTTTAAATCGCAAGAACAGGTAGACATTCTCAAAGATCAATATTTAGGTTTTTTTACTATAAGGCCAACTTTTCCCAACGTGATCGGCCGGTCAGTGCTTTCAAAACATATTTACATTGACGTGAATTTTGTCTGCTGCCTTAGCACATTTGATGTCACAGTCAACGGCGTCAAATTTTTTACTACCGGCTTTCCACATTCTTCACAAGATGGAGAAACCATCTCCTGTGCAGAGACGACCATTTGGAGTATTATAGAATATTTCAGCCATAAATATCCAGAGTATAAGCCCGTTTTGCCTTCCCATATCAATAAAATATTAAACCGGTTCTCAGTCGAACGCCTAACTCCTTCCAAAGGATTGAGCGCCGCAATGATTTCCTATGCATTAAAAGAGCTCGGCTTTGGGGTGAAGATGTATGCCCGCAAATCATATGGTGCACACTTTAATTCGCTTTTAAAAACTTATATCGAATCGGGCATACCGGTGGTCGGGGCAATGTCGAATGAACAGGGAATCGGTCATGCGTTCAATATCATCGGTAGGGAAATTCCCAACGAGGCTGATATTGACAATATTCAGGTTGCCGAGATGGCTGTAGATGACACCCTGGCGATCTCCGATTATTATTCCATGCCTTTAAAATATGTCTTTATAGACGACAATTACCCTCCCTATCAACTCACTACGATTAATATCCCATCCGCTTATTATACCGATACCCGCTGGCAGGATTGCGAAATCCCCGTTTTTATAGCCCCGCTGTATTCCAAAATCTACCTAGAAGCAGATACGGCTCGAAAACTGGCCAATTCCTATATTAAACAATACAAACGGTTCGGCCTACTCGCTGCAAATGAGGTAGTTCTTAAAACATTTCTGACTTCTAGCAGGTCTTACAAAGAATATTTGGCTTTAAAAAGCGAGATGGCCGAGGACGCCAAAGACCTCCTGATGGCTACTTCGATGCCCAAATTTATTTGGGTGACCGAACTTTCGGATAAGCCGCTGCTCAAGCAACACCGCTGTTTTGGTGTTATTTTAATTGACGCAACCGAACCACAAAAAGAAGGTGTTGTTGCTTCATTGTTTGAAAATAAGTACCTTTCATACGATTTTAGTAAATTTAATATCTTTGAAATACCCTTGAAGCCATTTAATTTTTACGCCAACAATTTAAAATGACCACCCCTTATGCCAGAATTATTGACAAATTTTGACCAGTTAGTTGAGAAACTAAGAGAAAAGGGCAAAGTTACTGAGATGGGACAAGAAGAGCGGAACGTAATTTTGTCAGGCATCGAAGCTGACCTTGAAGAGTTCAGGATCGAAGGCCAGCGCAAACAACAGGACTCTTTAGTTGAAATGAGTTCGCTCATTTTGACAGCTTAGTTAGTCCCCGGCGCTATTGAATCAATAAGCAGGCTCACGACTTGCCCAGATATTCGACACCACTCGGGGAACCGACCTCCAGCACGCCGATGACCAAATCCGGTTATTTTACCCATTGTACCTGGCTTCCACGGATAATGAAATGGCTTTTACAACCTGTCGTCCGCCACACCGACGGTTTTACCGAGATAGTGTTCTTTTCGATTCTATAGCCCCAACAGGGGTTCGCCTCTTTTAATAGATTAAGATGAATGGTTTCCCCGCATCCGCAGGGGCATCGCAACAATAGCAACCACGGGGCCTTTCCGCCTATAACATATACGATGCCATTTTTGATCTCGACAGGAATATCATCTTCAAGCCGTATTTTCAAATCCAGGCCCAAGCCAAGTTCCAACTTGAGCCAGGATATCGCTTTCTTAATACGTTTCACGGCTTGATATCTGACATCTCAATAAATGGATTCATATCGCCCCGGCCAGCCTTTTTCAATAAATACCCATCGACCGGAAAATTGTCTTCTGCAACGTTGATGATACAATTCTCAGTAACATCGATTGTACTTAGCGCATAGTTTGCACATGGTTCCGCCTTATACGGATGAATTCGGTTAAGGAATTCATTAATCGCATGGCTGCTGACTTGCATATTGACGCTGATGACCGCGGGGCTGTTGATATTAATGTTTTTTATATACGCGTTTTTTTGCAAGTTTTTGTATTCATCGGGATTTTGCCTGAACTGTGCAGCAGCCCTAAGGTCATCGGTAGTATACACCCCCCTTGTGATCAGCGATGAACCGCCGGGTTGCAGGTAGTTAACGGAAGCACAGATTTTATCAATCCCTCCAAGTCCATCCGCCTCCAGCTTCACCCCGATGTCAAAGTATGGGATCAGGTAAAAGGTGCAGAGCTGATTAAGCAAATGCCGACCATCGATACTGTCCATACAGCCGAATATTACATCACATTTTGCCAGCGCACGCAAAGCACCGATACTGTCATAAAGATTTTGGCGAAAGGGTTCTACAGCAGTACCCAATCCGATGTGTCCGATGGCAGTAGTCGCCATTTCCACCTTGGGGATTTTTTGCTCAGCATCTAAAACTGTCGAATTGATAATGCGGTTCAGGTTCTTATGTTCAATTATATCTGGGTCAACTAAGACCAGCTTACCGGCACCTAAGCGGTTGAGCTGCTCGATAGTCGGGCTGCCAGTACCAGAACAGCCAACGATGCCAATAGTCAGGTGGTTCAGGATATTAAAGGTCTTTTGCCCAAAAGCCTGAATAGTGCGCAAAGCAAATTTTTGATCGCCAACTCTGACTATCCTTTTATCAATCATGATCTCATCTCCGACAATAGCTACTTTATCGATAGGCTCATGGTGCATATCCGGATAAAAAAAACGGCCGAAAATTGCGCCATCCGGTAACATCACCGCGCTGGCGTGGGGCGCATCATTGTCTGTCCATCCAAATACAGAGGTAAAAAACTCATTATCAGATCGGTCATCGGTTCCGGAAAATCGATCGTATCCACCGGGATGGCTATGTATTTTCAAAATGGCTAGATTGCTCCGACCTATTTTTTCGAAATATGGCGCGATCCGTTCAGTTGGCCAAGACAGGAGATTATATTCCCTTGACAAGCAAGCTTCGTCAGGGATCATCGTTAGATCGTGAACCAGTAAAAAATCATGAAGGTCATCCCGGTAGCGACCACACAGGGCGACCGCAATGGATTCGCGGCCATCGCCTGAAAACAAGTGTTGTTTTAACTGCCGGTAGTGGCTACCCGCTATCTTAAGCTGCAATTCCATTTGCTTTTTTTATAAATTCTTGTTCAAACCAAAAACTCACCATGCTCATGTGCGCAGAGAGGTCATCCACTCCTTCCCGCCACGGATTGACGGGCGTACGGTGCCGCGACCATCGCTGAAAAGATTTTCCGTCAATTGACTGCGGGCAAATGGCGTTGATTTGCTGTCCATCTCTGCGTGAAAGCCCCGGGTTAAAATACGCCATATCTAAACCTGTGCGCGGATAGCCTGTTTCAATTTTGATGGCAACCGTTGTAGTTGCTACCTGATAACCAGCAGGCACCGGGTAACCATAAATGATTACCCAATGCATGCCGGCATCAATGATGGTTTCCCAAGCCAGTCCCAGGTTTTCCAAAAAAACGATGTCGTCCTCCGGAAGTTGAAACTGCCGTCTCATCTTAACAACTCCCCTCCGTTTGATCGAGCGGAATTGTCATGAACTTTTCCACGCCATGGGCTACAAAACTCACCTCCTGGTCATAGCCAATCTTGCTGACCTTGCCACCTTTGAACCGCTGATTAAGTTGAAAGCGTTCAACAGGTATTTTACCTGCAAGCGTTAATATCTCGCGGCCGGTCATCTCTTCCTTTTCCACCTTGTATTTCTGACGGTCAATCAGGATCAGGTAATGATGGCCCCTGGGGATTTCGCGGTTTTCTTTGACGTAAACCTCGATGTCGATAATTAAAATTTCGTGTACGATCATAATAATTGTATTTTACATCAATAATCATTAAGCGTGACAGCGTCGTTTTGTCACGCTTAGGGATTATGTAGGTAAATGATTCAATATGTCGAACACTTTATCCAAAGTAAGTACCCTTAAAGATCTTTCCGATAAAGAGGTCGTTGAGGGCCTAAAGGCTACACAAAACGGGTCTAACGCTACGCCATATCAATATGAGTTTTGGTATCGCTATGCACCATTCGTTTATCGAGTAGCCGCGCAACGGTGCCAAAGTTTTAAAGATGCCGATGATTTTGCCAAGGAGATCACACAGCTGACTTTTATCAAGGCGCTGAAAGCAATCGGCAATTTTAACGTTAATGCCAGCTTGAACGATAAGATATTTAAAAAATCGCTGAAGGCCTGGCTGGGAAAAATTGCAAATAACAATTTCAATAAACTGTATGCT
>DASRTD010000083.1:0-31138 GCA_035656115.1 Mucilaginibacter sp.
CCTTAAAAAGATGGTTACTTCTACAGCATTTGCTACGCGTTTGGGGTGGTCAATTTACCCCGGAATGCCCTGGTCAGTTTCGCCCGGAATGGGTGGTCAGCTTGCGCCGGAATGGAGTGGTCACATTCATCAGAATCTCCAGCCTCGCCCGCTATCGGTGGCCATCTATCCTATCACCGGCAGATCGAAGAAAAGATCGCTCGTTTCTTTAAAAGGGACAGCGCCCTGATATTTACCACTGGTTATACCGCCAACAGCGCCACCATGCAGGCCCTGCTCAAAAAGGAGGACCTGGCCATCCTCGATATGGGCGTTCACGCCAGCATGTATGAAGGCTGCCAGCTCACCAATATAAAGACCTTTCCCCATAACAACATGGAAAAGCTTGAGCGCATCTTAAAAGATACGCAGGGCATGTACCGAACCCGCATGGTCATTGTCGACGGTGTGTATTCGCAGCCCGCCGATATCGCACCGCTCGACCAGGTCGTTAAGCTCGCGAAGCAGTATGGGGCTTACGTCGCGATGGACGATGCCCATGGCGTAGGCGTCATCGGCAAAAGCGGGCGGGGGGTGATCGAACTATATGACCTTTACAAGGATGTCGATATCATTACGGGCACCTTCAGCAAGACCTTCGGCCACCTCGGCGGCTATGTCGTCGCCGATGAGCCGCTGGTCAATTATTTAAAGTTCCAGGCGCGGCAGCACATTTTTTCCGTCAGCGCCAGCCCGGCGTCCGCCTGCATCCTCAAATCCATCGATCTGATCGACGAGGAGCCGCAGTGGCAGACAAAACTCTGGCAAAACATCAATTACCTGAAAAAAGGTCTGAACGATATGGGTTTCGATACCGGCAACTCGCGCAGCGCCATTATCCCGGTGATGACAGGCGACCCCGCGCTGAACGCGGAAGCCTGCCGGCTGCTGCTCGAAGCCGGCGTTTACGCTAACCAGATCGGCTATCCAGCCGTGGCCCGCAAAAATGCACGCATCCGGATGAGCATCATGGCCACCCATACCATCGCGCATATGGATAAGGTCCTGAACGCCTTTGAATGGGCAGATCAAAAAATCCACATCAGCCAGCTGCAGGAAAACTAAATGGCTACACCCCGGAAGAAACATAAACTCAGGGACGGCGAACGAACGTACCGCGAGCTGCTCAACGCTATCGGCGAGCTGTTACTGACCCACGGTTATACCGGCCTCAAGGTGAGTAAGATCGCCCGCCATATCGGCAAGGACAAAAGCACGATCCGCTATCATTTTGGCAAACTTGCCGACCTGGAGAAAGCTTACATACAGGAGAAGGACCACTGGCCCCCGTTCTTTGAACGGTTCCGGCTCGACGGCGACGCCGGCAAATCGGACGTCCAAAAGCTCTTCACCGAACTCATGCAGGAAAACTTCCGTTCTTTTATGGCCAACCCGGAAATGCAAAAGATCATCCTTTGGCAGATCAGCGAAGAAAACCCGCTCATGCGCAGCATCTCCGAAGCCAGGGAAGCCCAGGGAGCCAAACTGCTGGCCAAAGCCAGCCCGTACTTTGTACCCGCCGGCATCAGCTTCAAAGCAATCACCGGCCTGCTGCTCGGCGGTATTTATTATTTTGTCCTGCATGCCAGCACAAATAAAAGCACCGTATGCGGCATCGATGTCAACCTCGAAAGCGACCGGAAGATCGTAATGAAGAGCATCGGGCAGATCATCGAATGGGCATTTGCCGCAACGGAACTAAACGGGAATGATTAACTTAACAACTAAATAAAATGATCACGAAACAGATAGACATTTTTAAATAGAATAGTTATTTCGTTCAAACTTCTTCTCCTTCTTGAAAAGTTAAAACTTTATCAAGGAACCAGGGAAATAAGTCTGGACGCATGCGAAAGTGCGGGCGTGGATTTGTTTTGGGTTCCGGGCTTTACCTCCCTGTGGTCGGCTCATTGAAGCCCGCGCTTCAGCATAAAAATGTAAATCTCCCCGCCGCTAAGCCGGGCACAAACAAATCCGCCCAACAGACTGAATTTCCCAATGAAACTTTGCTCTTTGCAAAGTGAAGGATTTTTTATGCCCTATTAACCGGGATTTAAATCACGACATTATGAAAAACTTTGTAGAAAACTTATATCATGACCTTATCGAAGAGCTTTCAGTTTATGCAGCTCTCGGCACCCTGCCGGTCCGCCGGGTGACCGGCGCTATCCACAGCGTACAAAAAGCTTTCGGTAAGCTCAAAATCCATATTGCGGAAACGCCCTTCAAAACGCAGGATGAAGAAATACATTTCTTTAAGTACGAAAAGCCACGTTTCACGGCGGAACATTTTTACGCGATGGAAATCTTCAGTATCGAAACCGCCCGGCCGCTGAACGACAGCAGCCTTCTGAAAGTGTTTTACGAACAGGAAATCAAGTACGTCACGCGTTTCCTCGACGCCAACAAGTTCCTGTATGCTTATTACCAGTTCGACTTGAAGGAGCTCGACTATTCGCTTTTTATCCGGGGCGCCAAGCCCGTGGATATCCCGGTTCCGGATATGATCGGGCCTGACCCCCTGTTCACGACCTGCTGCGATACGCTGTGGGGCAAGTTTATGGCCTTCGAACGGCTGGAAGAATGGCTGCGTGCGGAACTCAAGGGCCTGGAGGGTGGCGGGCAGGACAGCCCGGACAAGCTGCCTGCGACTCTCCTGGGCGGCCCCGGCGGCATGCGCTGGACAGGGGAGACAATCAACCTGGTTGAGATCGCTTACGGGATATGGCTGACTGGCCAATTGAACAACGGGCAGGTTTCGATCACGGAGATCGTGGAGTTTTTGGAGAAAATATTCCGGGTGCGGATCGGGAAGCCCCACCGGCGGTGGCAGGGGATAGCTAATCGCAAGCGGTTGGGGTATACGAAGTTTTTGGATGAGATGAGAAATTTGATAGAAAAAAGGATTGAAGAAGAGATCATCAGGTAGCGATCGCATGTTTCCTTAAATTCACCGTTACGGGAAACCGTAAGGAACCGGGATCAAAACACCTATTTTTGTATCTTCTAAAATCCAATTCAAAAATATTCATTGTTATGGAAAAATTTCAAGCTATTAAACCCGGCCCGAAACCAAAAAAAGACGACGGGTCAGACGACAGAAGAAGACGCGTTGACCCGCCAAACCAGCCAAAATATCCTGATTTAAAACCGCATGATCCTAAGCCGAAGAAGTGATAGGGGAGAGTTGTTATGTTTAAAAAATTGCTTCTATGTGGCCGGAATGGTTTTTTTATTGGTTTAAGAACGTAGTCGCATTAACCTTAGCGCTCTGTACCATAGGCGGCCAAATCTCAAGCAATATATATATAAAGTAAAGTGCAGGCATCACTAGAAGCAAAAGTAACAGCGCCAAAACATAGAGGGTGATACCGAAATAGGAAATCGAAAAGAAATACAATGTAATCGCAATTATCGCTTTCGATGCAAGCTGAAAATTAGCCCGAACAATTGGCTTTAACTTTTCAATGTTCGCCAAAATACGCTGCCACTGGTCTTGTGGCATACTCCCAAATTCCCGCTGCACCCACTCATAAACTTGCTTTTCTTTCAGCTTTTTGCCCCACATGAAAGAAAATTTATTTATGAACCGAATGATCTTCCGGTAATCAGAAGGCTTCAACCCGGGGTGATTTAATTCGGCCAATATCCGGTTGGACTTCCTTGTCGTTAAGAATGCAAAAATAGCCCATGAAAAAAAGGCCAAGCCATAATGGATAACGACAAAAATCGAAAAAGGCACAAAGAAATATCCTTTGATAAAAAAGTCGAGTTCATCTTTGTAATTGGTTAAATCAAGCCATTGATATTTAAAGTAAAGCTGCTGGAAAACAAAACTAGCAAGGCTGGCCGACAATATAATATTCAGAATCCGCCGGATAGCCGGCAGTACCGGCCTCCCTTCCAGGTAACCAATTAACTCTGAAGTGGGTAAATTCATCGGTATAAGAATTTTTCAGCCTAAATTACTAAATCCTGCCAAAAGACATTTAGCAAAAAATTGCCCTCAATTGCAACATAAACTGAAGTAAACAAGTTAAAGCGGATTTAAATTCTAATCCGTTCCTATGTTTACAATTGATCAAGCTATTATCGAATTTTTTAACCATTGCGTCTATGAAAAGAATCTGTCGTCGAAAACGATTAAATTCTACGGGATAGACTTACAGCAGTTTTGCTGCTTTATGGAAACTAATGCTTATCCATCAGAAATTCAGTTAATTGACAAAATGCAACTTAAACACTATTTAAAAGTATTAGCCAGATGGAAACCCAAAACCATCAAACGAAAGATCGCCACCCTAAAAGCGCTTTTTAATTACCTGGAATATGAGGATTATATTCCTGTAAACCCTATGCGGAAAATAAAGATAAAGATCAAAGAGCCGCTGATGTTGCCCAAGGCATTGACTTTGGAAGAGTCGTCGACCATGCTCAAGCAGGTTTATGCTTCTGTTACGCTTACCGATAAAAGCAAATACAAATATCTTGAGGCTATCCGGAACGCAGTTGTTATCGAGCTGCTTTTTGCGACGGGAGCCCGTGTCTCAGAAATAGCCGACTTGAAACTTACCGCTTTGAACCTAGAAGCCGGGACAGTCACCATTTTTGGGAAAGGAGGGAAGCAAAGAATTATCCAAATATGTAATAGAGATACTTTGAGTACGCTCACCGTCTATTGTGAACTGTTTAAGGATAAGATTAAAGCGGCAGATGACTTTCTGCTCATCAACCGGCTGGACAAAAAGATGTCAGACCAATCAATAAGATTTTTGACAAAAAATTTGGCAATTTCGGTCAACAGCAACAAAAAAGTAACACCGCATGTCTTCCGGCACACTTTTGCCACCCTACTTCTGGAAAACGATGTGGATATTAAATACATTCAGTCTTTACTCGGACATAGCTCTATTATGACCACGCAAATTTATACCCAAGTCAACCTCGGGAAACAAAAGCAGATACTTAGTGAAAAACATCCACGGATGGGCTATTCTATGGCACTGGAGCGGTGTGAATGAAGGATAACTGAATATTATGGAGTATTCCGATTCTATCAAAAGTGAATTTAAATGGAATTCATATCTACTGCAATCAAGTCTAGACCCACTGTTTTCCGATCAACTTACGATATTCATTCGAGAATTTGAGCGAGAATGGGAGACCCATTTTAGTAATGTGCCCTATAAGCTTTGCCAGTTAGAGTCTGGAAATAGATTGCGACCCATTATTTCGTTCCTCGGTTACCTTATCTCAGAAAGTGAAGAGGATCTTACTTCGTATGATATTAATATTATTGTCAAAGTCGGAATTTGCATTGAGCTCATTCACAAATCATCACTGATTATTGATGATATGGTCGACGATGACTCCCTTAGAAATGGTAAAACCACCTTCCATGTTGCCAATGGGCAAGAAAAAGCCATTGCCGTGACGTCCCACCTGATAAGCAAATCATTCAAACTATTGATGGAAGTATTGAGTGAAACTAATATTTCAGAAAAGACGTCATTAAAATGCATCGAGATATCCTTCAATATTTTAGAGGATATGTCCACTGGTCTTTTGAAAGAATTATCAATGGATAAAGTTGATTTTTCCAACCTTAAAGTGGCCGAAGAAATAATTCGTAATGAGGCAGCTTCCATTATTAAAAATAGTTTGCTTATTGGCTATATTCTTAGGCGAGGTGACAATCCATTGATGATAAATTACCTGAACGAGATTGGAGAAAGTTGCGGCTACATATTTCAGGTAATGAACGATATTGAGCCTTATAAAAGAGGAGGGCAATATAAAAATCATAAAGGAAAAGACGAGTTAGAATTTTTCTTTAACAGGAAGAACATAATTACCACTTTCATGCTACAATTAATGAGCCCAAGGGAGAAAAATGACTTTTATTTCATTGAAAGTAAGGTGGAAGCCCAGACAACATTATTTGAATTTTTCAATAAAAATCACGTTTACGATCACTTTTTAGCTGAAATTGAAGAAATCAAGAAAAATATTTCAGACATAATCGTTGCCATTAGCAAAGAAGGAATTAATTCCAGATGGTGTCAGAACTGTGAAAACTTTATTAGCTCATTGACTGCTATAGCGCGCGACAGGATTTCATAGCTGTGAAAGAACAAAGCACTTCATTTACTCATGTGGGGATAAAATTTTTGAATTGCTATTATCAAGTTTAGAACTAAAGTGGCGGTCGATATCACTACGTTAAGTCCGCTTTTTAAAGGGTAATCGGGTGATTCCATAATCTCTTTAATAATTTTGATATAGTCCAACTGTTTGTCAATTTTAACCTTGTCCATAACCGATTCAAAATATTCCGAACTCTTGATCTTTAACTTTGCAACTATACCTTTGATCATCCGGCTTTTTAAATAACTGGTAATTGGAAATCCTACAAGAACAGCCAAAAATATTACTACCCAAGAAGCCGATAGGACTATATCCTGCAAATTATTTACCGTCCAAATCGATAGTATCTTCAAAGTGGCATTGGGTGCGTGAATCGTAAACAATATGACGTAAAGTGTCCCACAAATGAAAAATCCATTTTGATAGGTACTGGAATACTTAGTTACATCCACAAGCCAACTTGTATAGGCAGGATAAAATTTTGAATATTTTTCTATATCGGCATTGCTTAATCGATGCAAAAAACAAATTAAATGAACATAAAGCATATACCCAACAATGCTTATAAAGATGGTTATGAAAAGTATTGTCAACGAAATGTAACCAGTAATATTGAAATTTATGAACCCAAGATATACTGAGATTGCTATAAAAAAAAGACTCACAATTACACTTATAAAGATATTGTAATTAGCGAAAACACTATTTTTCAATTTTAATTTCTCGGCACTTAATACTGGATCCGTGCTTGTCCTTAGAAAATCATTAATTATAAATGTATTATAATGCTTTGCAGAGAATATTAAAATATTTAGAATTCCCAACAACAGGAAGAATTTAAAAATGAATAAATGTGTTGGGAAATAGTTGTTGATTATTAGCCCTACAATGAACAACGCTAACGTGCCACATGACAGCGTCCAGCCTTCTAATTTTCCAACTACTCTAAAAATTACTTTCATCACATTATGCTATCTAAAAATGTCATATTTAATACTCACCTATGATAATATTCAGTTATCCGTTATTGAATTATCAAAATTAAACATTGAGTGCGGAGATTCGACATCGATAGTCCGGTTGTCGAACCGATTTAATAGGAGTCCACATTGTTTCGAAAATATTCCAAAATCGATTTTATCCGGTATACAAGTTAAGTCAGAGTATACGGGCCTGATGAAATAAAATACTCCTGGATTGTTTTGACAGTAACGTTCCATAGAACGAAACAATTTGCCTTGAGGCGAAAGACCTCTATTTAGCTCTTTTAATTGGGGGTAAATATTTTGATCTAACTGCCCATCGTTACAATGCGCGACGAAATGTCCCTTATCGTACCCCTCAAGCTGTGGTATTCCTTTAAAAGAACCAGCATACTGGCGCAGTCTATAGGTGTTTCTTTTTGAAGCGTTCAACGCGGATTTAGCAAAAATAAAAACCACACGCGCCGCTCTGCTATAAATGTCAGTGCTGCAATCGTCTGTACAGTCAAAGTAAAGCATGTAGTTTCGGTTAACATTATCATTAAAATGTCGCACATCGGCATTCTCGAACTGAGATTCGTAATGTTCAGTTAAGTAAACGGATAACTCTTTACGTAAGTAAACAACTGACTCCTCATAGTCTGTGCTTGGTAACTCGGATAGGATGCGATAATATTCATTCACGGGTGGCTAGGTTTTCTTACCCGAATATACAAATTTTTTACAATTCAACCCTATCAATACAGGATAACTAATAATTATCGCATGCAAGAATGCTCCTGGTAGAAACCTATATTGCACCGGTCGAAAGTAAAGGCGTCGGGTTATTTGCAAAAACGCTGATTCCCAAAGGAACTACCTATTGGGTTCGAAACGAGAATTTCGACCGCATTTTTAAGTCAGATATGCTCGAAAGTTTTCCATCTAATGTTATCGCCTATATTCAGAAACACGGATTTTTGGAAATTACTGGTGACTGGTACCTGTGTGGTGACAACGCCCGTTTTACCAATCATTCGCTATCCCCCAACTTTATTAACCATTTCGACGACGCCGGGTTGGTCGATTATTGTTTTGCCGACCGAGATATTCACCCTGATGAAGAAATTTTATGCAATTATTTTGAAACGTGTCAAAGCTGTGCAAATGGTCTTCCGTTCGATGAAATCCTAAACTAAGCCCCCGTTTTCGTTTTTCGAACTTCGACGATCAAATTTTCCATATAAGCTTCAAAGTCGGTATCGAATGTATTTCCGCTGATCTCCCAGGCGCGAATAAAATTTTCCCGCAGGCAAAAGGACTGAATATAATCTTCCCAACCCTGCCACTGTTTTCTCTTAATGTCTGAATATTGGTCTGAGTACAATAAATAAGCCCGTTCGAATATGGAAAATAACATTGTGAGCAGGATCAACTCCTCTTTCGCCTGTTTTTCGTCGAGTTGGCCAGGATTTTTATCTGGGATGTCAAATATATTCAGGTAAGGGTGTTCCAGGCAAAGTTTCTGAAATTCCAGATATTTTTCATCCAGCGCATTATAAGTTCCATATTCCCGGTCACGTTTCTCTTTCTTTTTGGTCCGCAAGTATTGTGTAAACGCAATGGGCAACCCTAGTATAACGACCAGCTTATCGATGACATCCAGATAAGTTATTAAGTTGGGATCAATTTTATACATAAGCAGGCGATAATTATTAGTTATCCTTTATTAATAAAAAATCTAATAAACTGGTTCAAATAAGATAAAGGCATCGCTTGCAGCACATAGGAGACGCTAAAATTCGCGAACTTTTTAACTGTTGACTCAGCTTAGTTGGGTAAATATCTAAATAAATACTGAATGGGACTGTGATTTTTTAATATTTATTTGGCAACTATGACCATGGAAAAAATAAAAACGCCGATATACCTGTGTTTGCCCCGGATATATGGGCTGAAAATCATGGAAAGCACGGCGGGTTAACTGACCGTTTCCCGACTCTGCCAATGATTTGCTGTCAGCCAATTCATAAAGAGGGGCGCTTTTATTGAATTACCATTATTGACTGTAAATCTCCGATCCGTGCAAGAAATCCGGCTAAACCATCCATTGCACCTTGTTTCGACGTCGTAATCACCTCATAAATTCCCGTATCAGACGTCAACATGTATTGCGAGTAAGCGCAAATGGGTATTTGCCGGTTATTGTTAAACCGCCGGTCGGGACCGCCGCTTTTATTGACATAACGCCAGGTCCGATCCACCACTTTTGCATCGCCGGGCAAGGCCTCCTCTTCGATAAAACGCGTAATATTTCCCGAGATCCGCAGGTTCTTATAAAATACTGCTGCAAAGGTACCTCCACGCTTGATCAGCAGCCGTTCCGGCAAAAAATAAAACTCCAGGTTGCTGAGTTTCAGGTAGGGAATAGCAACATTCGTAATAAAATAACGGATCGGCGCCTGATTTCCTGAAATCCCCCGAATTGCGGCCCGTTTGATCAATTGGCTGGCGCCGGCATTACGCTTAACGTCACTGGTATGCTGCGCATTCAGGTATTGCCAGATCCTGGCTGATCCGGCGAAAGTGCTGAAATGACTGCCCAATTGCTGATATACTTGCTGCGACTGTTCATCCATCTCGTAGTGAAGTTCCATTTCGAAACGTCGTTTATCCAGTTTTTCTAGCCACCGGAACAGTATAAAAAAACCAATAAGACCGGCACCAAGGATGTAACCTGCAGATGGGTTCGCCAGCGAGGTCTGTGAATCCGTCACTTCATCGTTGTGTATATGATCAATAACCGCAAAACGGCGGTTGATATAGCCGGCAGAATCATTGAATTTGACTTTGAGCCATTTTTGGTTGCCAGAATCTACCAGCAAGAATAGCTGACCGCCGGCCGCCGCTTTGACGATAGCTGCACCTCCCGCCGGACGCTCCCGGATATTGACACCAATATCGGAAGTAACTCTTACCAAAGTGCTATCGGTCGCTGGCTGGGTAATTATCGTGCTGTTACTGAAGGACGTAAACAGCATGACCAGCAAAAAGAGGATCAGTGGGAAGGTGCCAAACCAATTCACAAAGGCGATCTTCCCTGACTTTTGTGTGAGTTCGGAAATGAAGTCCTTAGAGTCCGTGTCGGTCAATTGTTCGATGTTCGCCGAGGCAATATTATGGACAGGTTCGGTGGCGACGGGCAGGGTCTGCATCGCCGGTTGGGTGTAGGGTTGAAGGGATTGCCCGGCACCCTGCATCTTACGCCGGTAAGTGATCCCATGCGAACTCAAATTGACATAAGTGCCGCGTGGGCCGAAATTCATGCGGGCGCCTTTGACACCGACAGAATAACTGATCCCGCGTTTCGAAAAATTTACCCGGAACGGGCCGGAGCCGAATGACTTGCGATATGACCAACCCATTACAAATGTGGTTTATGAGGTAATTAAAGTAAATTCAGTTACAGTTCCGGAAACCAGTCAGTGGCTACCGGCATTTCATTTTGGCTCGATAAATGTTGATCAATGGTTCCCCTTTAAGTGATAAGGTTTAGGGTTTTACCGATTGAATCGATCAGGGGCATTCGGGAAGGCTCAGTAAATTATCCGGACTGTAGCCGTCGCTTTCAGTTTTCAGATATTTGCGTCCGTTATGTTTAGCAACGATCACATTTACACTTTTGCCACCTGCCGAAACGAAAAATTCGTATTTCTTATCTTCAATGGTTTTTATCGCGTCGTCTTCCGATAGCTTCCAGCGGCTTCCGTCTGCATTTACGCCGCCGATATGAGAAATTCGTTCGTGGGCGTCATAATGATTTCCTCTTTTGTTGATACAATGTACCTGGTGTCGTGTTGCCATGATCTTATGAATGAATGTTTTAATACATCAAAAGTAAAAGGCAGCAGGCGGGTATTTTTACGGGAAACCGTAAGGCAAAAACTATTTCGGAAAGGTTTAACAGTGCCGGGATCAGATAATGCCCATGTCCTTGCAGAAGGCGACGAGCTGCTCGTTCTTGGAAAACTCAAAAGTTTCCTTGATCAGGTTGAGCCGTTTTTCCAGGCTGCTTAAACTCGACGGCCTGATCTCTTTTTTTGCTAAATATGCAGGAATATCTTTTTGATGCATGCCATTTGAAAGCAATGTGATGATGGTGATATCAAATTCCGAGAATTCGTAGGTATTCTTTTGCCCGCCCGTTTGCCGGAGGTGAACAGGATAATGTATTTTGTTTTTGTGTATGGCTTCAATCGCGGACTTTAGTTCCTGTGCATCACGGCGTGCTTTACGGACATAGCCATTGATGCCCAGATCGCTGTAGAGCCCTTCGATCACGGCCGCCCTGTGCTCTGCCGAAAATACAAGGACCTTTAAACCGGGCTGCGCCTGCCTTGCTGCGGCGATCAACGCGGCGCCATCCGTCAGTTGTTGCGGCCGGTCATCTTCTTCAAAAAAAAGATCGGTAATTAACAACTCGTAGGGTTGTCCCTCGCGGATCCCGTTTCGTATCCTTGTTAGCGCGTCATCGCAATAATAGGCATATTGCGGAGTCGTGACGCCAAGGTCTTCCAGCGTTTTGCGCACGGAGATGCTGGTGCTCTCGTGGTCTTCTGCTATCAGTACATTTTCGAACATGCAGGATCAGTTATTAAGTCGTACAGCAATGTGGATCTTGGTCCCTTTGCCTGGTTGCGTGTCAAAGGTAATGGTGCCGTTTAATTGTTCAATACGGTTTCCCGTATTTGTCAGGCCGTTTCCATAGTGCGTATTCGCATCGAATCCAATTCCATTGTCTACATAATCTATATGAAAGTCATGGGCTTGATGGCCGAACCGCACGGCGACGCTCGTCGCCTGGCTATGCTTTTTCATATTAACCATTAATTCCTGCAGGACCTGCTCCAGTTCATGCCTTGCATGTGCGCCGACCTTTTCCCAAATTTCCAAATTGTTGCCTGCCACCGCTATTTTGGTCGCCGGGCTTCCAAAGCCGGTCAGCAGCCTGGCTATTTTTCCGTGAAAATCCCTGACTGCGGCCTCGGGTTGCTCATAGGAAATATCACGCGATTGCTCGTACAGGATTTCAATCTGATCTAAAATATCATCTTTATCGATCTTGTCCTCGTTTTCAATACCACTAATGACCCGGTACAAACCGTTGGCCACCACATCATGTACTTTTTGCGAGAGCTGTAGCCTGTT
Source organism: Mucilaginibacter sp. (assembly GCA_035656115.1). Taxonomy (GTDB): domain Bacteria; phylum Bacteroidota; class Bacteroidia; order Sphingobacteriales; family Sphingobacteriaceae; genus Mucilaginibacter. The sequence goes on from DASRTD010000083.1 coordinate 12,357, forward strand.
TTTCCGGATGCGGTTTTCGGCCTCTAACTGTAGGCGTTGTTTTCGTTTCCGGTACCAAAGCACCGCCAGTATAGAACCCAAAGCAACGACGATCAACACCCCGCCAAGCTGATATTTTTTCGCGGCGTTTTCTTGTTGCAGCGCAAGGTTTTCGGCTTTGCTTTTTTCTACATTGTACCGTATCAGTGCAAACTGGTTCTTCGCGGCGTTACGGCTTTTTCCTAAGCTGTCGCTAAGAGTTTGGTAACGGCGGAAATAAGTTTTTACTTCCGCCGGCTGTGAAAGGACGATCAGTTTCTGTAAGGCTTCCAATTCATCGTCCGGGCTTTGCAGGCTGCTTGCAACGGTAAACATTTTCTTTGCGTAATATAGCGCGGAGTCCGGCATGTTATCCATATAAAAGTCGGCCAAGTGGGCATAGCTGGAGTTCTCGCCAAGTTTATCGTTGAACCGCAGGCGGAAGGCCAGCGATTTCCTCAATTCCGGGCCGGGATTGTATCGGGGATTGCGTTTCCATTTTGTTATGGCTATATTCGTTAGCGTACGGGCATAATTGTCGTTTGTTGTCCCTGTCAGCCTGATCGCCTGCTGGTAGTATTTTAGTGCACGGTCATAGGCTTTCAGTCCTTTGCAAGCGTTCCCGATATTATTCAGGATAAGGGCCTGCAGGGATTTGTCGTCTGCGTAGGACAGGGCCTGCTGGTAATAGCTGAGCGCCTGGGCGTAGTCAATCAAGTCGTAACAGGTCATCCCCAGGCCATCGTAGTCAAGGGCCACGCTGTACCGGTCTTTCGCCTTGCGCACATCCAGCAGTTTCAGTGATTGGGTCAGGCTTTCCTGGGCGCCATAATGATCGCCTTCATCGGATTGAATTAATGACATGCTGTAATAGGCAAGCGCTGATTGTTTTTTATCTGGCTGACCAACGGCCGCGCGGTTGAAGTAAAAAAAAGCTGAATCTTTGTTGCTCCTCCAAAAAGCATAGCCTTTACGATAGTCTGCCCATGGATCAGGGCTAACGGCCTTTTGCGTCCTCCGGCAGGCAGGAAGAATTAAGGTAACAAGGCTTATCAGGATTAATTTGTTCACGGGGATTTCCCCGCTAAAATACTGAAAAAAAATAAGGCAAGCGCGGCTTGCCTTATTCATCCTTAGTTACCGGGAGGTGGCGGCGGCGGCGGTGGGGGAGGTTGTCCGTTATCCCCGCCGGTGTCACTTGCTGTGACCGTTACCTGGTTTCCGCTGTTGTTAGCGGAATTATTGTGCGCCGGGCATGAGAATGCCAAAAAGAGCGCCAAAATGAGCTCATACATGTTTTTAAAATTTAAAGGGTTAAAAAATGCGGCAGGTATCCGGAACCTGGTCCCGGACAAGACTGCCAACTGCGTAAGAAGCGCTTCTTACATTTTTTTGGGAAGTGTGAGCATTGATAGCGGGAGCCTTTACCAGCTTCCCAAACCGGGTATCAGCCGCCGCCGTCTCTGCTCTTTACTGAAACCGGATTGTACGTCCTCGCCGATTTCGAAAACAAATGTATAGGGGCTTAATTGGCTTATTAGCAACGGATTCCGATAATTCCGGTAATTCCGGAAGGATTCCGAAAAGGCGTCAGAGATTCCGAAATTTACCTTAGCTTTACCTTAAAAATTCATGAAAATGTTTGCGGATTATCAAGCGGAAGTCCTACAGAGTTACCAGGAAAAGAAGGGGGCAAATCAGCTTTCGCTAAATTTAATCCACTCTACGGCCGCGAAGCTGCGGAACGAATGCGAAGTCGTGGCAGTTAAAAGATACCTGAAAAAAGATGAAAACACGATTAGATCTTTCTTTGGTCAACAGAACGATCTAACCGGGTACGTGACGGCAATAAAGAAATTTGATCCGGAAAAGTTTAAACCGCTGGACAGTTTTTTAAAAGGTAATATCAAAAATACTGATCAAAAAAACATTGAGTTGCTGGCTTGGCTGATTGATTTTGAGCCACGACCGTATCGGGTTGATAGGGACCTGTTTAACGTAACAGATCATGGTATTTCGTTGGCTTCAAATGAAAAAAATAAAGGGATAAGTGAAGTGGTGGGGGAGAGCGAGGAATCGGCCCAGGTAGGTAATGTTCAGCGGGTACTAGCGAAAGAAGCGCCGCGTCGAGGCACACGGAAAAGTATGATCCTTGTCGGATTGGTCGCGTTAATAATAGCCGCGGTGTACTTGTTTTGGGGACACGGTGGCCCGGAAGGATGTATGCTATGGGCGGGGGACCGGTACAAGCAAGTGTCCTGCAATCAAAAACCGGGGGACGCGATGGTCATCGCATTGGATACCTCTAAACTCTACCATTTTAAAAAGATCACCCGGCAGGATACTATTACTGTACGGTCGCTTGGGAGGATTTGGTACAGTAAGATCAATAATAATGTAGAATTTTTTACGGCGGACGGTTATCACCCGGTGCATGTGGAAAGGCATTTGAAGCCGTTGACCTTATATATGATAAATAAGTATATCGTTCATAAATAACTTTTAACGACTCTCAAAATTATAAACCATAAAGAGGGCATCTATTATTGGTATAAACCACAGTGTTTATTACATTCTCGCCTTACGGGAAACCGTAAGGAACAGCCAAAAGCAATTGCCATATTTGAATTCACTTATAAAATTCAATTTTATTATGTCAGCAGCTTATGTAGAACACAGGCCTATTTCTTCAGACAAGAATGCGCCTACCGACCACCATGTGGTCATCGTTAACGGCGCGTCCGTTGGCGGTAACTTTAAAACCCAACGCGAGGCAAAGGACTATGCGTGTGATCAGGGCTACCGTCCCGTGCATGTTGCGCGGGAACGCCACCTGCAAAATAGGGATATTCCTGATCATTGGAGAAAAGATCCATGCTAGTCTAAAGCATCGTTCATGGAAGCCGGCGTATTCTTATCCGTCGGCTTTTTTCCATTAGGGGAATCTAAAAAAACTGTAATAGCCGAGGTGCTATTCAAATTTTAAACATATAAATTCAATATCATGGAACGAATTCAAGCGATTAAACCCGGTCCAAAACCAACGAAAGAAGACGGAACAGATGACAGAAGAAGGCGGGTAGATCGACCCAACCAGCCAAAATATCCAGATTTAAAACCGCATGTGCCGAAGCCAAAGGGTAAGTAGGGTATAAATCAGTACGTTTCCGTACATTTAGATCGATAAAACTTAAAATAAGTATCATGGATATGCTCGTGTATTTACTTGCCGGCCTTGTTGTCGGCACTTTGCTGGGCTGGTTTATTGCCAAAGCCAGTAAACCAAAATTGTCCGCCGGTTCCAGTGAGGGATATATAGAACTGGATAAGGCATTTACCGCATATCGGGCAACTTGTGAGGCAAACCTTCAAAATGCTGAAAAAGGCATGAACGAGCTGTCAACCGAAAACAGCGAGCTTGATAAAACGCTGGAAACAACACAATCCACGCTTGCTGAATCCAAGGAGCAGTTGGGCATTCTATCCGCCAATTACAAATCTTTGGAAGCGGTTTTGGAAACCGAAAAAGAAAAAAACAGCAACTTGACCAAGGAAAACGGCTCTATCACGCTCGAACTCAATAAAACCCATCAAAATCTGGCAACCGCGAATGCCAATTACAAGGGCACATTAGATCTTTTGCAGTCAGAAAAAGAGGCGCTGGAGCAATTGAAAACGGAGTTAAGGACCGTGAAAGATGATTTTAGTGAAAAGACCCAGGCGCTGGCCACAGCAAAAGCGGACAACAAAGCCCTAAATGATAAATTGCAAACCCAGAAAAACGAAATGGAAGAACTGGGCAAGAAGTTCAATACCGAGTTCGAAAACATTGCAAACAAAATACTCGAAACCAAAACGGAGAAATTTACAGAGCTGAACAAAACCAATCTCAAGGATATTTTAGATCCATTGGGTGAGCACCTGAAAGAATTTAAAACCAAGGTGGAGGAAGTATATGATAAGGAATCGAAAGAACGTTTCTCTCTGGGGGAAAAAGTCAAAGAGTTGTCTTTATTGAACCAGATGATCAGTGAAGATGCGAAGAACCTCACTAAAGCGTTAAAAGGGGAAGCAAAAACACAAGGCAATTGGGGAGAAATGATCCTTGAAAGCATTCTGGAACGGTCGGGCCTGGTTAAGGATCGAGAATACTTTATGGAGTATGAATTGCTTGACGTGGACGGTAAACCTTTAAGATCCGATTCCGAGGGTAAAAAAATGCGCCCTGACGCCGTGATCAAATACCCGGACAACCGCAGCGTGATTATTGATTCGAAAGTTTCGCTGAATGCATTTACCCGCCTGATCGCTTCCATCGACGTTGAAGAACAGAAAAAGGAACTGGCCTCCCACGTTGCTGCGATTAAAAGCCATATCGTTTCCCTCAGTGCTAAGGGCTATGACGATTATGATAAGGCATTGGACTTCGTCATGCTTTTTGTTCCGAGCGAACCTGCTTATATAGCTGCATTGCAGAGCGACCCTGATTTATGGAACTTTGCCTATGACAAACGGATACTATTATTAAGCCCTACGAACCTGATTACTTCATTGAAGCTAATTGTCGATCTTTGGAAAAGAGAATATCAGAATCAAAATGCCATCGATATTGCGGAAAGAGGAGCCAAGCTCTACGATAAATTTGTTGGTTTCGTTGAAAACTTAAGCGATGTCGGCGAACACCTGGACAAAGCGAAAGGAAAATATGACGATGCATTCAAACAGCTCAGTACAGGTAAAGATAATCTGGTATTGCAAACCAGTAAACTAAAGGATTTAGGCCTGAAAAATAAAAAATCATTACCGCAGGATATTATTAACGCGGCTGTTAACGGTGACCTTATCGCTAATTAATGGCGCACATCCCTTCGCTCATTATGTCTCCTGAGAATGGACAATCGTTATTTGATTTATAATCAATTGTTTCCCGGAGCGAAGGTTGAACCAAAATACCGCTCAAAAAAGGATTGTGGTTAGTCATCAATCCAAAATTGTGACCTTTATTAATGTCAATGGCCATAAGGATAATATATTAGTATAAAATAGTGGTATACGATAAATCATTAATTATCAACATCTTCAAATATTATTATTCCATAGCGTGTCCTTATCTAAATCCAAAATCTCACTTATTCAGCAATCGATAGACTTCGATAATCCGGCGCCTCAGCTGATCAACTGGCCGGCTAATCACGCTTTTCCGTTAAACCTCAAAGATTATACGAGCCGCCGGACAGTGTTAGAAGTTGTTTTGGAGGACATCGCACAGAGCGAAAATTATTTGGTGGTGACCGGTTTTACCTCCCTGGCGCATATTATCGAGTTGTTTGGCGGAACGGTGACTTTTGGCGACCTGAAGGATGTACGGATAGTGCTGGGTTTTGAACCGGAGTTGCGTGAACGCAAGCTATGGAAGAGTGCGGAACTGGATAAGGATATCAAAGAGTTTTGGGCCGGACAGCATTATTCATTGCTCAATGGTGGTGTGGTTATCAAGGTCATTGAGCTGATCAAGGACCAACGCCTTTGTTTTCGGTTGTCGGATGGCCTCCATGCCAAGATTTATGTAGGTGATTTACATGTGATTTTGGGTTCGGCTAATTTCAGTAAAAATGGGACAACGATACAACATGAAGCTAATATCAGGATCCCCAATGACGCCGGCAAGCCAGTCGAGCAGGAACAATACCGGCAGATTAAGCAGATTGCTGAGAATTATTATAAGTTGGGCAAACCTTATAATGACGCTATGATAGAATTGCTCAGAACCTTGCTTAAACTAACGACCTGGCAAGAGGCGCTGGCGCGGGCTATTTCTGAACTGCTGGATAAACCCTGGCTAAATGACATTCCTGAACTCAATAACAAATTAAACACGCTGAAACTCTGGCCTTCACAGCGGATCGGGCTGGGACAGGCCATGTATATCCTTCAAACCCAGGGCTGCATTTTGATTGCAGATCCTACTGGTTCTGGTAAGACCAAAATGATCAGTACCCTGCAACTTGTATTATATCACTGGCTTTGGGAGACGGGACGCCGCAATAAATCCTATGCGGTTACGATCTGTCCGCGATTGGTTAAAGATAGCTGGCACAAAGAATTTGTAGATATCGAATTTTCGCAAAGTGGCCAGATCTCGATGGGCGCTCTAAGCTACACCAAGGGACACTATCATGCGACACATCTGAAAGAAATTCGTAACGCCAATATCCTGGTAGTAGATGAAGCACATAATTTTCTGAATCTGCATTCCTTCCGGAGTATTAGTGTCGCCGAACATACTTCGGATAATATTATTCTTTCTACCGCTACACCGATCAATAAGAAGCCCAAAGACCTTATGCGGCTTATCGAACTGTTAGGTGTCGATAATTTGGGTGACCAGGAGCTCGAAGACTTTAAGGCGCTCAAAAAGCAAAAACATATTAAAAGCAATTCGCCGGAGTTTGCAGCATTAAAAAGTTATATTGAAAAATTCATCGTACGGAGGACCAAAACACAGCTGAATAAACTGATTGACCGGGAACCAGAACTTTATCTCAACAGGCAAAATAAACAATGCCGTTACCCAGACCATTCACCAGAAATTTACAAGACCGGGGAAACGAAAGAAGATCAACGGATCGCCAGGCAGATTAATGCCCTTGCCGGCGACCTCAAAGGCCTGGTCTATTTACAAAGGATTATGCGCCCGGACGACCTGGAAGTCAAAGACGAGCAATATCATATCGACCTGCGCTTACGTGCGGCTAAAGCATTGGCAAAATACAATATTCAGGCAAAAATGCGCTCGTCCAAGGCTGCTCTACTGGAACACATAAAGGGGACCGAAGCAGCACTTGCAGAATACAAATTCAAATCAAGTAAAGAAAAATCCGGCAACTTGTTAGCAACGATTCGTAAGATCAGCGAAGCGGTGCCTAAAAATCAGTTAAAGCATTGTTGCCCGGATTGGCTGACCGACATTGAGGCCTATCAGATAGCCAGCCGGGAGGAGATCGCGATCTATGAACAAATTGCCAAGTTGTCAATTGATCTCAGTCCGTCTCGTGAACTGAAAAAGGTTAACGAGCTGCTTAAATTATTCAAAGCACACGAGTTGGTGCTTGCCTTTGACAGTACCGTAATAACGCTTGATTTTCTCGGGCAGCTTTTGCGTACGAATTATCCTGGAAGCGGTATTGAACACCATGTGGTTACCGGTGTTTCCACTAAAACATCAATTGCCAGTATCCTAAAAAAATTCGACTTGGGTTCTACCAGCAAAAATGTACTTGCATTTTGTTCCGATTCAATGTCCGAAGGCGTTAACCTGCAACAAGCCTCAGCGCTGATGTTTCTCGACATGCCAAGTGTACTACGAATAGCTGAACAGCGCATCGGGCGCATTGACCGGCTCGATAGCCCGCATGCCCAGATTAAAGTGTACTGGCCACTGGATACCGTCGAGTTTGCCTTACGTTCCGATGCCAGGCTTATACGCACCTCCTTTGACACGGAAAGTCTTATAGGCTCTAATTTTACCATACCTGACGAGATCATGGATCAGCATCTGGAGGATGTTATCCGTCCCGACGATATGATCCAGGCTATGAAAGAAAACAAAGATCAGGAATATCTTTGGGCCGGCGTTCAAGATGCCTTTACCAGCGTCCATGATCTTTATGAAGGGGAGAAGCCCTTAATTACCAGAGAAACTTATGATACCTATCGCAATGTCGATGCCAGCGTCAAAGTAAAATTGAGTATCGGCGTATCTGAACTCCCTTGGGTATTTTTGGCGGTTAAAGGGACGAAAGCGATATCGCCCCGCTGGTATTTCGTTGATGCTGATAAGAATATTCATGTCGAGCTCGGTGAAGTGTGCCGGCAATTGAGGAACCACATTATTCATACCGAACAATGGGAAATGCGCTGGTCAGACTCCGTTCAACTGGAACTAAACAACTACATTGACCTTTTGTTAAGAAATGAGATTAATATCTTGCCTAGTAAGCGCAAAAGAGCGATTATGGTCGCCAAAGTTATACTCAATAAACAGCTTAAGGCAGCGGAGAAAGACAAAATCCGCCGACCGTTGCTTCAAAAAGTACTTGAAATGTTTGACCCCAAGATTGTAAACGAAGAATACAATGTTGACTACTACCACTTTTCCCAACAATGGCTGGATATATTCACTCCGATATTGGCCGACAAAAAACGTAAACAGAAAAAACGCGATAGTAAAGTACTTTCATTGCTCGATCTGCGCAATGATAAATCGGTCGAACTGCCTAATGAGGTGCTGCAGAAAATCTTAGACGAAGCACCTTTGATAATCAACATGTGGAGCCGCGTGGCGGCCTGTATTATCGGCATTCCTCGTGGAATGTTGTAAATATCTTTTAATGGCTACAAATTGCCTCACTTCTTTTGTCTTTCAGCATCTTCGTGGTGATGAAATTTACACACCGCGTTACAGATAGTAGTGGGATCCTTCGTGTCGCGGAGATACGGCGGATAGCCGGACCCGCAGACAGCCGGAAAATGCCCCGAACAAAACAAAAAAAGTTATCTACCACTTCAAGATCGCCTTGCCCTTATCTTGGTAGAGCATTTTGAAAATAAGATATGGCAATTGAACTGAAGCTGTATTTACTGGAGCTGGCTGATCATAAATATTACGTGGGTCAGTCAGATGACCCTGAATTCCGGTTCAGCGAACACCTTGGAAGTAGAGGCGCCAAATGGACGAGGCGCTACAAGCCACTTCGAATAGCAAAAATACAAACGCTGACCGTGGAGAGCGTAAATGAGGCGATGCTTTACGAAAATTGGATGACCTTACAGGCCATGGAACGTTATGGCTGGGAAAATGTGAGGGGTGGTGACTTTTTGGTGGTGGAACCTTACCTGCTTAAAGAAAGGCTGGAACATATTTATGACTTTGCCGGGAACAAGATCAGGTATTACGTTGCAGATAACCGCCGTTACCTTTTTGGCGGATATGAGGGTTGGTTCATTTATGTGTTAGGGTTGTGCAACGGTTGTTTTTATATTGGAAGTTGTCAGCATTTGGGGAAAGCGCTGGGTGAACATTTTAATGGCAAGGGGATCGCCTGGACCAAGGAAAACCCGGTTATAAAGGTTTTGGAACTAATTATTGTTAAACCAGGCACAGGAAGTTATCTCGAATTAAAAAACAGATTGTTGTTGGATTATATATTGCAGTATGGATGGGAGAATGTCTTGGGCGGTCAGATGCCGAAAAGGGAACGATTTTTAGCCGGAAATTTGATTGAAAATAGGGTGAAGAAATAAAGCCCTTTATATTTGGTTTTCGGAAGTGATTTTAGTTCTGCTGCCGGAGGTTGAGGCTCCATTTTGGACACTCTTTTCTTGTTTAAAATTGACTGGCTAATTGCTGTGTCAACTCTACAATTGCGCTTAAATTTAGGTATGCACCCTCCTTGCTACCTATAATTCCAATTGGTTTTCAATCTTTTTACTGCCCAAAAAAAATACGATGGGAAAGCGTAGGGCAATTAGAAAGACAGTTGAAATAGGACAGGAAATCGAAAAAGAATTCGCTGATTTTGAGCATGAAAAAGAAGAAAAATTACTAAATTTATTAGCGGAAATTATTATCAAATCCACTTTAAAGGAGTTTTATGAAACGAGCGATCAGGTATCTTCGGTTTAGTAATTTGGGACAGAGCAATGGCTCGATAGAACGGCAGGAATTGTATACAGACCAGTGGCTGGCTTATAACAAAGTGCAGCTGGTGGACACTTTTATCGACCGTGGTAAAAGCGCAAAGACTTTTGACCGTCCCGACTTTAACAAGCTGCAGGAATTTATTACGAAGTATTATAAGAATGTCGATTACCTGGTAGTCGACCAGATGGACCGTTTCAGCCGCGATGCCGGCGAAGCGATGAGCATGGTGAAGAATCTGCAGCGCCTATATAATATTCAAATTGTTAGCGTTACGGAAGGGATCACCTTTGACTATGACACGCCCGGCAGTTTTTTCCGCGCAGGGCTGCAATTGCTGCTGGCTGAAGAGGACAATATCAACCGCAGTATCAAGATACGCGGGGGGAATTATACTGCCCGCGCCAAAGAAGGACGCTTCCTGAGCAACCTGGCGCCGTTTGGCTATAAAAAAGAAGGGGAAGGTAAGCATAGAACGATTGTTATCGACGAAAAAGACGCTGTTGTTGTTCGGTACATTTATGATGCTTATTTAAGAAATGTGCCGCTGTATGTTATCAAGCGGACGGCAAAAGAAATGGGTTTTAACCGCGGCGGTTCGATGGCGGTTGAAAGGGTGCTGCAAAGCCCTGCTTACGCGGGTTTGGTGGAAGCAAAGTCATTTAAAGACCATCCTGGTGGCTTGTTTCCCGGCCGGCATGAGCCGCTGATTGACCGGTCGGTTTGGCAATTGGTGCAGTGCAAAATGAAAAAGCCGGAGAACCCGAGGAAGGTGCTGGATGAGAACTTGCCGCTTCGTGGGGTATTGCATTGTCACTGCGGTAATTTGCTGTCGGGTGCGCCTTCCCGTGGCCGCCATGGCGGCTGGTATTATTATTACAAATGTAATGGCCGGGGCCATAATAATATCAGTGCAAAAAAAGCGCATGAGCAGTTCCTGGAGGCTTGTGAGTTGATGAGCTTGACAGCTAACGAGGTAAAAGTGCTGAAGGAAAAAACCATTGAGGGGATTGAACGTCACCACGCGGAGGGGCAGCGCATGCTAAAGGAAAAGAAGGCGCAGGTGGATAATTTGCAGGAGAAGTTATTTGCGGTAGAAGAGAAATGGATCAATGACCAGATTTCCAAAGATACTTATGACCGCTGGTGCGGTAATTATAATGGGGAGATCAACTCCTTGAATATAGAGATATTGCGGCTTGGCAAGCAGGAAACGCATCTTTTCAAGCTGCTTGACCGTAACCTTTCGCTTGCCACCGATATCAGGGGTTTGTTTGAAAAAGCGGATACGGTGGCTAAACAGGAGTTCGTGAAGTTGGGGTTCGATAACAACTTATACTATGAAAAGGGTATTTATCGAACCCCTACGATGCTGGGTATTCTGTCGCGTAATCACCTGAAAATGAGAGAAAAAGGTGTGCTGATTTTCGAAAAAAAAAGGGATTTCCAATCGGAAATCCCTTTGGGTGGACCCGGAGGGATTCGAACCCTCGTCCAAACATGGTATAAGGTAAGCTTTCTACATGCTTAGCGCTGTTTAGTTGTAGGGAAGGGGAAGGTCAGTTGCACACCTGTACCGTCTTCCTTAGGCGCTTTGTTTCGCCCCGTCGTCGCACCGCCGACGGGACTAGTTTCGTTTTTCGATGCCCCGTTTGCCGATCCAACAAAACGGAAAACCGGCGGGACAAAGGCTATGCTAATTCTAAATTAGGCAGCCAAGGCGTAAGTATTTTCGCCATTTGAAAGTTTGAGTGTTCAGATTAAAGCGCTAATTCACCCAATGCGCTGCATGCTTACCTACTTATCTCCATCCTGTCAATTCCGGTCGAGCCCATTTTTTGGTGGAGAGTTCAAAGATACGAAGTTTAGGTGAAAGGTAAAAGGTGAAAGGTAAAAGGTTTTGAACCCGTCAACCTTTCGCCTTTCACCTTTCACCTTTCACTTCTGCAAGCTCAATTGTTCTACCGGGATAACTGGCCAATCCCCTTTCCAAACAAACCATTGCTTTCTGAATATCACCCACATTCAAAACGTATGCCAGCCTCACCTCATCAGTACCTGCGCCCGGCGTGCTGTAAAACCCTGTTGCAGGCGCCATCATTACGGTTTGATTTTCATAGCTAAATTTCTCCAGCATCCATTGGCAAAATTTATCGGCATTATCAATGGGCAGTTTGGCCACCACGTAAAACGCACCGCCGGGGTTGGGGCAAAAAACGCCTTCCATTTTGTTAAGGGCATCAACAATGGTATTACGGCGGTGGGTATATTCCTTATTTACGGCTTCAAAATAGCTGTCGGGAGTGTCCACGGCAGCTTCGCCGGCAATTTGTTCCACCATGCCGGGGCTTAATCGTGCCTGGGCAAACTTAAGTGCCGCTGCCAGTACCGCTTTATTTTTGGTGATGAGGCATCCCAGCCTTGCCCCACAGGCGCTGTAACGCTTGCTCACGGTATCCATCACGATCACATTTTCTTCCAGGCCAGGCAGGTGCATCAGCGAGGTGAACGTTTGCCCGTCGTAGCAAAACTCGCGGTAAGCTTCATCAGAAAACAGGTACAAATCATATTTTAAGGCCAGCTGTTTTAAAGCTTCCAATTCTTCCTGAGAATATAAGTAGCCCGTAGGGTTATTTGGGCTGCAAATGATGATCGCTTTTGTTTTACCCGTGATCACCTTTTCAAATTCGCTGATCGGCGGCAAGGCAAAACCATTTTCAATATGCGATAAAATAGGTTTCACCACAATATCGCTCTGGCAGGCAAAGCCGTTATAGTTGGCATAAAAAGGTTCGGGGACGATCACCTCATCACCGGGGTCCAGGCAGGCCATCATCGAGATGGTGATCGCTTCCGAGCCGCCGGTCGTCACAATAATATTCTCAGGTCCGATGTTATAGCCGATCTTGTTATAATATTCCACCAGCTTTTTACGATAAGGCAAAGTGCCTTCGGACGGGGTGTAGGCCCAAACCTTGAAGCTGATGTTCTTTATCGCATTCAGCATTCCCTCGGGCGTTTCAATATCCGGCTGACCGATATTCAGGTGGTAAACCTTTTTACCATCCAGCTTAGCCTTATCAGCATAAGGCGTCAATTTGCGTATAGGCGAGGCAGGCATTTGCTGCCCCTTGTGCGAAACTTTTGGCATGGGGCAAAGTTAATGTTTTTTAGTCCGAAAGTTTGAAAAGTCCGAAGTCGGAAAGTCCGAAAGATGGGAAAGAGGGCAGAGTAGTAAATAAAAAAGACACAGCTTCCCATGTCTCCAAAGTATTTTTTTTAAGTCCTCTCCTTTGGAGAGGATTTAGGTGAGGCTTTTAATTACTGCTGCTCGTTGTCTTGGCCACCACTTCCCCCACGATGATCAAATTTTTTACCGGGGTGCTGGCATTTGATGTCACCACGATGGTTTTGGTAAACGGTGCAGCAAATGCGGCGTTATAAGTAATCTTGATCGAGCCTTTATCGCCTGCTTTTACCGGGGTTTTGGTGAAATCGGCAATCGTGCAGCCGCAGGTCGGGCGCACATCCGTAATGATCAACGGCTCCTTGCCGACGTTAGTAAACTCAAACACAGTGGTTACCGGTGTTCCCTGTGGAATTTTACCAAAATCGTGCTTTTCTTCGTTGAATTTAAATTCAGCTTTTTCGCTATCTTGTGCCGATGCAGTGCGGGCCACGAAGGTGAAACCCAGGATAACTGCGCAAATCATTAGTAATTTTTTCATCTTGTTAATTTGATATTTACAAATATAAAAGGATTAACGTAAAGGCAAAAACTATTCGTACAATTGGATGTTTTATTGAATGGGTAGCCAATTACCAAACAGAATTTTATAATTTTACCGCACTAAAAAATATTATATGCCCGAAGCTGCATTGCACGAAAACAGCAGGCTGCACACAGCAGAGCTAAGTTTCGACGATTTTAAGAAGATCGTAATCAACGATTACCGTATCGGCTACGAGAGCCGGCAGGCAAGTTTGATCGGACGCAGGGAGGTACTGACGGGCAAGGCGAAGTTTGGGATTTTTGGAGACGGGAAAGAAGTGGCCCAACTGGCTATGGCCAAGGCTTTTAAAAAAGGCGACTGGCGCGCCGGCTACTACCGCGATCAAACGTTTATGTTTGCCACCGGGATGAGCAACCTGCTCGAGTTTTTTGCGCAGTTGTATGCTTATCCTGACGTGCAGAAAGACCCCGCCTCGGCAGGCCGGCAGATGAATTGCCATTATGCCACCCGCTTTGTAAACCCCGACGGCAGTTGGACCAACCAGGCGGAAACCATGAATTGCTCAGCCGATATTTCCACAACCGGCGGCCACATGCCGCGCCTTTTAGGCCTTGCCTATGCCTCGAAGCTTTACCGGCAAAACAAGGAACTTGATTATCTTAAAAATTTCTCAGTAAATGGTAACGAAGTCGCCTTTGGCACTATTGGCAATGGGTCGACTTCCGAAGGTTTGTTTTTTGAAGCGTTGAACGCGGCAGGCGTATTGCAGGTGCCCATGGCCATTTCGGTGTGGGATGATGCTTACGCCATTTCCGTACCGGCCAACCTGCAAACCACCAAAGAAGATATTTCGGAAATATTAAAAGGCTTCCAGCGGGAACCGGGCACCAACGGCTACGAGATTTACAAGGTGCGTGGCTGGGATTATGTGGCGCTTTGCGAAACGTATGAACGCGCCATTGCCGAATGCCGTAAGGAACATGTACCGGTGCTGATCCACGTAACAGAAATGACGCAGCCCCAGGGGCATTCCACTTCCGGTTCGCATGAGCGGTATAAATCGAAAGAACGACTGGCCTGGGAGGATGAACATGACTGCCTGTTGCAAATGCGCCGGTGGATGATCACATCGGCAATTTCAACCGAAGCCGAAATGGACGAACTGGAAGCAACAGCTAAAAAGCACGTACGCGATATACAGCGCCAGGTTTGGAACGAACTGGCCGATGATATCCGCATTGAACTGAACGAGGCTGCGAGGTTGATAGATAAATTCGCCGAACATTCGCCGGAACAGGAAGAACTGAACAAAGTGGCAACTGAATTGCGCGAATGTGTCGATCCGGGCCGTAAGGACGTCGTCGGCGCCATTCGTAAAGCACTCCGCTTAACCGTCCGCGAAAATAGTCTGCAAAAGCAGCAGCTGATCAACTGGCTAACCGACGAAAAAGAAAAAAATAATGCGCGATACAACTCAAAGTTGTTTACCGGCACGCCGCATTCTCCATTCAATGTGCCGCCTGTGCCGGCAAGGTATTACGAGGATTCCAAATATATCGACGGCCGCGAGGTATTAAACGCCTGCTTCGAAGCCAACTTTACGCGCGATAAAAGTATTGTAGCCTTTGGTGAAGACGTTGGCGCAATAGGCGACGTGAACCAGGGATTCGCGGGCTTGCAGCTCAAATTTGGCGATCTGCGCATAACCGACACCGGCATCCGCGAAGCCACTATAATAGGGCAGGGGTTGGGCCTTGCCATGCGTGGTTTAAAACCGATAGCCGAAATACAGTACCTGGATTACCTGCTGTACTCGATAAATGTATTGAGCGACGATCTTGCCAGTTTAAGTTACCGCACGCATGGCGGCCAGCGGGCGCCGCTGATCGTTCGTACGCGCGGCCACCGGCTGGAGGGCATCTGGCATTCCGGTTCACCACTGGGTCTCATCCTCAATTCGATGCGCGGCCTGCACATCTGCGTTCCGCGCGACATGACCCAGGCAGCCGGTATGTACAATGTATTATTAAGGGGCGATGAACCCGCGCTAATGATCGAATGCCTGAACGGTTACCGTTTAAAGGAGCGCTTGCCTGCCAATGTTGGCGAATTTACCGTTGCGCTTGGCAAAGCTGAGATATTACAGTATGGGACAGATATTACCGTGATCTCCTACGGCTCAACGCTCCGCATTGTGATGGAGGCAGCAAAAGAACTCGAAAAATTAGGTGTAAGCGTCGAGGTGATCGACCCGCAAACACTTTATCCATTTGATACGGAAAATGTGTGCGGCAATTCGCTAAAAAAAACCAGTAAATTGCTGATTGTTGATGAAGACCTGCCCGGCGCGGCATCGGCATATATTCTTCAAAAAGTGCTCGAAGCGCAAAAGGGCTATTACGCGCTTGACGCGCAACCCAGAACGCTGACCGCCAAAGAACACCGGCCGCCATATGGCTCGGATGGCGATTATTTCAGCAAGCCTTCACTGGACGATGTGATCGAAGCCGTTTATAGTATTATGCATGAGGCCGATCCGCATAAGTTCCCGGCAATTTATTAGTTCAGTTGACTTGGGTATAAAACTTAAGAGCGCCCGGACTGGCCAGTCAGGGCGCTTTTTTTGCAGAAAAAATTATCGTTTTTACAATATTTTAACTCAAATAGAGTTATTGCTAAACATTGCTATCTTTTTAATTTGACGAACTATTGATGTCGTTTTTTATTAATATTAAAATAATAGTGATACTTAGTTAAATTTTTCTTAAAATTGATTTTCGGGGGCGAGAAGTGGAACCTAATTCATTTTTCTTACGTAAACCCTCGCAATTAATTAAACTATTGATTTAACCTGTTAAGCGAATGAAGAGACATTTGGGTGTTTTGTGTTGCGTATTTTCTATTCTATCCTTTACCGTTATTAGCTGGAAGCCGGCGAGTGCCATTAAATCGGGTCATCGCATGGGCAAACCATTTGCTCCCAGGGAGTTACTTGAAAAGTATATTGATAACATCTACGAATCTGCACACCTGCAGGAGTCCGGTCTGTCATTTAATGTATTCAAAAAAGCGCTTACCGGTTTTATCAATTTAAAAAGTAAAGAAAAGATCGCACAAAACAGCTCGGTGCTAACCGTAGTTGACTATACCAAATCGAGCCGCGAAAAACGGATGTGGATTGTCGACGTACTGAATAAAAGCATGATCCTGAACACCTGGGTGGCCCATGGCCACGGCAGCGGCAAAGAGATGGCAAAACGTTTTTCCAACAAAGTTGATTCGCACCAAAGCAGCCTGGGTTTTTATCTTACCGACGATGTTTATTACGGCGATAACGGCCGCTCATTAAGGCTAAACGGCCTCGACGAAGGATTTAACTCCAATGCCCGCAAACGCGCTATCGTGGTTCACGCCGCAGCTTATGTTGGCCCTGATATGGTTGAACTGGAAGGCCGGATGGGCCGCAGCTTTGGTTGCCCGGCGGTACCACCTGATGTGGCCGATGAGGTAATCGATACTATTAAAGAGGGCACAGTTATGTTTATTAACGGCAACAGCATGCGCTATCATTCAAAATACCTTGACGAATCCATGGCCGCCAACTTTGTAGCAAGCGACGCAAATGGCGCTTATACTGCAAGCCTGTAAAGCCGCGTTTCTGAATTCAATCAAAATTTTGGCGAACGATCGTGTTGCGTGTTCAATCATTTTCCGGGTGAAGCAGGCGCGATAAATGATCCCATAAAACGATATCAAGACCATAAACATCATTCCTGAATTGCAGGTTGCCGTTGTTATCAGCCCAACAGGTTATGTAAGTAATATACACCGGAATTTTTTTTGGCAAATAGACGGTGGTTGGGTCGGGGTCGTCTTTTCCCATATCATTCGATATGGTTTGAAAACGCTCACTTTTTCCGAACAGCGATAGCGCCAGGCCTTTGGGGTCGCCCAGCCTCACGCAGCCATGGCTCACCGCCCGCATTTTCCATGAGAAAGCTGATTTTACCGGCGTATCATGCAGGTAAACATTGCTTTTGTTATCAAACATAAACTTGATCAGGCCCAGCGAATTATCCGAGCCCGGCCTTTGTTTAAAATCGTACGGTAAATTATTTTTATTAAACTTGGTCCAGTCGATATCCTCCGGGTCGTCCACCAGTTTATCATCCTTATAAACGTCGATATTGTTATTATCCAGGTAAAACTTGTCCTTGGCGGCCTGCACAATTATCTCTTTGTTTGCAATGCTTTTAGGGATATTCCAAACCGGGTTAACCTCAACGCAATAGATCTGGCTGTTCAGCAACGGCGTTTCGTGCTCGCCTGGCTTATCTTCCCTGCAGGTGTCGTTATAGGCCTCAAGCGTATTGGCATAATCCATATTTCGTCCCTGCCCGACACAAACCTTCATGTGCAATACCGATTTGCCGCTGTCCACCACATCCAGCGTAAAATCGGGTATGTTAACCATTACATATTTATCCTCAAAGGGCTTGTTTTTCCATCGCAGCCGCTCCAGGTTTACTATTATAAGCCTTTTTGTTTCTTCGGCCGACATTTTAGGCGCAGCTAACCCGCCTTTCAACGCTTTTTGCAGGGCCAGGTATTGCGGATCATTTGGTTGAATGCTGTTCAAATAGGTTTGCATATCGCCTATGTGAAAAATATTAAGCATCGAAAGGCTGTCGGGCTGCCGGGTCGACAGGAAATAACGCTGATAGATGCCTCTGGGATTTATTGCCCCAAATTGCATGGCATTGCTGTAATTGATCAGTGAATTGGCAGCCGTCAACTCCAGTTCTGCCATATCATGGTAGGCTTCGTTTAAAGTTTTTATGCCTGGTTTCGCATAAAATCGGGCGATCAAAGCCTTTAACTGGTCCGATTCAAACATTTCGGCATTTAGGCCATGTTCGTCTGCATGGTCCAGGTAACCGGTCAGCCTCTCCAGATCGCCATTGTATAAATGGTTTAGAACGAAAACCGGGTTAAAATGATTTTTCTCATAAAAATCCAGGATAAAATCACGATGGGTTAAGCCGGCTTTTTTTTGATTAAATACCTGCTCAAAAACTACTTTAAAGCTATCTGGCGAGGCGTCCTTAAAAATTTTATTATGCGTTTTCTTAAAAAGCATAGTAGCCATTTCCGATCGCTTCTTACAGCCGGGAAAGGTGAGGATAAGGGCACTAAGTAAAATTATAAAAAACTTAACGGCAGGTCTTTTTACCGGGGCAAATTCAATCATAGCAAAATCGCATTAAAGATACAACATCATCTTTAATCCATTTGTCATACTTCATAATAGATTTTATTAAATTTGACGG
>DASRTD010000084.1:0-3994 GCA_035656115.1 Mucilaginibacter sp.
TCCGAAACTTTAAAAGTTATCCAGCACTTAAGGGACGAGGCGCACCGTTTCGGCATCACTTTCCACCGCAAAAAACGGGATAAAGGCACCCTGGTAACCGAGCTGGAACTGATAGAAGGAATCGGCAAAACCACCGCCGAAAAACTGCTGAAATATTTTAAATCAGTAAAAAAGGTTCGTAGTGCTACTGAAGAAGAGTTAATGGAGGTGGTAAATACCAAACAGGCAAAAGCGATAACAGCCTACTTCGGGCAAAATTTTGTAGCGTAGCGCTACACATGCTACACCCTGCTACAAAACGCTACAAGGCTGTTATTTAATACTTTAGCTACTGTCAAGATTTTGTCACTGGCAGGATCGTGTCACCACATTTGTACAAAAAACCTGCAAGTACTCCAAAACTTGCGAAGTTTTATAAACTTCGCAAGTTTGATCTTCTCCAAAACGAAAAGCCCCTGCAAAATGCAAGGGCCTTCCATTTTATCTTTTTGTCCCCGTAGGGTCTCTCGCAGAGGACCCAGCACCGTGTGTCACAGGTGACCAAATTGCCAGGAGCATAGGGGCTTCGACATGGACAGGTCCGATGGGAATAGACCGCAGGGTCCTCTGCGAGAGACCCCGCGGAGACGGTAACAAAAAAGCCCCCGCAAAATGCAAGGGCTTTCATTATTTTCCTAACTTTTATCTTTCGGACTTCCGGACTTTTCTGACTTCCGGACTTCTTAATACTGCCACAAATTCACTTCCCAGTCCTGCAACGATTTCTTTATTTTTTCCGATTCGTATAGTTTGTCTATACCCTGGGCATAATCTTTTATGGCTTCATCCTTGGCGTTCGACTCCTTGACGATGTAACTCGTGAATATTCGCTTCATAAACACATCGTCGAAACTGAGACCGGTGTTATCGTTGTCTTTGCTCACCACCTCTTTTACTGCAAGTATCGGCCTTGCATCAGGGAAATATATCCAGAATGCAGGCTGGTAATCCAAATAAACGCCGGCAGCCTGGCGGTGGATCAACGGCGCTATGCCAACAATCCGCGGCTCAAAAACGGAGCGCTGTTTGTCAAATATCCAATCTTCCTTTATACGAAACTTTACAACGCTGTCCGGTACAAACGGAGCTAATACCTTAACGTCCGTTTCATTTTGATTTGCATCAAAACTTTTCCGGGTAACACTATCCGACAACTGTTTCATTGCCTGATCTACGGCCAGCGGTTTTGAAAATGCATCCCCGTCCGGGTCGTCCTTATTGGCTTCGTCCTGGGTCGGATCATACGCAGTTAACTCACCATCCTTAATAGCCGCGACGAGAACGTCAATAAGGCGTTGCTTTGGCGACAAAAGGTATTGATTCATCCTTTCACGCAAGTCGATTTCGCGCCATACCCGCTTTGCGTAAACCACGTCCGACTCGCGCAGGTTTGGATAAGGAAGTACCTTTGCGCTTAAAATGTTGGTTTTTTTATAATATCCATCCAACGGGCGGTCAAACGGTTTTGACGGCCTGGCCGCAAGTTTTTTGCTGGTATCAACTGTCACCTGTCCCGGCCTGGCGCTCTGAGCGCTCGTCCGCGAGGTATCCACCCTTGCCCTTGTGGTTGTTGTTTTGGGTTTTTTAGGCTTTCTCTTTCCTCCCGTTTGCGCATAGGATGCTATGCACGCAACACAAAGTACTACTATTAAAATTCCCTTTTTCATAACAGTTCTAATTTGCTTTTATAGTAATATCATTAAGTAATCTGTCTGCCTTATCGGGGCCAACAGCATAAATTTCATCAAAAATAAGGCGCGTCCCCGGCGAAACTAATCTCAGCTTATCCTTAACCTCCTGCGACAAAGTACCGCCATATCCGCTTACGGTAACTGCGTCCTGGCGTGGCCTTATAATCGTTAGTCTATAGCTTTTAATATTAAATTTCAAATCAAATTCAAAATCCTTCAATGTCGCGAAAATGTAATTCTGCCCTTGTATCGTAGGCGTATTTTGCGAACCGCCGCTGGTACCTGCAAACTCAGCTACCGGGTTTGGGATTTTCTTTATACGGAACAACTTGCTTCCTAAAGCAGCAGGTTTGCCGCCCACCGTGCCAGAAATACTGATGGTAGCTGTTCCAACCGTACTAACATTAGCTTCATATTCGCCTTTAACCGGATCCCGGCTGTTAATACTGCCACTGCTGATACTTACATGCAGGTCTTTATTGGCAATGCCCGGCGATGAAACAGATATCGGGTTTGGTATACCAATATACAAAACGTTCATCTTATCCGGCGATACTACTGCGGACGGCGCCGCAACCATATAAGTTTGTGGCGGCGTGGTATACGTCTGTATTTTACCATCATTATTCTTAAAACTTACGGTCGCCTGCCAGGTATGTAACCCTATGGTGTGTGTGTCTCCTGAATATTTACCCTTGCCAGCGTCGACAGATAGTGCTGAACCACCTACAGTAATACTCGGGTTCAATTTTGAGTCATAGGCGGTCAGGAAAACATCGGCTGTGTAAGGCTGGCCAACCAATAGATAGCTGGTGGGCGCTACCGCTACCGCATCAAATTTATCCAGGTTTACCTGGGCTTTTTGTGCATTGCTTAATATTTTCTTCACCACTTCGTTTTCAGCATTTTTTGCGTCCGCCCGTATTTTAGCTAAATTGGTCAGGGTAGCGCCCAATGGCACACCTTCGCCAAAATAAGCATCCTCCCAACTCTTATGCGGCATTCCTCCGGTGGATTGGGGATCCTCTGTACTCAACGAAAGCTCTATACCCGGCCTGTCTTTGGGTCTTAACAATGACATCAATCTTTGGCTTGTATAGTTAATCAACTTTTTTAAAGAATCGGCCCTTTTTTCTTCGATCATCATGCGCGGGGAAATATCCAGGTTATCCCTTCCGTCCACGTCGCCCAGGTCCGGGTTAATGCCACCGCCCGCTTTTGTCAGTTCATCCCTTAATTTCTCTACATAGTTGCTCAAATTTTCCGCTGCATCCCTGGCCATTTTAGCCGTGTCGTAAATCGGCTTAGCGCGGTCAGGCTGATCTTTTAGCGTAGAGTTTTCAAAAGCTGTAAAGGTTTCGCCGATATCTTTCTTTGCATTGTCCGATGAATTATTCAGGCTTATCTGAATTTTTCTGAAAGCATCCAATAGATTATCCGGTACGTTAAGGGCGATCAGGCCCAAAAGCACCAGATAAAGTATATTTATCATTCGTTGTCTTGGGGTTTGTTTACCTCCAGCCATGCGTATTAAATTTTATTTTACGATGAAAAAATTTATCTAAAATTAACTAACACGCGGCTGGTTCATTGCTGACAGCATGTTACCATATATTGAGTTCAGGGTCGACATGTTTTTAGCTAAGCGCGAAATCTCATCCCTAAACTGTTTAGCATCGTTAGTGCTTTCATTAAAGTTTTTCAGCGTATTGGCCATATCCTGGTAAAACCTATTCATCGATTTCAGGTGGTTGCTCGAATCCTGCAGCTCCAGCTCATATACCGCGTTTAAAGCCGAAAGATTTTTTGCCATTTTGCTAACCTGCTCATGATAAGTTTTTGAGTCGATCGATGTGCTTGCTATTTCTTCCAGGTTACCGGAAGCTTTTACAAACGAGTTGTTCAACTTATCATAACTGGCGGTTGCCTCCTTAACTTTGGCAGTAAAGGCCATCGTAGCATCGCCGGCATCGGTAACGCGTGATATACCATTTACTTTATCCCCAAATGTCCTTAAACCAGTGGCCAGGCTGCCGATCAGTTCCGGGCCGATCTTGGCTTCAGCAAGCAGTTGATCTAAGGCAGCGGTATTTGAAAAACTATCGCCGCCGGTAATTTTCTTCTGTTTGCCGGGCAGCTCACCATCGTAATCTTCGTCCAGCTCAGGGTAAGCCCTTTTCCAATCGAGTTCATGCGCGTCCCGCTGGAACCCCAGCAGGAAGAATAATATGGCTTCCGTTCCTAAGCCCAGCGTAATAAAGATC
>DASRTD010000085.1:0-9444 GCA_035656115.1 Mucilaginibacter sp.
GGAGTCTGTTTTGATTTTTCTTACAACGACCAGAAATATATTTTTACTTTGACAGAAATTAATCCGGGAGATACTACTGTATGGCTAAGCGGTGATGGCTTTAGCCTTATAGAATGCGTTTTGTATTCCGGCAACCAGCAGTTTGAACTCTATCAGGAAAATGCCCCCATTATCCCTGCCATAGTTATTGAAGGCAAAACCTATGCCAACGTAAACCTCACTTCCAACGGCGCCAACGCTTATTACTGGGCCAAAGGCATTGGCTTAATTAAACGCCGGGAAACTAATGGTACAGTAATCAATACTTACACGCTGCTAAGAAATAATTGATCAAATGAAAAATACATTATTGTCAGCCCTGCTATTTAGCATAACCCTTTTCCTGCTTTGTTTTACGGGCGGCCAAGTGTGCGCACAAAAAGTAAATCGCGATTCACTAAGACGGATAGCTTTCGTCCGTGATTCCATTATGCACGATTCTTTAGCAGATATTGCCCGGATAATTACCGTGGCTAAAACAGATGGGCGAAGGCTGCACCTTAGCACCGCACAAAGACAGAAATTTAACGCTGACAATAAAAACGCTGGCTCTGATTTATTTAAACCGGCACTAAGTACAGTATCAGACACCCTGATGCTGAGTGACTCTGTTTACGCAAAGGCGTTCCGGGCGGCCGCTTATAAAAAAGCTTTTGGGTACCGCAAGCGTACGGCGGGGCACTATATTTTGGTTGGCGGAATTGCAGCAGCTTCTGCCGTTGCCGCCTTTTTTGTTATAGGTGTTTCGTTGTGGCTTGCAGGTGGCGCACATGTTGGGGTTTAAATGTGATTTGGCTGAGCCTTTATATTGTCAACATGCATTTAATCAACCATTTTAAAAAAATACAAATTCAAAAAAAATGAAAAAGATAATTTCAATCATCATTGCATTAACAGTTTTTGCAATCATCACACAATCGTGTGCTCCATCCCACAACCTAAATAAATTTATGGGTACCTGGAAAAGAATAAACAACCCTGACAAGAAGGATACGGCAACCATAAAAAGAAAAAGTAACGCAATTGTTGGCACTTTAGGCAAGGATACCTGCATCGGAATATACGATAAGAAAATAAATGTCGTAAAATTTTATGTTATGGGGCAAGCCGGCGTAGTTACTTATGATGAAAAAACCGGCCATATTTTATTGAATAAAGGCGCGGACGGCGAATTTGAAAGAATTAAATAATAGTCAAAATTAACTAAATGGGCATGAAAAAATCTTCAACGTTGTTTATCGCATTAATTTGTTTTAGCCTGTATGCAAAAGCGCAAACAACAACCTACAGACAAGTTTACTTGGGAGTTGGCGGTTTCCCACACAGTAAAGGTGTTTCGGGTGATTTGACGCTCGAACTGCGCGGCAGGGTGACATCAACAAGTAATTTCCTTTTTGGCGTTAGGTTCCAGGTTGCGGCTACTCCTAATACCGGCTACACCTCTATTTGTTTTGTTGGCGACTACTACTTTACCAGGCCCGAAAATGGTTTGCGTGTATTTGCAGGCGCCGGTTTGGGCGGTTTTAACGACATCAAAAGGCCCAACGATAATACCGAGCACTTCTTTGATCCCAACTACAGCAACTTTGGCTTCTTCCCCCGGATCGGTGTTGACTTCTGGCGTTTTCGCCTTTCGGGAGAATATAATGTTACGGGCGGCACTGATAATTATGCCGCTGTTAACCTGGGCTTCTTTTTTTGAGGCGGCACGAAAAAACTCTTTGCAAACGCTAAAACGTTGAAAATAAATGAAAAAGACAGTAATAAACACAATTGCATTAACAGTTTTTGCAATTATAATCATGCAATGTTGCAATAGTTCATCCTCCAAACTGGATAAGTTTATGGGGCAATGGGAAATCACCAATAAAACCAAAAAGGGTGAAGGGCTTATAAAAAAAGAAGATGACGCCATCCTGCTTATTGTAGGGAAAGATACCGTAGTTGGCCTGTATGACAAAAAAAATGACGCGTTAAAGTTTTGGATGAACACCTTAAAGTTTGTTGTTACTATTAACAAAAAAAACGGTCACCTCTTGCTGAATAACGGCACGTACGGCGAAGGAACGCGGGTAAAATAAATACCTATATGATTTACGCCGGATACATTTTTTGAGAATCATTTATTTATAAACGACTTAAGCAATATGACACGCCAAAAAAAATGAAAAATACACCTAAAATACTGATTGCCTTAACAGTTATCGCAGTCATCGCTACACAATCATGCCTTAACCCTTCATCCAAACTGGATAAATTTTGGGGGAAATGGAAAAGATCAGACACCCCAGAAAAGGGTGAATGGCTTATAAAAAAAGATGATGACGCCATCCTCCTCATTGGACCTGGGAAAGATACCGTAGTTGCCAGGTATGACAAAAAAAATGACGCCTTAAAGTTTTGGATGTTTGTCTCTTTGTCTACCTCGTCTGATCAGGTTGTGGTTACTTATAACGAAAAAAACGGTCACCTGTTGGTGAATAACGGCAGGTTCGGCGAAGCAACGCGTGTAAAATAATTAGTTTAATGATTTACACCGGTGACATTTTTTGAGAATCATTTATTTATAAACGACTTAAGCAAAATGGCACCCCACAAAAAAACGATAAAAAAATGAAAGATACGCCCAAAATCCTGATTGCTTTAATAATTATTGCCGTCATCGGTACACAATCATGTACTAACCGTTTGTCCAAACTGGATAAGTTTATGGGGGAATGGAAAAGGATAGACAAAACAGAAGAAATTTGGCATATAAAAAAACAAGATGACGCAATCCTGATTATTGAAGAAAAAGACACGGTAGTTGCCCGGTACGATAAGAACAGTGACGCATTGAAATGCTGGGTATTTCTTTCACAGACGGTTGTTACTTACAACGAAAAAAACGGCCACCTGTTGCTGAATAACGGCAAGGACGGCGAAGCAAAAAGGATTAAATGACAAACCGCAAAGCAAAGCACATTTGTTCACAAATAAAATAATACTAAATCAAAACGAAATGAAAAACCTAACGCTAAGCCTTGCAGCATTAACAGTCTTTGTAATCATGATCACTTCATCCTGCAATAGCTCATCATCCAAACTGGATAAATTTATTGGGAAATGGACAAGAATAGAAAAAGCCAAAAGGGATACACTGACAATAGAAAAGGAATATGACGCCGCTGTTGTGAGTATGGGTAAGAACAAAGTTGCTGCAGTGTACGATAAAGACAAAAATATTTTGAAAATTTATTTTCTGGCGAACACTATGATTGTTTCCTATGTTGAAAAAACCGATCATATCATTGGTCCGGGTAATAGTGACAAAACAGGTGAATATAAAAGGGTTAAATAATATTCGTTGACCTGCCGCAATTAAAACTTTCTTTTATGATATTAATGAAGAATTATTAATAATTCATACAATATTTCTAACCAGGCAATTATCATGAAAAAATACATGCTATTTTTGCTGCTCCTAATTGCCCTGCAAAACAGCAAGGCCCAATCGGACCATTTTAAATTCGACCATTTTACGGTAAAGGACGGTTTGCCATCGAAAAATGGCTCGCCGGATATAAATGTCAGCTTTATACAGCAGGATGACCTGGGCTACCTTTGGCTGGGCACCGATGACGGGCTGATCCGTTTTGACGGCTATAATATGCACGTTTATCACCTTGGGAACGAAAAAGACAAGGCTGTTAACAATTATGGCTTGCGCAGCATGCTAATAGATGAAAACAAAAATCTATGGTTTACGGCTGGCAGCGACCTGTTTAAATATAACAGATTGACGGATAGCTTTACGCAATACAAATACCCCAAATCGAAGGGAAACGTCTTTATTTTCCCGTATTTGTCGTTAGCAGACAGCAAAGGAAATTTGTGGGAAGAGGCCTTTGTATTGAACATGACGAATTTGAAAGACAACCATGATGAACTGGTAAAGTTTGATCAAAATACTAAAACGTACGGGTTTTTTGGTGAATATCGTGATATTTTTAAATCAAAAACCACGGGTCACCGAATATGGCTGGGTACCAACAATGGCTTGTTCCTTTACAATGATAAAGAGGGCAAGTTCGATCCGTTCAACCTTGCTGCGGATACCGCAAAACAGAAAAGTGTGTACGCCATATATGAAGCACCATCGGAACCGGGAATATTATGGCTGAGCATACTCGACCATTTTTCAAAACAGCGCCGGATCGAGCGCTTTGATATCCGCAACAAAACCTATAAAGATTACAGCCATCTCACCAATCCCGCGTTAACAGCAGCCAATGATACGATCAGTAATATTTTTGAAGACAGCAAACGCCGACTTTGGTTTGGTACATCAAACGGTTTACTGCTTTTTAACAGGCATACCGAAACTTTTACAAATTACGCGCCGGCAGATACCGATAAAAAGAAACATAAAAACCAAATTAATTTTATAGCCGAGGCAAAAAATGGCCGGCTATGGATGGCTTGCGGTAAAGGCATACTTAATTTCGACCCGGAAACTCGCCAGTTCCAACGCTTAAGGGCAAGCGCCGGCAATCCTGACGCCCTGGGCAGCGACGATGTGAATTATTTGATGATCGATCATTCGGGCGCCTTGTGGGTGAGTCTGAATGGCAAAGGCCTTAATAAACTCAACCCGGTAACCAGCGCTTTCACAACCCTTACCAAAAAGGACAATGATCCAAACCACTACCTGGAAAATGGGATAGAAACTATCAAAAGCGCCAGCGACGGTTATGCATGGTTTGCCACCGATAAAGGCATTTTTAAATGGAGGCCGGGCACTGATCAATTCACAAAGATATACGCGGCGAAAAAAGAAGATGCTGATGTTCGCACGACAACAACAGAGAACGGGATTACCACGACCAGTGAAACAAGAAGCAGATATTTCATCCTGGCAGCGGGAAAAGACAGTACCCTTTACTTCAGCAATCAAAAGGGTTTACAGGTTTATAACCCTGTAAACCGGCAGCAGCAAAGCTATATCTTCGACCCTCACAATAATTACTCCATAAACAGCAACGCCGTCAGCAAAATCATCTTAGACCACAGTGGTATGGTTTGGGTAGCTACCGACAAAGGGCTTTGTAAATTTGACCCTGCAACCCATCAATTTACCAGGTATGCCGTTGACAGCAAAGACCAGCGAAAAGACAATAAAGGTAAATTAATCGATAAAACGATACGCACAGTTTATGAAGACAGGCAGGGTACGATATGGATAGGTACTATCAACGGGGAATTGTGCCGTTTGGATCAGAAGACAGGGAGGTTTAAAATTTACCTTTGGAACGGGAACAAGCGCACAGACCTTATAAATGAGTTATACGAAAGTCGCGAAGGACGTTTTTGGGTAGGTACCGGAAATGAAGGCTTGCTTGAATTTGATCGTAAGCAAGGCAGTTATACCAACCGTATTGACGAGGATAAGGGCTTATTATATGGAAACGTAACAGGTATCTGCGAAGATGATAAAGGTTTTTTATGGCTCAATTCAGCTATAGGATTAAGCCGCTTAAACCAGGCAGAAATGAGCGTAAAAACGTTCCCATTTAGTACGGCATTGCCAGGGAACCAGGGGGGATTCGAGAATGAAAACCTGGTATCGGTAAATGGCTGGTTGGTTATTGGCTTGGATGACGGTGTCGTAGCTTTTGATCCTTTGGAACTGGATAATCCCGAGCCGCCGTTTGTTCATATCGAAACATTTGGTTACAGCGACCCTGTGTCGCGTTCTGACAGCATAACTACGCGGCGGGTGTATAATTTTAATAAAATTGAATTGCCATACAACCAAAACCGTGTTACGTTTAGCTATGTAGCGCTCCATTTTACCGAGCCGGGTCAAAACAGGTATGCCTATACTTTGGAAGGCTATGATAATCGCTGGATACAGGCCGGCGCCCTGCGTAGCGCGACCTATACCAATCTTTCACCCGGCACTTATACATTCAGGGTAAGAGCCGCTAACAGCGACGGAGTATGGAACAATACGGGCGATAATTTTATACTCATCATCGATTCACCCTGGTGGCAAAAATGGTGGGCCTGGCTGGTTTATGTGATTCTTTTTGCGGCGGCAATTTATGCATTTGTCTATTACCGTTCGCGCCAGCTAATGAAAGATAAACGTTTGCTGGAGGAGCAGGTTCAAATCCGTACTGAGGAAGTATTGCA
Organism: Mucilaginibacter sp.; assembly: GCA_035656115.1. Classification (GTDB taxonomy): domain Bacteria; phylum Bacteroidota; class Bacteroidia; order Sphingobacteriales; family Sphingobacteriaceae; genus Mucilaginibacter. The sequence continues at coordinate 6,217 of DASRTD010000085.1, forward strand.
TCAAAAAGAGGAGATCGAAACACAACGGGACAACCTGGAAAGCCAACGTAACACCCTTGAAAAAACGGTGATCGATCTGAAAACTACCCAGGCCCACCTTGTTCAATCCGAAAAGATGGCCTCGCTAGGTGAACTCACTGCCGGTATAGCTCACGAGATACAAAATCCGTTGAACTTTGTAAATAACTTTTCGGACATAAACCGGGAAATGATTTGCGAATTAAAAGACGAACTGAAAGGTGGGAACGTACCGGCGGCTTTAGCCATCGCAGATGATATTGAGCAGAATGAAGAAAAGATAAACCATCACGGCAAACGCGCCGATAGCATTGTGAAGGGAATGCTCGAGCACTCCCGTAGCCGAAGCGGCCAAAAAGAACCGACAAATATAAATGTTATGGCCGATGAGTATATGCGCCTCTCCTATCACGGTTTAAGAGCAAAGGACAAATCATTTAATTCGGAACTTACCACCCATTTCGACCCTGCGCTGCCAAAAATAAATGTCGTTCAGCAGGATATCGGCCGGGTATTGCTCAATTTGTTCAACAATGCTTTTTATGCCGTAAATCAAAAGGCAAAGACAGCCGGGCCGGATTATAAACCTGAAGTAACCGTTTCAACGTCTTTGGCAAGTGGATATGTGATCATCAAAGTAATGGATAACGGTGTTGGCATACCGGATGCTATTAAGGAAAAGATCATGCAGCCGTTTTTTACGACTAAACCTACGGGTGAGGGAACTGGCTTGGGCTTGTCGTTAACTTATGATATGGTAGTGAAGGGGCATGGAGGAAAGATTGACATTAACAGCGTAATGAGACAGGGAGCAGAATTTATCGTTTCATTACCAATCATTTGACAAAAGCGCCCATTTGCAGCCTTTCCCGTATCACGTTATAAAAAAATCCTTCTTTTCAGTCCGTTTATTAATTCCCAGTTCTATTGATAAATAAACAGGCATACGGCCTTTGAAAATCTTACAATAAATCGTTACTTTTGAGGCATAAGATTTGCAATTATCTTTACAAAAAAAGTGGTGAGTAGTTCGGTGAGTAAGAAAAACAAAACCACATAAGTATTGAAATTCAACGCATTTTGAGGAACATCCAATTCCCTCTCTCTCCGCAAATCAATTTATCGCCTGGCGATGCCGGGCATTTTTGTTTGGCAGCCTGTCAAACGTAGGTTGAGCATAAGATCGCAAATAAAAATAACCAGTGAGGGATTGCGAACAGGTAACAAATTGATTTTAGCCACCCCCATGGGGGATCAATGAACTTAATACCTCTCTCCGCCAAACAACGTTTGAGCATAGGCACCTGATAAAGAACCGCTAATTAGTCCATTTATCCGTTCTGAAAGGCTCCGCCGGCAGACCAGCGGAATTTTGCAGGTTAGTCACCGGGCCATTTGTAAAAGCGTACCGTACCGCTAAAATGGGCAACGGTGTTCCGGGTGGTGCAACGACCTGGATCGTGTTGCCGCGTATGGTCGCAGTCCCTTGCCTGAACCTATGATCCGTTCCTGCTACAAAAAAGAATTGGGCAAGGGGATTGTTGTTACCGGTATTTAAACCCTCGGCAGTACCGCCAACATAATGTACTGTTACGATACTTCCGTCAACCGAAAATGAAGAATATTGCGGTCCAAGGCATTGGACATCCTGGTGATATGCATTCTTCAACGCGATCATTGCCAAACGTTCGCCCACCGGCTTTTTATCGCGGGGATGGTGGTTATGCGGCTCACCCACATCCATAGTTACGGCCATTTCGGCACCGGGTACCGACCGTATATTTGTCTGAGCCTCTCTGAACTTGGCATAATAATTAGGTGGAGAGTTGTCACCCGGCGGGTTGGTTCGCGAATAATCATCGGCAAACGGCGTCAATTGTACATAGTAAAACGGTAATGCATCCTGGTTAAACTTTTGACGCCAGCCATTAATCAGTGCGCTATTGAGCCTTGTATAGATGTATGGCTCGTCACTTTCATTGCTTTCGCCCTGGTACCAGATGACGCCTTTAATCGGAATGTCTGTCAGTGAACTGATCATTTCGTTATATAAGGCTGAGCTGCCGGGCAAATAGTGACTCGACAATACCGGGTCACTTTTAATTGCCTCTGCATTTGTCCAATCTTGACAAAGGGAACCGCTAACCGCCGCTATGATTATACCAATCGGGACGTGTAATGAAAGATTTAATTTACGTGCAAAATAATAAGCTACAGCGCTCACTTTTCCAACTGTGGACCGGTTGCAAATACTCCACGACTGCAATGCGCTTGTATTTAAGTGGTCGGACAGCTCTTTATGATCCTGCATATCCAACACGCGAATCGATGGAAAATCAGCAGCAGCGATTTCTTGCCTGTAGTTGAGTACGCCCTTAAACGGATAGATAGAATCAAGGGGCATCAACATATTTGACTGACCTGCACAAATCCAGACGTCACCAATTAAAATATTCGAAAGCACAATGTCGTCAAAACCATTAGCCTTTGCAGTTATTGTTTGAGGCTGATCATCTGCTTCGCGTGGCGGTACGACCACCTTCCAGTTACCTAAGGAATCGGCCCCGGTTTTAAAGGTTCTATGCTTCCAACTTACATTTACTTTAATTTCCAGGTTTGGCGGCGCCTGCCCGGAAATGACAAATGGTTTATCGCGCGGGATCACCATATCGCTTTCCAATAATTTGCAGACTGAAAACGAAGCTGGCAATATGATTTTTCGGAGGAGGTTTGCCTTTTGTGCCGCATAAACTTGCCCATTGGCTGGATATGTGGTCAGGCAGACAAAGATTGCAAAAAGTAAACCTTTCATTTTTGTAAAAAAAGAGGTTATTCTGTTGTAACCTAAAGCAAAATAAGACTGCCTGGGCACCCCTGTTCTATTGTGATAAACCGAGTAAATAAAAACTTCGCGGGGCAGTCACAAACCCTGTGGGACCTGAAAATAAATTAATTTCTTATCAATTAAAATTGAAATCTCTAACAGGCCCGGGGAGTTTGACGGAAAACCCTTTCTGTTTACAAAGTAAATAAATTTTTTGATAAATTGCTACGAAACGGGTAAGTGTTCAGGGCTGACGCATTAGAAATTTTTGTTAGCGATAAGTGTTAAGAGGAATTTATGGTTCCAGCCAGCCATTTTTCTTTTAGCTTTCAGGCTGGCTTGGCTGGTTTTGTCAGACTTTAGGATATTTAGAGCGATCTTTCTTA
>DASRTD010000086.1:0-14924 GCA_035656115.1 Mucilaginibacter sp.
GCACGCTTTCCACGGCCGTTCGGGTTATACATTAAGCTTAACTAATACGCAACCCGTAAAAACAAAATGGTTTGCCAAGTTCGATTGGCCCCGGGTATCTATCCCGCACATGAATTTCCCTTACACCGATGCAAACCACGAGGATCTGTTGCGGCGGGAAGAGCTATCCATTGCGCAGATCAAAAAAGCCTTCGAGGAAAACAAGGATGATGTGTGTGCGATCATTATAGAGCCGGTTCAGTCAGAAGGCGGCGATAATCATGTACGCCAGGAATTCCTGGAAAGGTTAAGGATATTGGCTGACGAGAACGAAGCGCTGCTGATTTATGACGAAGTGCAAACAGGTGTCGGCTTAACCGGTAAGTTTTGGTGCCATGAGCATTTTGGTGAGAAAGCCAGACCCGATATAATTGCCTTTGGCAAAAAAATGCAGGTTTGCGGCATCCTGGCAAGCAGGCGCGTGGATGATATCGAAAACAATGTCTTCCATGTTCCTTCGCGTATCAATTCAACCTGGGGCGGCAGCCTCGTGGATATGGTGCGGGCATCGAAGATAATGGAGATCATCGAAGAAGACCGCCTTTGCGACAATGCTGCTGAAATGGGCGAATACCTGCAGGAACAGTTGACCGGCATATCTCAAAAACACCCGGTTGTCAGCAATGTCAGAGGCAAGGGATTGCTGACAGCCTTTGATTTCCCGGACAAAAATACCCGCGACAAATTCATCCGGTTGGGCATGGAAAGGAACGTAATGTTCCTCGGTTGCGGTGACAGGACGATACGTTTCAGGCCGGCACTTATTATTGATAAAATACATATTGACGAAGGGCTGACAATACTGCAAAATATTTCGTCCGAATTATAATACACTGTAAAACTTTTGCTACAGAAGCTTGTTTAATAGTTAAATTTCGCACTTTTTCCGCTTATTTGACACTGAAATCGTATTATGCGATTGTTTGGAGGGTTGTTTATTAAGATAACCTATTTTTTTACCAATTATTGCAATATTTTAGGTTATTAGGCGTGTTAAGTTTGGTTACAACAATAAGTAACGCTAAGCTGGAATTATCATGAGCAAGCATATTGAAAAATTAAAGAAACAGCTGTTGGAGATATCCGAAGTTGTTAACGCGTTTAAATCGGAAGCGGTCCAGGTCAAAATTGTTGACCGGTTACTGGATGCAATGATTGAGCTTGAAAAAACCGATGGTGAGGTCCCGGAGCTATTTATAAGGAAAGGATACAAAGCGCGCAATGGCGAAGATGGCGCGTATGCATTTGGCAGAGGCCCCAAAAAGCCGGGCGCTACCAAAATTTTAAACCAGTTGCTATCCGGCGATTTTTTTGATACGCCCCGTTCCATCTCCTCAATTGCAAACTATTGCAAAGATACTTACGATTCGGATTTTAAAACGTCCGAACTTTCCGGCATATTATTAAAGTTGGCTAACGAGCATAAATTGAGAAGAGAGAGAAGCAACGAAAACAACCGCTTCGAATATGTGAGAGCTTAGCTTAGTGATCAGGGAATAGTTTTATGGGCTTTCTTCTAATCTCTAATCTCCAGTCGCTAATCATAACAAATCGAACAAGCTATTTACTCCTAAAATCTTTTTCGAAGTAAAGCCCTCGGCATATTTTACCCCAATGCTTTTTCCAAATTCGCGTGCGCGGGCCTCAATCAATTGAATAAACTCAGGTGAAGAGATATAGGTTTGCGGCTCATCCTGCCAGTCGGGGTTATAAAACTGCGATTCAAAGGCCCTGATACTTTCAATTTTCTTATCCCATTGTTCAGTAACGTCAATTACAATATCCGGTTGTATGTACCGGTCTTGTATAAAATGCAGCACCAAACGCGGCCGCCACTCCTGTTGTGGTATACCGTCCTGGGTGGTCTCTATTTTTCGCAAACCGGACAGAAATGAGGCTGCCTCGACCAACTCGCTCGCACGGCCATGGTCCGGATGCCTGTCGTGGTATGCATTGGTGATGATGATATCGGGCCGATATTTCCTGATCACTTCGATTACTTTTAACTGGTGTGCCTGTGTGTTTTGAAAAAATCCATCGGGCAGGCCGATATTTTCGCGTATCGCCAGGCCAAGTATTTCTGCTGAGCGGGCAGCTTCGCGTTCACGTATCTCTGCAGAACCACGAGTCCCCAGTTCTCCCATTGTTAAATCGGCCAGGCCTGCCTTTTTCCCTGCCGCTACGTGTTTAAGAATAGTCCCCGCGCAGCCAAGTTCCGCATCGTCGGGGTGAACGGGTAAAACCAATATATCCAGTTTCATTATTTATCAGGGGGCGTTTTTTTGGAGGGGGTTAACAGCTTCGAAATGCGCTTCCTGATCTTTGCCGATGTGGGCTTTGTGAATGGGAAGAAGAAATCTTTTACTTTGCCGGTTCTGTCAACTAGGAATTTATGAAAATTCCAGCGTGGGATCGAGCTGATTTTGCCGTTGATCTTTTTATCCGCGAAGAACTTGTATAATGGGTTGGCATAAGGGCCGCGGACTCGTATTTTCTCAAAGACAGGGTAATTAACCTGCTGAACTTCACAAAACGATTGCAATTCCTTTCCTTCCAGCGGCTCCTGGCCGCCGAAATCATTCGATGGAAAAGCAAGAATTTCAAAGTCTTTTCCGGCAAAAATATCTTTGAGCTCAGCAAGCTCGGCCAATTGCGGAGTAAATCCGCATTGTGAAGCCGTGTTAACTATTAAAAGTACTTTGTCTTTGTATTCAGCCAGGCTGACTTCCTCACCGTTTAACTTTTGAACGTTAAACTGGTAAATGCTATTATCAATCATTATTAGTCGTTAGAAGGATGATACCCGGCCTGGAGTAATATGGCTTCGATATCTCTTTCTTCATCTGGGTCGTAAGTGTCTTTTAAATCATGGCCAAAAAGCCTTGCGACAGACTGGTAAACGAAGGCTTTAAATCCGCCTTTCATATCCTTAACCATGTCATAGCTGGTATTTCCCGTTTCCCGGTCTATCAGTTTTATTAAAATGTCGCCCTGGGTGATGGTCAGTTCCTTAATCTCCTTGTCAAACAAGGCCTTGATCTCGGCTTCGCATTGCGTGATTAATATTTTTTGTTGTCGTTTATCTGCTGTCACGGCCAGGTCGCGCTGCAGCTTTCTGTATCTCTTTCCTGCAAAACTGGCATATGGCAGCACTTTTAAAACATTATATTTTAAACGCTTGAAGGCATACCGGTCCGCTTCGCTCTTAAATATTCTCGAATCTGCAATAATAACGTCAGGAGTAACTATCCAGGGCATCAGCTTGCCGCTGTCGATCGTTAAGTAGACAGGGATGGTATCATTTTTGCCCAATTGCAATGGCGCAGGTTTTGGTTCAGGCTTACCCGGTTGCGCTGGCTGGGCCTTTAGCATCCCCACCATGCAGCAAAACAACAGCAAAAGACCAATAAATTTCATAATTTTACGTATTACAAAATTAGCGCAATTATTTTGGTATTTGAATAATAACCTGCAAAGTATAAAATTTATTGCAAGTTAATGAAAATTTATGACGCGAAGCGATGAAAGAATTAGTGATTGATTTGGAGGCTGAAAAGAACGAGATACTGAAACGGTATGGCGCATTACTGCGTGCATGCCGGTCGACTTTGCAAAAGGGCGATAAGAAACTGATACGCAAGGCGTTTGAAATGGCGCTGGAGAGCCATAAGGATATGCGCCGAAAGTCCGGAGAGCCCTATATCTATCATCCTATTGCGGTTGCGCAGATTGCTGCCGAAGAAATAGGGTTAGGTACCACCTCAATTGTTTGCGCCTTGCTTCACGATGTGGTTGAGGATACCAACATGACCCTTGACGACATTGAAAGGGAATTTGGTAAAAAGGTAGCCATGATTATCGATGGCTTAACCAAGATATCGGGTGTTTTTGATACGAATAGCTCGCTGCAGGCCGAAAATTTCCGTAAGATGCTGCTTACCCTCGCGGACGACGTAAGGGTGATATTGATAAAACTTGCCGACCGCCTGCACAACATGCGCACTATGGAGTTTATGCCCCGGGATAAGCAGCTTAAACTATCATCCGAAACGGTTTATCTGTACGCCCCTTTGGCGCATCGGCTGGGGTTGTATGCCATAAAGTCAGAGCTGGAAGACCTTTCCATGAAATACATGGAACGCGAGACCTACCAGTTCATCAAAAACAAACTAAACGAAAAAAAGACCGAACGGGAGAAATTTATCAAGGATTTTATCGAGCCGGTAAAAAAAGTTCTGGCAGGGCAGGGCCTGGATGCCGATATCTTCGGCAGGCCGAAATCTATCCATTCCATCTGGAACAAGATGAAGAAAAAGGCCATTCCATTCGAAGAGGTTTATGATCTTTTTGCTATCCGGATTATATTAGACAGCGCGCTTGAGCATGAAAAAGCCGATTGCTGGAAGGCTTATTCCATTGTAACCGATCTGTACCGGCCCAACCCCGACCGGTTGCGCGATTGGATATCATCGCCCAAGGCGAACGGGTATGAATCATTACATACAACAGTTATGGGGCCGCGCGGGCAATGGGTGGAGGTACAGATACGCACCAAAAGGATGAACGAAATTGCCGAAAAAGGTTTTGCCGCCCATTGGAAATATAAAGAATCGACTACCGACAGCGGTTTGGACCTGTGGGTGCAAAAAGTTAGGGATATGCTGAAAAACCCTGATTCAAACGCACTTGATTTTCTGGACGATTTTAAGATGAACCTGTTTTCGGACGAGATATTCATTTTTACGCCCAAGGGCGCGCTTATCCAACTGCCGCTGAATGCAACCGCGCTCGACTTTGCTTTTGAGATACATACCGATGTGGGCGCCAGCTGTATTGGAGCGAAAGTTAACCACAAACTGGTGCCGCTGAACCACAAACTGCAAAACGGCGACCAGGTGGAGATCATCACCTCCAGTAAACAAACACCGAAGGAAGATTGGCTGAATATTGTGGTGACCGCTAAGGCGAAGGCAAAGATCAAATCGGCGCTGAAGGAGGAAAAACGAAAAATAGCCGAAGACGGCAAGGAAATACTGGAGCGTAAGCTAAAGGCGCTGAAGATAACCTACAACTCTGAAAATATACATAAGCTAAGCTATTTCTTTAAACTACCCTCTGTACAGGATCTTTTTTTTAACGTGGCGCAGGGCGTTATCGATATGAAGGACCTGAAGGAATACCAGGCTTCGGAAAAGGTTGTTGAAAATAAGCCGCAGGATAAGATAGAGGCCGAACAGGTACAAAGCCTGATGCGCAACTTAAAGGCAAAGGACAGCGACATGCTGCTGATCGGCGAGGATATGCAGAAAATTGACTACAAGTTGGCCAATTGCTGCAACCCCATCCCCGGTGACGATGTGTTTGGCTTCATCACCGTTAGCGACGGCATTAAGATACACCGAACTAACTGCCCCAATGCCGCCAAACTGATGGCTAACTATGGCTATCGCATCGTAAAAGCAAGGTGGACTAATCAGCAGGAACTGGCATTTTTGACCGGGCTGAGAATTACCGGAATTGATGACGTAGGATTGATAAACAAACTAACCACGGTTATTTCCAATGATTTCAAGGTAAATATGCGCTCCATTACGGTGGATAGTGATAATGGGATATTTGAAGGTTCTATAATGGTTTATGTAAATGATACCGAACACCTGGATAACCTGATCAAAAAATTGAAAACGGTAAAAGGCGTAACCGGCGTAAACCGTTTTGATTCAATGGTGGAGAAAGCGTCGTAAACGGTAGGCTGTTTTCAGTGTGCAGTTGGCGACCGTTAATTCAGAAAACTGAAAACTGGCAAAGCAAACTAAAAATTGTACCTTTGTCCTTTAATAACATACTATGCCTCAACAGGAAACCATAGCAATGGTTAGAAAAATTTTCGAGGCGTACCTCGAAAACAAAAACCTCAGAAAGACCCCCGAGCGCTTTGCAATACTCGAAGAGATCTATTCAAGGAGCGATCACTTTGATGTGGAATCATTGTACATCCACATGAAAAATAAGAAATATCGTGTAAGCAGGGCTACTGTATACAATACGCTGGAGCTGCTCGTTTCATGCGACCTGGTGACCAAGCACCAATTCGGCAAAAACATGGCCCAATTCGAAAAATCGTATGGCTACAAGCAACACGATCATATCATCTGCATTGATTGCGGTAAAGTAGTGGAATTTTGCGACCCCCGCATTCAGCAGATACAAAGCATGATGGGCGGGCTGTTGAAATTCGAGATCAAGCACCACTCGTTAAATCTATATGGCAATTGCGACAAGTTAAAGGCCGGCTTTTGTGATAGAAAAGTTTAAACAAATGGACAAACCGGTTTTAAGCATGAGCGCATTCAAAAATGTTGATATGGAAGATATCGACTTTGAAAACGATGCTCTAAACGTTTTAGAACGAGTAACTTATCGCGGTGAGTTGGACGATATTCAAGCAGTTAGAGCGTTTTATGGTGATGACAGAATCCGGAAAGAAATAGTTAACAGCAAACGTTTAGGACCTTTGGAGGTTAATTTTTGCTGCCTTATTTTCGACCTAAAAACAACCGAGTTTAAGTTTTATAAAGAAGGCAATTTCAGGCCTTATCCAGAATTCAAGAATTGTCCTGAAGGATTAGAAGACATCTATGTTCGATGGGAAATTTCTCAAAGGATGTCATAAATTTTGTGATATTTGACCCTGTTTTAGAAATTTCAATGAAGAACAAAAGCAAAGAATTTTGCTAAAAAAGATAAATAATTTAATGGCTGTTGACGTATTATTAGGCCTCCAGTGGGGCGATGAAGGTAAAGGGAAAATTGTTGATGTACTGAGCGCGAGGTACGACCTGATCGCGCGTTTCCAGGGCGGGCCCAATGCAGGGCATACGCTAGAGTTTGATGGTAAAAAATTTGTTTTAAATACCATACCCTCCGGGATATTTTTTGAGAACACGATGAATCTCATCGGAAACGGGGTGGTGATCGATCCGATCACATTAAAACGCGAAATTGATAAGCTGAAGGAAGCCGGACACGACCTTTTGGCCAAAGGTAACCTGATGATTGCGAAACGAGCACACCTGATACTGCCGACACACCAGTTGCTCGACGCTGCTTCGGAGAAAAAAATGGGCGAGGGCAAGATCGGTTCAACTTTAAAAGGGATCGGCCCGACCTACATGGACAAAACCGGCCGGAACGGCTTGCGTGTGGGAGATATTACACTGCCCGACTTTAAGGAACGGTATCAAAAATTGGTTGATAAACACGTTTCGATGCTGAAAGCCCTGTATGGCGAGGTGGCTGATTTTTCGGAGCGCGAGAAGGCATTTTTTGAGGCGATAGCGCTGATCAACAAATTTCAACTGGTCGACTCGGAGCACATTGTCAATAAATACCTGAGAAAAGGTAAAAAGGTGCTGGCCGAAGGCGCCCAGGGAACCATGCTGGATATTGATTTTGGCTCGTATCCCTTTGTCACGTCCTCAAATACGACAACCGCAGGCGCTTGCACAGGTTTAGGGATTGCGCCAAATAAGATCGGCGAAGTAATCGGCATTTTCAAAGCATATTGCACAAGGGTAGGAGGAGGGCCATTCCCCACCGAGTTAAATAACGAAACCGGTGAAGAATTGAGGCGTATCGGGCATGAATTTGGCGCTACTACAGGCCGTCCGCGCCGCACTGGCTGGATCGACCTGCCGGCTTTGAAATATGCGATCATGCTGAACGGCGTTACGCAATTGGTAATGACCAAAGCTGACGTATTAAGCGGGTTCGACAAAATATATGCCTGTACCCACTATAAGTACCTCGGCGAAATGATTGATTATATGCCTTATGATATTTGCGCAGTGGATGCCGTTCCTGTTTTTCAGGAAATTGAGGGATGGAAAGAAGATCTAACTGGCATTACACAAGTTTCTCAAATACCGGCCCGGCTTAGCAATTATATTGAATACCTTGAAGATCAACTGGGAGTTCCGGTGAGATACTTGTCAGTGGGTCCGGACAGAGTTCAGACGTTGGTGTTAAATTAAATTGGTTTAAATACTTTTGTAGGGACGCAAAATATTGCGTCCCTATTTTTTGCAGTGATCAATACAATCGACGATCCGCTCATCTTTAAAGAAAAGGCCCTGCGATGGGCCGCAACTTTTGAGACGTTCTGTTACCTTGATTCCAATAGCTTTTCCGATCCTCACTCAAAGTTCGATTGCCTGTTAGCTGTAGGTGTTAAAGATCAACTAGTGGCTCACGCCGGCACGGCTTTCGAAGATTTGGAGCAATTTCGCAGTCGGAATACTGGGTGGGTGACCGGATTTTTGGGTTATGATCTGAAAAATGAAACCGAACGACTAAGCTCCGGCAATCCAGATTATCTGAACTTTCCTGACCTTTATTTTTTTGCACCCGAATATCTTTTTCTTATTAGGGGAGATACAGTTGAAGTTGTTGCGGAGGACTCAACAGCCGCGTTAATGCAAATCGAATTGCAAACCATCCAGCCGGGGCAGGCAAAGACATCGGTAAATATCAAATCAAGATTCAGTAAAGCAGATTATATTGACGTTGTGGGTCAAATAAAGGAGCATATTGCCCGGGGTGATATTTACGTTACCAATTTTTGCCAGGAGTTTTACGCGGAAGATGCTATAATAGACCCTCTTACAGTTTTTACAAAGCTCAACGAAGTTTCACCGGCGCCCTTTTCTGCATTGTTAAAGCGGCATGACCGCTACGTGATGTGTGCCTCGCCAGAGCGTTTTTTGGCCAAACGGGGCAATAAACTTATTTCACAGCCGATGAAGGGCACCGCGAAACGTGGCGCTAATGCGGCTGAAGACGAAGCTATTAAGCAGGAACTTCGGAACAAAACCAAAGAGCAGCAGGAAAATGTGATGATCGTTGACCTGGTGCGCAATGATTTGACAAGGTCGGCCCTGCCTGGCACCGTCAGGACGGAGGAGCTTTTCGGAATATGCAGCTTTAAGCAGGTACACCAGATGATCTCGACTGTAATTTGCGAAATCGACCCAAACATTTCACCCGCAATGGTGATAAAAAATGCCTTCCCGATGGGGAGTATGACCGGCGCCCCAAAGATCAGTGCTATGCAATTAATGGAGCAGTTCGAGCGCAGCAAACGCGGTGTTTATTCGGGCGCAATTGGTTATTTCAGCCCTGATGGCGATTTTGATTTTAACGTGGTCATTCGCACGCTGCTGTATAATGCTCAAAAAAAATACCTCTCATTCCAGGCGGGCAGCGCGATAACCTTTCACGCCGATGCGGAGAAGGAATATGAGGAGTGTTTGCTTAAGGCGAAGGCGATACGGGAGGTGCTAAGTCAGTTTTAATCTTGCTTCCCATTCTCACTACAACATCCGACCCTTTTGCAAAAAAGACAGAATATGGTTGCCTGGTAAGAAATGGTATAAATTCATTACCATACAATGCTGCAATATCTGCTTCGAAAATAGGTGCTTTAACGGCGGCTACCTGCCAGGAAATATGCTCCACCTTGTAGTCCATCGTTACCGATTTGCTCCAAATGTTATACCCCCAATAATGTTCAAAAATAAACTCTTCAGCGCTGCCGGGTCGAATATCTTCAAAATAATTACTGACCGTTGCGCCGAGTTTGTTCCACTGCCCGCTTAGCTTCCATTCGTACAAAAACTGACTGTTATCATTGGCTGCCGGGACCACCGAATGCAGCATAGGCATGGCGCTGTAATGCTCTTTATAAAGGCTATTAGCGATAAGGCTGATTGCCGGTTTTGGGACGATCTCGCTTATAAATACTGCGCCGCGTTTCCACTTTTCACCGTCAAAACGTTTTACGTAAAAGCGAAGGTTAACTTCCTCAAAGTTTACATGAAAGGGCCACTTTACGCCAAGTACCCTGGTGTTTTCGAACATGAAGCCCACCATACTTACCAGTGCTTTGCCTTTCCAAAGGTCCAATACGGTAGCGTATGGCAGATAAGGTTTTAATACGTCGGGATCAACCTCGTAATTCAGCATCAAAAGATTGGTCCATTGTGCCTGCAGAAATTTCTTTTTGTTCATGAAGAATGATGCCGTTCGGTTAAGCCTCTTCTCCCACGGTTTTCTTTCGCTTGAAGAGATTCACTTTGGATTCTTTACCCTTTAGCAAACGCTCGATATTTTTCTGATGCGTTACCATAATAAGGACGCAAATACACATGCCGAAAATGACAACAAGGTTGTTGGTATATTGATTATAAAAGAAAGTAACACCCGTGAGGTACGTAAAACCGCCTATTATCGAGCTAAGCGATACGTAGCGTGTAACCAGCAGCACAATCACAAACACGATTACGCATAACAGTGCTGCCTGTAAATTTACGGCCAACACCATACCGAACAGGGTAGCTATTCCTTTTCCGCCCCTGAAACCTGCAAATACCGGGAAAAGATGCCCCATGACAGCGGTTATGCCCAGAGCAAGTTGATAACTTACCAGGTCGGAATGCGGTCCGCCCGTAACAGAAGTGCCAATGAAGTGTGCCAGGTAAGTTGCGGTCCAGCCTTTTCCAATATCGATGAGCATCACCGGAATTCCGGCTTTTTTACCAAGCACCCTGAAGGTGTTGGTCGCACCTGCATTCCCGCTGCCGTATTCGCGTACGTCAACCCCGAAGAATGCCTGGCCGATCCATACCGCAGTCGGTATTGAGCCGAGTAAGTAGGCAAGAATTAATGCTGTTATAGAGTACGGAGTTATCATCTCTGCACAATATTAGTAATTTTTAAGTCCGAAAGTCCGGAAAGTCCGAAAGTCCGGTAGAAAAAAATCGATTTTATTAAAGCCAGGCGGGGAAAGAGGGCACTATTTACCAATCTCTGCTTTTAAACTTAAATCTAAGCTTTTAACCGAATGGGTCAAAGCGCCAACAGAAATATAATCAACGCCGCAGGCGGCATAATCCTTGATATTATCGATGGTAATACCGCCGGAGGCCTCGGTAACATATTTGCCGCTAATGATATTCACTGCTTTTTTTAAATCACTTAAATTAAAATTATCCAGCAATATGCGGTTTACGCCACCAGTTTGTAAAACCTCGTCCAATTCTTCCAGGTTTCTCACTTCGATCTCGATCGCCAGGTTTTTGTTGTGTTCATTGAGATAATGCCTTGTTTTTTCGATCGCCTGTTTTATTCCGCCTGAATAATCTGCATGATTGTCCTTTATAAGAATCATGTCATATAAACCGAAACGGTGATTTACGCCTCCTCCTATCCTGACGGCCCATTTTTCAAGATATCGCATGCCCGGGGTCGTTTTGCGCGTATCCAAAACCTTTGTGCCGGTGCCCTTTAAAATTTCGGATATTTGGTGTGTTTTTGTCGCGATGCCGCTCATGCGCTGCATACAATTAAGCACCAGTCGTTCCGTTGTTAATATGCTTTGTGCGTCGCCTTCAACCTCGAGCACAATGTCGCCCGGCTTTATTTTCGCGCCATCGTGCATTAATATGGTTAGCCCAAGATGCGGATCAACCAAATGAAAAATCTCTTCGGCAAGCTCAACGCCGGCCAGAATACCTTCATCTTTAACTAAAAGTTTTGCTTTTCCCATGGCGCCGGCGGCGATGGTCGCCAGCGAGGTGTGGTCGCCGTCGCCGACATCCTCTTTGAGTGCATTTATGATAAACGGGCCAACTATTTCTTTATCCAAACCGGGTAACTATTTTGCCCGCAAAAATAAGAACAATTTAGGGATAGTCCATAGTCCATGGTCGATGGTCCAGGGAAATTGCGTTTAAAAATTGTCGATTGTTTGTTATGGCGATACATCAATAAAATCAGGTAAAATGTTATCAGGCTGCCGGTACACCTGAACCACCTGGTACAGGTGAATACACCTGGGACAGTAATTTTTCCTTTAGTTTGCTTGCTTTTGTCAAGAATTTTCTTTATTAAATTACAATAGATTCATTTTAAACGAAAAATTAAATGCCGGGATGTTTAAACGCGATTTCCCTGGTCGATGGTCGATAGTCCATAGCCATTTACTTTAAATATGTTAGCCAAATCGCTGGCCATAGGCTAACAAACAAATTGTTTCTATGAACCATTAACTACATGCTACTTCGTCTTCCCTGTCTCAATTCTTAATTCTATCAATCGAAGCGAGCCGTCAATTTCGTTCAGCGTAAGCGCGATCCGGTAAACCCTTTGGCCCGTGTTCATCAGCAGTACGCCAAAACCGTAATTGGCGTTCGAAACTATTTTGTGGAGCACTTTAACTGAGATAGGCTTGTTTTGGCTGAAAAATTTATTTAGAAGAGCTTCGGCCTGCGCTTTGGGATAAGTATTATCAGTTCCGGGCATAGAGATCTGTACATTGTCGGCCATTAATGCAGATAGTTCGTGCATATTTCCCTTCATGATGAGGTTTGCCACCTTGTAAATGGGGTCATCAGCGGCAAAACCGCGGCCAACAATGAAAATAACAAATAACGACAGGTAGAGTCTCTTCATACAAAATTAACCGGCAAAAAAAACAAACCATTGCTGTTGGCACGCGCGGCACACCCGGCAGGTGAATACACCCGGGACACCTGGCACACTAGTATTTTCCTTTATTTGCTTGCTTCTATCAGGAATTTTATTGGCAATTTTCAATCGGGGTGAAAAATTATATATCCCTATTTTACACGCCATTTCTGGCCGATTAGTAAATATAATTACCATATTAAAACGCTCCCTTTATATTTGCATTGTGGAAGATAAGAAAAAAGTTGCACTTATCATACTCGACGGCTGGGGATATGGCCGCGAAGACAGTTCTAACGCCATATTTATGGCAAAAACGCCGTTTATCGATTCGCTGCTAAAAAAATATCCCAATTCAAAGCTCGAAGCCTCGGGTACGGCAGTGGGTTTGCCGGCGGGCCAAATGGGTAACTCCGAAGTAGGCCATATGAACTTAGGCGCCGGCCGCGTGGTTTACCAGGAGCTGGGACGTATACATAAAGCGGTTGACGATAATGAGCTGCCGGGAAACCCGGTACTAAAGGAAGCATTTGAATACGCCAAAAAGAACGACAAGAACGTTCATTTTATAGGTTTAGTTTCGGATGGTGGCGTGCATTCACATATCAGGCACATAAAGGGTTTATGCGATGCGGCTAACGGGTTCGGCCTGCAAAAGGTATTTATTCATGCTTTTCTCGACGGGCGTGATACCGATCCAAAATCGGGAGCCGGGTTTATTGGCGACCTGCAGGATCATATTAAAAACACGCCGGTTAAACTGGCGTCGGCCATCGGCAGGTATTATGCAATGGACAGGGACAACCGCTGGGAGCGGGTTAAGCTGGCGTATGACCTGATGGTGAACGGAGTTGGAGACTCATCGCGCGATATCGTTCAGTCTGTAAAAGAATCGTATTTAAAAGAGGTTACCGACGAGTTTGTTAAGCCTATTGTTGGCGTAGATGAAGGCGGAAAACCCCTGGCCACTTTGCACGAAGGCGATGTGGTGATCTGTTTCAACTTCCGCACCGACCGCGGGCGGGAGATCACTATCGCGTTGACGCAAAGGGCCTTCCCGGAATATAATATGCATCCGCTCAGTCTTTATTATATTACTATGACGCCTTATGACGAGACATTTAAAGGTGTAAAAGTGCTTTTTGATAAAGAAGATTTGACTAAAACCCTTGGCGAAATTTTGCAGGAAGGCGGTAAAAACCAGATCAGGATAGCTGAGACAGAGAAGTATCCGCATGTTACCTTTTTCTTTTCAGGAGGCCGTGAAAAAGAATTTGAAAACGAAAAGCGTTTACTGGTGCCCTCGCCCAAGGTGGCTACTTATGATCTGCAACCCGAGATGAGCGCCGAAGGCATCCGCGATGCGATACTACCCGAGTTAAAAAGCGGCTGGGCCGATGTGATCATCCTCAACTTCGCCAATACCGATATGGTGGGCCATACCGGCGTGTTCGGCGCTGTGATCAAAGCAGCCGAAACCGTCGACGCATGTGCTAAAGAAGTGGTAGAAACAGGGATACAAAACGGCTATTCTTTTATTATTATAGCCGACCATGGCAACGCCGATTACATGATCAACGATGACGGAACGCCAAATACGGCGCATTCAACCAACCTGGTGCCCTGCATTGTAATCGACAAAGATGTTAAACAGGTAAAAGATGGTAAACTGGGTGATATAGCGCCAACCATATTGAAAATGATCGGTGTACCGATTCCAGAAAAAATGACGGGCAATGTCCTGGTATAAATACAGCTCAAAAAACGCCGCCGGGCTGATCCTGGGCTTTGTACTGTTGGTTTGCACGCCGGCGTGCAAACCCCATATTGAAAATAACGGTGCTTTTGACTTAAGCGGCTTTATTAAAAAAGACGCGGCCCGGCTTAAAAAATTGAACAGGCCGGTTGTTAAAACCGTATACCACAACGGGGTAACCGAGACCAAAACGGTGCACATTGATAACTGGGAGCAGGAACTGGGGCTTTTTATTGATGCCGATATTAACAAACCCACCTGGAAAAGTAGTTATTACGTTACATCCGAGGATAGTTTACTGGTTTACCGCGCAAAAGAGACCGATTTGAAAGTTAGATATTTGCTTATCAACCACGATAAACAAAAAGTGAAATGGATACTGATCTACACTAAAACTCCTAAAAACCATCTTTATTTGACCACGCAAAAACTGGTCTATTTTCCCGACTCTTTATATTCAATTGACATGAGGCAGGATGTTAGGTTTATGAAGACTAATTATTACAGTGTAAAGGGGGTTATAAGTAAGAATTAGTGAATTAGTGAATTAGTGAATTAGTGAATTAGTGAATTAGTGAATTAGTGAATTAGTGAATTAGTGAAT
>DASRTD010000087.1:0-15102 GCA_035656115.1 Mucilaginibacter sp.
GGTTAAAAAAAATAAAACGCGCTCCAAGAAAATATGGGATAAAAATAAATACGATAAAATTGCTTATTTTATTATTAATGATGTTTCGATTCGGTTATTAAAGGATGTCCAATGGCAGAATAAACAATACATTCCCCATCCCTCCACCTATTTGAATAATAAGTTATGGGAAGATGACATAACGGAATTTTCAAATATCAAAAAACCCACTGGAAAGAATAGCTCATGGTCTAATTATCAACAGGGAGTAGAAAAGCAATCAGGAGGCAATGTATATGAACACTGTTCAACACCTCAATGATTTTGTTGATAGGCAATTGATTCAAAAACTGTTTGTTAAATTTGCCAATAAGTACGGTAATCTATGGACTTCAAGACTCGGCGAAACAGGTGACTGGAAAGGATGCGAAGATGATTGGCTTCAAGAGTTAAGTGTTTTTACTGTTCGCGATGCCATTGCAGCTTTTAAACAGGCATTAATTATTTACAGGGATTTTCCACCCACTCAAGGGCAAATTATTGAATTATGCCTTAAAGAATCAGGTGTACCCGATGAACAAGCCGTATACAGTCAGTTGATTCGCAAGAATTTTAGTCATCCCATTGTTAAAATAATTTACGATAAAATTGGTAGTTGGAAATTATCTAATGGAAAAGAATCAGAAATTGTTCAAAAGGTTAAAGAATTTTATTTAATTTCTTTGGCGGAATTTCAAAAGTCCCCTGAAGTGCATTTTGAAAAATTGCGAATTTTTACTGAAGAACAAAAAGCTTTGCCAGAACCTGAAAAATCAAAAGATTTTAAACCCCACATAAGTCTTAAACAACGATTAGCGGACTATCAACAAAAAATTGAAGAGGCAAAGCTTAGTTGTAAGGGTGAAACCTACAGGCATTTTGATGAAGAATTAATCAATCCCCATAATAAAAAGTTTGATAAAACAGTTTATGAGGATTTTAAAAATTACTTGCTTTCAATTCCCGAAGAAAAGACATTAATTTTGCCTGTAAAATACATATATCAGAGAACTAGGTTCTTAACTCAACAGGAAGCACCCGATTTTTTACGCCAATCAGGCTATAATCCTAACGGCAATGAGAATGAAAGGGGTAAAAATAGCGCGTCTCCTAGGGGCTTTAATGGGCCTCAAAAGGCGTATAAGAATTGGACTGTAGATTGATTATGAATATAGGACTATGGATTGCACGTAAAAATTATCTGTTTACTCTGATTAAAAAAGTTTCTGACTTGCAGGGTGGAGATACTCTAGAGTTTTTAAATCAGCATTTTAACGAAGTGGTTGGCAATTATCAGGACGAAAGTATTGAAGAAGCGATTGACTGTTATCAAAATGTTTTGGAATGTTTGAATCGTGCTTGTGAATATAACAAAATTAGGGGTTAATTATGGTTATTACTTTGACTTTACCGTGGCCACCATCTGTTAATCACTATTTTGGGCAAAAGGGGAATAAAACTTTTATTACGCCAGCAGGACTTGCATTTAGAAAAGCCGTTTATATTGTGAGCCTCCCTTATCAAAAAACAGAATTGTATGATAAAAAGTTAAATTTATTCATCAGTGCTTATCCCCCCGATAACCGTGTTCGGGATTTAGACAATATAATTAAATCACTGCAAGATGCATTGCAATATAGTTTAATTTACAAAAATGATTTTCAGATTAATGATTTGCATGTTCGGCGAATGAAAGATAATAAGGGGTGTGTTATTGTTGAGATTGATGAATTTTTGGATGAATAGAATAATTTTGGTATTTTGTTGGTATTAACAAAATGGTTAACGTCCTTGTTAACTTTTTTATAATATCCATTTAAAACCATGCGCCATTAATCCAAGAACGCCTAGAAATCCGGTTCCTATTAATCCTAAAATCCATTTTTGCTGGGCTTCAATTCTATCTAAAATTTTAAAAATATGATTTTGATTATTTTTTAATAATTCAATTTCTAATTGTTCGTGGGTGTATGTTCTCATTTTGTTTGGCCTTTTAATTAATCGTTATCGGGAAAATCTCTACCCATTTTTTGAAGTCGTTCATATTCCTTCATATGATGTGTATATAAATCTGCGATATAATCTTGCGCGTTTTCTAAAGTGCTATGACCCCATCCAACAATTTTTAATGCGGGCATTGTGTATAAATCGTATGGATTTAATACGAAGTAAGTTTGATGTAAGTAAAGTATTTTGTAATCGAGTATGTTTGGTATCATTTTTATTTATCCTCTTTTTCTATTTGAGTTTTTAAATGATTTATTGCCTCTTTTTTGGTGGAGAATAAGTTTTCTTGGTACATTTTCTCGAAGTCGCATTCGTCGCAAATATATTTTTCGTTAGTGTCTGGATCATATAAGTAAACTGTTCCTGTATAGATAATGTTTTTAAATTTGTCGATATGGGCAGTAAATATTCTCATGCATTCTATATTTATTTCTCCGTTGTCGTATTTAATAAAATAAACATCATCATATAAATTGTATTTATTCATTTTTAGTTATCCTTTTGGTTACATGTTGGTTAAATTATTCGCACATTATCCATTTTGAACAATCAAGTTGACTTTCATATTTTTTGTATTTTTTACTACCCAACTTAATTAAATTTATTGTACAAAAATCCAATCCTATTTTTTTCATTATTTTTTTAATTCTGTCGGCTAGTATCCGTACGTCATCACTTTCAGCTCTTCCTCCTGCACATTGATCTTCATAATCATTGATTAAAACTTTTAAATGATTTAATACGCTATCTTCTAGTTTCATTTTTTCACCTTTTAGTTTAAGTTAATGGCAGTTTTTAGGCTGCCTTGAGTTTAGTTCGTTCTTTCAGTGATTGCATTATAGCAATACAAATTAACATGTCAATACTTTTTTTCATCTTTTTTTAAATTTGTGCTAGGATTGAGTTAAATACAGGGATGGAGTGTTTAATGCCTAAGTTTAATCAAGAATCTTTTAGTAAATTGAGTACGTGTCATCCTGATTTGCAGGCTTTGTTTTATGAAGTGATTAAGTACGTCGATTGCACGATTATTGAAGGGCATAGGAATCAAATCGAACAAGAGAAAGCTTTTGCTAGTGGGCATACAAAGCTTGAGTGGCCAGACGGCAAACACAATGCTAGTCCCTCTCTTGCTGTTGATGCTACAATATACCCTGTTAATTTTGATAATGTTAAACTTTGCTTATGGTTTGCGGGTTATGTCATGGGGATAGCGCAAAAGTTGAAAGATGAGGGTAAAATGAGTCATGGTATTCGGTGGGGTGGCTCTTGGGATGGGTTGGCAGAATTGAATAAAGCGGGTATGCTTGATGATTTATGTCACTTTGAGTTGATTGTATGACCTCTAAAAAATTCAGCAAAGATTTTCCAGAATTTTTTGTTATAGACTTGATTATTAGCAGGTGTATTAAGAATAAAAGCAAAGATAGTATGTTAATTACAGCGCGAATTGGTGAAACGTGCAATCTTGCTATCGATCAAGTGATTGATTTATTGCTCGAATTAAAACATAAAAATCGAATTGAGTAAGCAAATGAATCCCAAGGTTACAGAATGATATTAAAACGATGTGAATACTGCGGTAAGCATTATCAAAAATTGAATGAATTTAAACGTTGTGATAGTTGCGAACGTGAGTTTACTTTTGTATCATCTAAAATCATTAAGCGTTATAGTCAAGCTTTAAAAGGGTTAGCAAGTAGATGATTAAAGAAGGCGAATGGGAAGTATGCAGTAAGCTGGATCCGAGGTGGAATAACAAGGGTGTCGGGTATGGTGACTGTACTTGTGTGCCGGACATGAATAAATGGCTTGAAGAGTGTAAAAAGCAGTATGGGGATCCGCCTGACGATACAGAAGTGTCTTTTTATAAATATTAATTGGACTATTTAAAATGGACAGAAAAGAGCGATCAGATGATTTTAATAGGGGTAGGCCCACTGATTATACACCTGAGCTTGCTTCATTAATTTGCGATCGAATAGCTACTCATGAGATAGGATTGAAGAGGCTTTGCGCTAAGTATGACGACCTACCAGACAAGGTAACCATCTATAGATGGATCAATAAATACCCAGATTTCCGCAACCAATACGCGCTTGCAAAAATTAAACAGATTGATGTTTTAATAGACGAAATAGTCGATATCTCTGACAATACTCAAGGTGATGAAAAGGTCAGTGAAAACGGTGAAGTCTCTTGCAATAGTGAGTTTATAGCACGTTCCAGGCTACGTGTTGATACGCGCAAGTGGCTTGCTTCAAAGCTAGTGCCTAAGCTCTATGGTGATCGAAGTGTCGTTGATAATACACACACGATTAAACATGAAGACTCAATTAAGGATCTCGCGTGACGCCGGAAAAACTATGTATAATATTGCAGCTTGAAAAACTCCATCAATTCCTTCATGGCGCTCACTTAGTTTGCGATCATGATAACTCTTCTGCTACTTTTCATAAAGCGTGCCATTTAGTGCAAGACTTGATTAACATGATTAAAAATGATAAAAATGACATAAAAATGACATAAAATACCGGATGACATAGAGTCATCTTGCATAAAATGGAAGTATTCGCGTGGATCAACGGACTGATGACGATCAAAAAATACGCCAAAAACTAAAAGACGATTTCATACACTACGCTTCAAAGTGCCTCAAGATACGTACAAAATCAGGCACTATCGCCCCAATGGTACTCAATCGAGTACAACTATATATACATACCCTCATTCAAGAGCAAAAGCAAAAGACAGGCAAAGTACGTGCTATCATATTAAAGGGAAGGCAAGAGGGATGTTCAACGTATGTAGGTGGACGCTTCTATCACTTGGCAAGCTGGAACAAGGGAATGCAAGCATTCATTCTCACCCATGCCCTGGATGCTACACAGAATCTATATCGTATGGCTCAACGATTCTATGAGAACACGCCTCTAGTTGTACGTCCTCAAGTGACAATAAGCAACTCCAAGGAGCTTATTTTTGGTGTATTAGACAGCGGTTACAAGCTCGGTACGGCCGAAAATAAAGCGGTTGGACGTTCGGCTACCATTCAGCTATTACATGGCAGCGAGGTAGCATTCTGGAACAATGCCGAAGAACACGCAAAAGGAATCATGCAGGCAGTGCCGAACGAAGCGAATACCGAGATTATCCTAGAGTCTACAGCTAACGGTGTTGGTAACTACTTCCATCAATTGTGGCAAAAAGCCGAAGCAAAGCAATCAGAATTCATTGCTATCTTCGTGCCATGGTTCTGGCAGGATGAATATAAAAAGGCCGTGGATGCAACGTTTGCACTAACAGCGGAAGAGACAGAGCTTAAGCGTCAATATCTCTTAACTGACGAACAAATCAACTGGCGCAGATACAAAATAGCAGAGATATCCATCAATGGCATTGATGGCACAAAAGCTTTTTGTCAAGAGTATCCCTGTAATCCCAATGAGGCATTCCAATTAAGTGGCGAAGACAGCTTCATTCACTCCGATCTCGTTATGAAGTGTCGTAAAACCGTAGCTGAAAGGTATGGCAAGCTCTTAATTGGCGTCGATCCGGCAAGATTTGGCGACGACAGGACGGCAATAATTCGTCGCCAGGGTAGAGTAGCCTATGGATTGGAAACCTATACAAAGAAAGATACGATGGAGATCACAGGCATTGTTCACAATATCATAATCAAAGAACGACCAGCAAAGGTTTTTATTGACATTGGAGGATTAGGAGCCGGAATCTACGATAGACTCAAAGAGCTAGGCCATAGCGATACTATAGTCGCCGTAAACGCAGGTTCTACACCCTACAATGCACAAAAGTATTACAATAAACGTGCTGAAATGTGGGCACTAACTAAACTATGGATGCAAGACGAACCGTGCCAGATACCCGATAGTGATACCCTACATGCTGACTTATGCGGTATCCGCTATATCGTAGACTCTAACTCAAGGCTAAGACTTGAACAGAAAGTGGATATGAAAAAAAGGGGCATTCGATCGCCAGATGAATCGGACGCTTTAACGTTAACGTTTGCATATCCCGAAACTGTATGGGATGATGTCAAAAAGGATAAAGTTGCTGCTATAATCCGAAAAAATCTAAAAATTGTTAGTGACGCACGAAAAAATCTTTATAATTCGTAAATAAAATCCAAAAACAGGGAGTTTTTAGGATGATTTCGAAAGAAATTGCTCAGGATGAGCTACCCGATTTGAAAAAATTGGTTGAAACCTCTTATATCTATTTCAAAGACAATTGCAAACGTTTCCGAGAATACAAAAATTATGTATTCCGCGAATGCCTCAACGAACAACAAAAGTCTCTATTAACCACTCTTAATCGACCCCAACTCGAATTTAACATCGGGGCTGCAAACATCAATCGAAAAATTGGTGAATTCAGCATGCATGAGCCTTCAATCGTCGTTTCAGCATCCGAGGGAATGCCAGTTGATAATCAGCTTATAGAACTCATAGAGGGCAATATCCGCCATAAGATAGATGACGCCAATAAAAACAACATGGCGACAGAGATTTACAAGGATATGCTAGGCGGAGGCTTTTCATGCGGCAAAGTCTATACAGATTGGCAATCTCAAATGTCCATGAATCAAGATATCTTCTGGGCTAAGTGTTTTGACTCCACAATGGTTGGTTTTGACCCGCTGGCACGCGATTTACACAAAGGAGACGGAAGTTATAGCTTTGAGATTTTCCCCGTCCTAGAAGAAGATTTTAAGCAACAATGGCCTAAAATCACAGCTAATGTCAAAGCGTACTCTTACTCGCTTGAATCCTTCACATGGTGCTACAAGGACATGCATGACCAAAAGGTCATATTGGTATGTGATTTATACAGAAAGAGGAAAAAGAAAACAAAGATAGTAAAACTGGCCAATGGTCAAGTGATGACGGCTAAAAGATACAAGGAATTACAACAATTTTGGGAAGACAATCAGATTATCGAGCAAATACCCGAAGTAGTTAGTTCTAGAAGCACGCTGGTTGACGTTATTGTTAATTATAAGTTTATTCAAGACCAGTTCTTAGAAGCGCCTGTTGAAACAGACTATTGTTATCTGCCTCACGTGTTCTTTGACGGCAATTCAGAGATTCTCTCCAGAGAACACACGAATACTCAATACCAATTCACAAAGCCCTATTTCTATCATGCCAAGGGCGCACAAGATCTCATGAACTTTATGGGCATAGCCATTGCAGCCCATATTGATAATCTCTCAATGTCACAGTTTATTATTAAAGAGGAGGCATTACCTCAACAGGAAGATTATCTTGACAATTTAACCACTCCTCAGCGTGCCAGTACGCTCATTGTTCGAGGCTATAGCGAAAATGACCCAACAAAGCCCATTAATGAGCCGATACGCGAGGTGGTTAAGAATCCCCTGCCTCCAGAAGTCACGGGGACATTCAATCAATCTGCGCAGTTAATTCAAGCTATATTAGGCTCAACGGCTTCAAATCCTGAAAATTCAAAAGACTATATCTCAGGAAAAGCCGTTATCGAAGCAATGAACGTGGATAACTCCGCAGGTATGCCCTACACAATAGGCTACCTTGCAGGATTAGAGCAAATGGCGCGGATTCACATAAGCCTAATGCCTAAATACATTTTGGGAAAAAGAACTTTGCCTGTAAAACTAAAAGATGGGGAAAAGATATATCAAGATGTGAACATGCCTGGAAAACCCCATATTAACTTTGAAGAAGGCTCCCTTTTAGTATCTATCAGCGCAGGCGTTAATTTTCAAGTACAAAAAAACCAAGCCATGGCGCAAATAGCTGCATTAATGCAGGCCTCCCCGAAACTAGCAGAATTTTTCAATTCAGAATTTGGCTTACCTATCCTACTGGATAACCTAACCATCTATGGTTCAGACAGGCTCCGAGAAGCCGCTCAAAAATGGATGCAAACATTAAGCCAGCAGCAACAACAAATGATGCAGATGCAACAACAAGCCATGCAGCAAGACCCACGCATGATTAAGGCAAAGGCGGATGTGGCGAAGGTTCAGCTGGAAGGCCAAGAGCTTCAAATGAAGCAGGTACAGCAAGAGTTTGATAGGCAAATTAAGATAGCGGAGTTAGCACTTGAACAGGAGAAAGTACAAAATGAAGCAATCATTGTCCAGCATGAAGCCGCACAGGAGGAAGTTAATGCAGCGGTTCAACGCGAGAAGGCGCAGGCTGAGATTATTTCTCACAGCCTTGACGCGGCAGCTAAAGTGGAATCTTTACGTCATAAGCAAAAGATGGATGAACATGACTCTGTGAGAAAGTCAGTTGAATTGCATCATAAGATTAATAATCAACATGAAGAAAAAGGAGATAAAAATGACTAGCAAATATAAAATAACTCCTAGGGATTTAGATCAAACAGGAGGCATTGAACGATTAGAAGGAATGGGACATGATAGAGTATCTATTCATAAAGCCATGTTTGACATTACAGATGGCATAGGCACACAAGAACGGACCGCTTTAATGAAAAATCTTTATAAACGCACTCTTGAGTCACGTTATGGGAAACAAACACGATGGATTTAAATGACATGCCTGAACCTCTAGATAAAACACAATTAAGGGTTCACCTGGGGACTTTAATGTCCATTATAGAAATAATACAATTAGACAAGTCCATGACCATGGAAAAATTAATGTCAATATTAATGTTAAATGCCAAGGAGGCATTGGATGAAATCAAAGGTAAAAGAGATGCGTTTTACGAACGACACTGATTCAACAAAAGACATGCAAGAAATTATTAATCAACAAATGAGGCAATTTAGTAAAAAAGTGATGGATGATTTATCCGAATATAAAAAAGAAATTGGAAAATTATGTCTTGCTCAAGCGAACAGTAATTCAAAGCTGGCAAATGACTTGGCGGCAATACAAAATTCCATCCATGCACATGCAATTGGTGTACAAAATGTCTATAATGAAATGCAAGAAATGAAGAAACAATTTGATGCTAAAGAGGGGAGCAATCATGGTTGATAAGACAAAGGATGGTCTTTGGATCAGCAAAATGCATATGAAGCGCGGTGCACTTCACAAAGAACTTGGCGTTCCAGAAGATAAAAAAATACCCGCTAAGAAACTTAAAAAAGCGGAACATAGTAAGAACCCGAAGCTCAGAAAGCGCGCTATCTTGGCTGCAACATTGGGTAAATTAAGAAAGTAGAAGGAATAATAAATGAGTAATGATATTTATAGAATATTAAAAAGACATTTTGGATATAGAGTAGATGACGATTCATTGAATGATTTTGATGTATTTATGGAGCGTTTTGGTCAGGCTATTAGCATGGAGATTATGTGTATTATATTTAATGCCATGCAGCAGGCAAGAAAAGAAAATGATGGAACACAGGAATTCAGATTTGATTTAACCCTTGAGAAATCAAAACAATTTAAATCCTTTACTGGCGAGTATATAGGTTAGAAAAGAGGAAATTATGAAAATCTTAATCGATATCATGGAATTTTTATTAAAAGCTGTTGAAGCGGAACTTGTTGATACAACGCCTGATATAATTGAATTTGTTAAAAAAGAAATAGCCTTATTAATCGATAGAATCCAAGAAAAATTAGATGATGAAGAATCGGATGATTAGGGGAATAAAATGCCATTAATAAAAGGTGCTAAACCAGGCAGCAAAGGGTTTAAAAAGAATATTGAGGAAATGGTAGCTGCGGGTCATCCAGTTAATCAAAGTGTCGCTGCTGCATACAGTGCATCTGGTGAAAAGCGTAAAAAGAAAAAGAGTAAAAATAAATGATAACAAAAATATTAAAGTTTTTGGTTAAAAAGAAGTCAAAGACTATTTATGAAATAACTGAAAATTATTCAAAGTCAGTAATCGAATTGAATCGTAAAATTGAAGAATACCGAAAATTAGCATTATCGCAAGATGGGCGCATAAGAATTCTTGAGGAACAACAACAAATACAACATAATTTTCTGGTTGAAATTAACAAATATCTAGTAAAAATATGCGATGAAAGGAAAAAATAACGGAGAACATCATGATATACGGAAATACAAAAATGTTTAAACACGATTCAAACAAAGAAATTCGTATGAATCGTAAAGGAATTCCGGAGCGCGACCCACTGGAAGTCGGTAAAAAAGATGCTATAGTGGAACGGACGAAAGCTAAAACAAAACAAACGGAAGACTTGGCTTATAAGTCTAAAATGAAAAAAGACTATAAATATTAGGGAGATTAAAATGGCTAAATCAATGCATCATAAGAAAGCCGAGCATCACATGGCAAAGGCTGCTGAACACCATAAAAAGGCAAAAGAACACATGTCTATGGCAGTAGAACATCGAGAAGATGAGAAAAAAGGTAAGAAAGAATCCGAAAGAACTTACAAAGGGAAAGGCTGTAAAATGTAATCGCTCAATCTTCGAAGGAGAATAAAATGGCTAAGGAACACATGCGAAAAGAAAAGCCTAAAAAGAAGAAAAAACATGCAGACGAAAAAGAAGACCGCGCTTTATTTAAAAAAATGATGAAAACAGAGAAAAACTCTTGCAAAAAGTAAATTTTCTCCCTATTGTTAATAATGAAGTTTTGCAGTACTATCAGTATAAATAACGTCCCCACACGCTAACCTGGGCGAAACTTTACACGTAACGTAACGGACTACACGGTGACACCGCTATAAAAGTCGCGAAGAGGATTTCAATGACTGAAGAATTAGAGAATGTGATTCAGGATGATTTGCCTGATGTTGCAAACGCTGATGAGGGTGTCCAGGAAAATAAGGATACAGAACGCTCGTTTACCAGTTCTCAAGTAAAGAAAGTGGTTGAGCGGGAAAAATCAAAGGCATTTGAACGTGGAAAAAGAGAGGCACTCATGGAATTAGAGAATCAACAACCAGTTGGGCAACCAAATAATGCACCACCACCAAGCCCTAATAACCAAAATATGGGAATGGGCGGGATGCCTTATTTATCGACATCGGATGTTGAGAAAATGATTGCTGAGAAAGCGCCTCAAGCCTTACAACAGCACGTACAAAAGATGCAACAGGAACAAATGATAAATACATTTGTCACCAAAATGCAACAAGCAGAACAAAAATATCCTGGTCTGGAAGCAGAATTAAACAATCTTAATTATCAAGATCCCCGCATTCACGCATTCATAGCGATGACCAATGCGATGGAGAATACAGGCGATATCATGAAGGAAGTGCTGGACAATCCACAGAAAATGGAGAGTCTGTTGAATATGGCATACAACCAGCCATACCAAGCACAGAAAGCATTAAAATCGCTTAGCGATTCAATTAAGACAAATGAAACTGCTAAAGCCGAAGAGGCACAGGCTCGCGATCCCATGTCACAAGTAAAATCCTCGACAACACCTGGAGCGGTAGGCTCACAGCATGACATGTCGGTAAAGGATATACAACGCTTGCTGTTTAAACGTCGATAAACCCCTTAATTTCATGGCTGTAGCTTATCCAAATTCATTTTTTGGAGAGCTTTTATCATGGCTAATACACCTGTTAATATTTTACAGAACGTACAATTATATATTAAATCCGAACTCGCATGGCTTGATAACGAATATTGGGGTATTGCGAATGCTAATAAATCCTTGGAAGAATTCAACGAAAAGCCTGGAAACTTAGGCGACGTCATCAACTTTGACTGCACACCAAGATATATTTCTTATGACGGCTTGGTTATCACAGAGCAGCCTTCTGTTCAACGCTTGCAATCACTCATTTGCTCTCAGGCTAAAAACGTGTCTGCTGCGTATACCGATGAACAATTCATATTTAACGTCGAACAATACATGGATAGATTCGGTATTGCTGCTGCTGAGGAAATTGGTGCAGGCGTTGAAACTGATATTCTTAAAAACATCGTTTCTGGTGTCGTAGGTAACAATCCTAACAGTCCTGAATTTGATCAGCCACAAATTAACTCAGGCCCTTTCCGATTTTTCGGGGATGGAGTAACACCCATAAACTCCTATCAACAATTAGCGCAAGCCTGGGCTAATTTTACGGCGTTTGGCGCCTCCAAGCATATGAAACGTGGCGTGATACCTGTTGACTTAGTGCCACCCATTGTAGGCACTGGCGCTAACCAATTCGCCCCAAATCGAAACAATGAGATTTTAAAGAACTGGGAATTGGGAAGTTATGCGGGTTTGAATGTTGAATGGTCAGTCTCTAACTTATTGCCTATTCATATTTCTGGCTTTGTTCAAAATGCTGCGGCTCCAAATAACGTTTGGACTGTTGTTTCAACCAACGATCCCACAGGAAATAACGTCACTCAAATTACAGCAACTGAACCTACTAGTTCAACTGCTGCGAATGCCGTATTAGCTGGTGATTTATTCCAATTTATAGATGGGGTGAGTGGTCAACCAAACATGAGATTTTTAACATTCATTGGTCATGTGCCTACTCGATTACCTGTTCAGTTTAGAGCGATTGCCAATGCTGCGACTGTTTCTGGGACTGCTGTGATTAATATTCAAACCATTAACAACAGCATAGGCTTGGTTTCTGCACAAAATCAAAACCAAAACCTTAATAATGTGATTGCCGCAGGAATGCAATTTAGTGGCCCTCCATCACATCAAGCGGGCTGGATGGACGCTGGCAATAGTTTCTATTTGGCTATGCCTAAATTGCCTAATCAGTCCCCTTTCGAAACCGTTTTCTTTAAAGATAAAGAATCCGGTGCGGCATTAAGGCATTATTGGGGCGTGCAGTTCGGTAAAGACAACCGTTCGTATGTGCGTGATGTCACCTGGGGCTCGACAGTAATTTCAGAAGACTGTATGCGTTTAATCTTTCCAATGTGATTATTAGTCGCTCAATTTAATCGCGCTCGAA
Source organism: Mucilaginibacter sp. (assembly GCA_035656115.1). Classification (GTDB taxonomy): domain Bacteria; phylum Bacteroidota; class Bacteroidia; order Sphingobacteriales; family Sphingobacteriaceae; genus Mucilaginibacter. The sequence goes on from DASRTD010000087.1 coordinate 12,927, forward strand.
AGGGCGCAATGATAACGAATTTAAGGATAAATCATGTCAGAATCATACGATACTCAAACATCCGTACAATACGGTCAAGAGTTGCCTTACTACATTAATGGCTTTGGAATTAGTAACGATGCAACAACCCCCAATACTATCTTGGATATATCTCCTGGAAGCTGCCTTGATGTAACTGGAACTTTTCAAGTAAATTCCAACGCAGTCATCAAAATCAATGCTGCTGTGAATGGATTGAATGGATTGGATACAGGAACTTTTGCCGAAGCGACCTTATATGCTGTGTATTTAGTTTGGGATCCCGTCACGCTCCAACCAACAGGTGCTATGATTTCTCTGAATCAAACAACTCCACTGTTACCATTTGGATATAGTGCCTACCTATTAATTGGCTATGCTGCCACTATTAGCAACGCAGCACACTTCTTACCTGGTTATTGGTCTGCTGGAAACAGTACTCTACGTACATTTACGTATGATGCATTCCAAGAAACTGCTGTTACAGCAGGTGCTTCAACCTCATACGCTCATGTGAACTTGATAGCCTTTGTCCCTAATGTAAATAATACCCCAGTATCTATTTACACTAACTTTTCTGCTAATGGGGCAGGCGATACATTAAGTATGCAATCTGGAAACGGAACAGGCGACCAAGTCATTATTACAGGCTCTGTCGTAGCAGGAACGGCTCACACCACCAGTTTAAATACTGTTTTAGCCCAACCTGTATCGCTTACAGGAGTCATATCCCCTGTAATTAATTACAAAGTCAGCTCTGGTAGCGATGCCGTATCAATTTGGGTAGCTGGTTATACCTGGTATGTGTAAAAGAACATGATATCGAATTAGATATCTACCGTGTTTGAGAGAGGTGCAGGATGCCCTATTTAGCAAGTACGCTGATAACGAGAAGTTACTACCTCTCTCAAATTTTAGCCCGTGGCTTTCAATTCGAAAGCGGCGAAGAAATGAATGACGGATTGTATTTATTAAACGAGCTTCTTGATGAAAAAAGCTCTGATTTACAATTAATTCCCTATTTCAACGAATATGATTTCAATACGGTTCAAGGGACTGAAATGTACTTCGTTCCTAATCTTGTCGATGTCGATACCATGACATTCAATATCGGCACGGTTCGTTTTTCTATGAACAAGTTAACCCGTAAAGAATATTTTGGTACACCACGTGTTGACGGACTGCAAGCATTACCTTTTAGCTATCGCGTAGAGCGATGTTTGGGTGGGGCTAATGTGTATTTGTATTTTGTGCCTAATCAAGGCTATGCGGTTAAAGTTTGGGGCAAATTCGGCCTATCCGATGTGACGCTTAACCAAGATCTATCATTAACCTATGATGGTTATTACCTTTCATACTTACGTCATGCACTGGGGATTAAACTTTGCTCTGAGTATGGGCAAACTTTTCCTGATGCGGCAATGAAAGAGTTTATGAGAATAGAGAAGAAATTGAAGAGTATTAGTCCTGCTGATTTGGCTATGAATAAGATGTCGTTCTTCAATACTGGCGTGACTTTTGATTGGCAGTTTGTCAATCTTTCCACTGGTTATTATCCGTTCTAACTATACAATATTTAAACTATTTAACAAGGATGTTAAATGACACTAGGACAACCATCTCAAGAGCAGCCGCTCGCCCCTAAAACGAGTCAACAGATTCTTGAGGTGCCATTAAAAATCGTTGGTGGTAATAAGTACGGACGGTATAAAAAGATCTCAGCAGAGCAAACGTTTAATATGATGGTGTCTGATGATGCGCTCGTAGACTACGCAGGCTATCAAAACGTACTCTCATTAACAAACAATCCCAATGCTCAAGGCCGAGGCGCGTATTCAAGTACCATACAAAATTACATGGTGGTCGTAGTAGATAATGCTGTATTCACAGTCACCGTTGCAGGAACAAATCCTTTAACTGCCATTTATTCAGCAACATACCGAGGAACATTGGCAACTTCTGAGGGCGAAGTATACATTGCTGAGAACAACAACAATCAAATCGCGCTATCTGATGGACTTCATCTCTATATTTTCAACACGATGACTTTAGCATTCACGACAGCATCTATCGATTTCGTTCCTGGTTTTTTATCGTTTCAAAACTCACGATTTATTTGCGCTTCCGTTGGGGAAGCAGTATGGAGATTATCTGGGCT
>DASRTD010000088.1:0-3767 GCA_035656115.1 Mucilaginibacter sp.
ACCCAGCTGTCCATAATGGGCTGCTTCTTAAAATATAGGCCGCTGCCGAATCTGTTTCAGCCGTTAAGCCCCTGATGATTTTAGGGTTTGTGATTTTACCGGTTTTCTCAACAAAAAATCCTGCAATAATCACGCCCGTGGCGTGTTGAGGCTTTAAAACTTTAACAGAACTATCGTCAATATACTTGTCAAACATTCGAAATCCGCCGGGAAATTGAGGGTCGACGTCAACTTTGGCGTAAACGCTCGACGTATCTTCTAATGCAATGTAGATTTGTGCCTTTAAACTTAGGGTAATGGTAGTTAATGCCGTGATAAGGAGCAGTTTTCTCATTCGATAAATATACTAATTCTCTCTCACCAGCAACCCATCCGCAAAATGTCTTAAATATTGTTTTTGTTGCGCTGGGAGGCTAACCTGTTCCAACGCTTTAAAGGCCTTTTCAGCATGCATTTCCATCTCAGCTTCAGCATATTGCCTTACATTCAACTGGTTGTATAGCTCGGTAACCGCATTAACTTTTTGCTCTCCATCAAAATCTTTTGAGTTGATCCAGTCGTTCAGTTCATTTGCCTGGGACCAATTGGCTAATTCAAGGGCTTTTATCAGCAGATAGGTTTTTTTGTTCGACATAATGTCGCCGCCAACTTGTTTGCCAAATTTGTCCGGGTCGCCATAAACATCCAGGATATCGTCCTGCAACTGGAAGGCAATGCCCAAATGTTCGCCAAAACTGTAGAGCAATTCGGCGTCGTCCAAATTCGCCCCGCCAATCAGAGCGCCGATCTTCAAAGCCCCGCCCAGCAGCACCGATGTTTTCAGGCGAATCATATTCAAATATTCATCAATATGTACCGTTTTCAGCTTCTCAAAATCCATATCCAGTTGCTGGCCTTCACAAACGCCAACTGCTGTAGTACTAAAAACCTCAAGTACAGTACGCAATAAGCGGTCCTCAACTTTCATCATCAGTTGATAAGCCAGCACCAGCATCACATCGCCCGAAAGGATGCCCGCGTTTTGTCCCCATCGCTCGTGCACCGTAGCTTTCCCGCGGCGCAGCGGTGCATTGTCCATAATATCATCATGCACAAGTGTGAAATTATGAAACACCTCGATAGCCAGGGCGGGGGACAGGGCTGCCTCAACATCACCACCAAACAAATCGCAGGCCATCAGCAGTAATGCCGGGCGCATTCGCTTACCACCCAGGGAAAGAATATATTTTACAGGCTCGTATAATTCAATTGGGTGTTCAGGAATATCCAATTCATTTATCGCCTGCTCTATCAATAACTGTAAATCCTTTAATTTCTTCATTCTGAATTATGTAGAGACGCAACATTTTGCGTCTCGAAACGAAATGATTGGGTTAAAACGATAATTCCCCGTGCATCGGGTCCGAGACGCAAAATATTGCGTCTCTACGATACCAATGAAAAATCAATCTGCTTCTTCGTCAGATCCACATTTTTCACCCTTATCCTTACCTCGTCGCCCAGCTGGTAAACCTTCTTTTTGCGCTGGCCGATGATGGCGTAATTTTTTTCGTCTAAAGTATAAAAGTCATCGGATATATCGCGGAGCCTGATCATGCCCTCGCATTTATTTTCTATGATCTCCACATACATGCCCCATTCCGTAACGCCCGAGATCACCCCGTCATAAACCTGGCCCACCTGGTCTTTTAAAAATTCAGCCTGTTTATATTTCACTGATGCACGCTCGGCATCGGCCGCCTTTTTTTCCATTTGCGAGGCATGCTGGCAAAGCTTCTCATAATGCTCGGCATTGGCCGACTGGCCGCCATTTAAATAATGAAACAACAGCCGGTGTACCATCACATCCGGGTACCGACGGATGGGAGAGGTGAAGTGGGTATAATGATCAAAGGCCAGCCCGTAATGGCTGCTGCTTTTGGTGGTATAAATGGCTTTGGCCATGGAACGTATAGCCAATTGGGTAAGCACATTCTGCTCCTTTTTACCCTCTACGTCTTCCATCAAAAAGTTAAGTGATTTGGCCGTTTCCTTGTCCGATTTGGTATTGATCTTATACCCAAACCTGGCCGCAAACTGGGCAAAATTGGCCAGCGACTCCGGCTTGGGAGTATCGTGCACACGGTAAACAAAAGTATACCGGTGTTTGCCCTTGCCCATTTTGCTTACATACTCGGCTACTTTACGGTTAGCCAGCAGCATAAAATCTTCTATCAGCTTATGGGCATCCTTGCGTTCTTTAACGTAAACACCGATGGGTTTGCCGCTTTCGTCCAGCTTAAATTTGACTTCAGTAGTTTCAAAGCTGATGGCGCCATTTTTAAACTTGCGTTCCCGAAGTTTATAGGCCAGTGCATTTAATTGGGTTATTTCCGGTTCAAAATCACCGGTTTTGGTTTCGATAACCTGCTGCACCTCCTCGTAAGTAAACCGTCTGTCGGAGTGAATGATCGTTTTACCAAACCACTCGTTTACAACGTGCGCCTCTTCGTTCAGTTCGAACACTGCAGCAAAACAAAGTTTGTCTTCTTTCGGGCGCAGTGAACACAGCCCATTTGAAAGGTGTTCCGGCAGCATTGGGATTACCCGGTCAACCAGGTAAACCGATGTTCCCCGGTCTTCAGCTTCTTTATCCAATGCCGAGTCGGGTTTAATATAATGCGATACATCCGCTATATGTACCCCCACTTCGTAATTGCCGTTTTCAAGTTTTTTGAATGATAAAGCGTCGTCAAAATCTTTGGCGTCAAACGGGTCGATGGTAAAAGTGACAACATCGCGAAAATCCCGTCGCCGCGCAATTTCTTCTTTGCTGATAAGGTCTGGGATGGCCTCAGCATCGTGCTCAACGTTAGCGGGAAATGAAAGCGGGAAGCCGTATTCGGCGAGGATGGCATTCATTTCCGTATCGTTCTCGCCTTGCGTACCCAGGATTTGTTTGATACGGCCGATCGGGTTTTTGGCATCCACAGGCCAGTCGGTTATTTCGGCAATGGCCTTTATTCCGTTTTTGGCGCCGTTAATTTCGTTTAGCGGGATAAAAATATCGTGCATCATTTTGCGGTCGTCCGGGATAAAAAATGCAAACCGGTCCGACAATTTTACAATGCCCGTAAACTCCATTTTGGCGCGCTGCAATATCTCTATTACTTCGCCTTCCTTATTTTTGCCCCTGCTTTTAGCGTAAACGTAAACCTTTACCCGGTCGCCATTTAAGGCATTACGCAGTTTTCGCGGGGCAACGTAAATGTCGTTCTCAAACTCATCCTCGGTAACAATAAAGGCCGATCCATCGTTGGTCATGTCCACCACACCCTCGATAAATGTTTTTAACACCAGAAGTTGGAACTTACCCGGCGAAATTTCTTTTAAAGTGCCTTTTTTTGTTTCATTTTTCAGGATATCGAAAATCGCATCACGCGCCTCGGCATCATAAATATTTAATTTGGCTGAAACTTGTTTGCAATTGAGCGGCGTATTGCCGTTTTGTTCGAATATATCCAACACCATTTTGGTGAAAACCTGGTCGATGGAAGCGTGTTTTTTGTTTTTTGACATAGGAAGATGTAAGTACAGGCCAAAGATACGGGTTTTTCAATGCGGAAGTCGGAATGCCGATTGCGGAACAGGGCTGACGCATAAGAAACAGTAAAAATCAGTGTAGATATTAACAAGTTGTTGGTAAAGAGGGAATAAGTTCAGCTATTCAAGGCCGTGTTAAAGGCATTGAGCGGTGTTTCTTTGTGAAAAGCATATGAGCACCACTT
>DASRTD010000089.1:0-15247 GCA_035656115.1 Mucilaginibacter sp.
TCGCAGAGGACCCTGCGTCGTCCTGGCATATTGCAGCGCAGGGTCCCGTGCCGGAGAACCCCTGAGACGGTAAATATCCCATCACACCGCATTTAATAACAAAAGCCATTTTTGCGCGTTATTTTTTTATCCGCATATAAAAACCAGCGCCATAAAATGAATACAAGCCGGTATGTAGCCTTGTTGATGCTGCTTATTTTATCAGCCTGCAGCAAAAAACAGGCAATGGCCCCGCCGCCGCATGTACAGCCGGATACTACTTCAATTCCGGTTGGGGTAACTATAAACCAAAACCAACGTGGCAATACCATCGCACCTGCATTTGAAGGCCTTAGCTTTGAGGTAGGAAGCTTAACCAATGGTTCCAACCTGCTCAGCACGGGCAATACCGTATTGCTGCATTTGATTAAAAACCTGGGGCCCGGCGTATTGCGAATCGGCGGTAACAGCAGTGATGATATTTTTTGGACAGGCCACCGCCGCTACGCTAATACCGGGAGCGACTCGCTCACGACTACTGACATCGACGCTTTTGCCGCTTTTGCAAAAGCCACCGGCTGGAAAGTGCTTTTTGGGTTTAACCTCGGCAGCGGCGCCCCGCAGGCGGCAGCCAACGAAGCGGCATATATAAACAACAGCCTCGGCCAAAGCTTATATGCTTTTCAAACTGGAAATGAACCCGACCTTTTCTTCAATAACGGCCACCGTACACCGGCCTATAGCTACGCGGATTTCCAGTCGGAATGGGAAACTTATTTAGCGGCTGTACGTGCGGCCGTGCCCAATGCCCCTTTCGCCGGTCCGGACGCTGCCGGTAATTCCACATGGGTAAGCCAGTTCATTCCCGCCGAAAATAAAAATATCATATTAGCCGACGCCCATTATTACCGCACCGGGCCTGCCAGCGATTCCAGTATCACTGTCCAAACAATTTTAGCGCCTGATAACCAGCTGCCCAGCTACCTCGAAACGATGAACAATGCATCGCAGGCAGGTTATTTGGCGTATCGCATATCCGAATGCAACAGCGTTTTCGGCGGTGGCAAACGCGGCGTTAGCAACGTTTTTGGCTCGGCGCTGTGGGCGCTCAACTTTATGTGGATCGTTGCCGAAAACAATAGCCTGGGCATTAATTTTCATGGGGGCAACGGCGGCTTTTACTCGCCTGTTGATAATGGCTCGGGCATTACAACGGCCATGCCCGAATATTATGCCATGCTGGCATTTAAATATGGCGGCGTGGGCGGCACAATTATCCCCACCACGCTAAACAGCACCACGTACAACTGCAGCGCCTATGCCTGCACCAATGCCGGCATTACCTATATTACCTTAATAAATATGGAAAGCGACATAAACCTTTCGTTTACTGTGCAACTTGGCAAAACAGCTGCTGGTATAAAAATAGCCCGCCTTACGGCGCCAAATATTTACACCCAGGCAGGCGTTACCTTTGCCGGCGCCTCCGTACTTGCCAATGGCACCTATAATGCCGGCCCCACAGAAAACCATACCATAAACAGCAACAGCTTTGTGCTTAAGGTGCCTGCTGGCAACGCAGCAGTAATTGCAGTGCAATAATGGCGATGTCCCCGCCGCCCGTTCAAGCGTGGACGTATGAACTGGCGGCGAGAGGTTAGTGAGGCTGCCTGAAATATTACTTTCACGACAGCTCCTTTGTTTACTCATCCAGCCTGATCATACATCTTACCGCGTCTTTGCCGGTAGCGTACCATTCAACGCAATAGCCCCGCGGATCTAAATTGGGATGGTTAAGCAATTGTTTAAACGCACTGTCAATGCTCATGATATCTTTTCTGAACTCATTAACCGTTAAACTGGTATACTTTCCTTTTTTTATCACCAGCGTTTCGCAATTAAATTGTTCAGCTTCACCGCGCTTTAATTCTTCGGCCGCTGCCCGGTAAACTATTTTACCGTTGTCTTCCGGGCGGGATAGACCGAAAATTTTTCTTTCGGGCGAAAAAGAGAATAATGCGTGAAGCTGCCGGGTAGCATCGGCAATTCCTTCGGGAAATGTTTTTGCGGTTACATAGAATACCTTGATGTCGTTTTCCAGGTTTATCGTTTCCATAATTTTATATTTTTTATGCAAACATAAAATGGGCGCCTTTTTTAAAATTGGAAAAAAACGACAACATCATGGCGCGTAAAAAACATCCTTTGCGCCCCCTGAAAAGTAGGTGTGAGGGTTGTAGCCCGAGAACTGTTTGAAGTCCTGGATAAAGTGGGCCTGGTCGTAATAACCAAAGTCGTATGCGGCTTTGGTAAGTGTTGAGTCCTGCCTTTTATAATTATTGATCAGCGACCGAAACCGCACGATCCGTGCAAACGATTTTGGACTAAAACCCACGTGCTCCATAAATTTCCGTTCAAATTGCCTTTGCGACAGGCAGGATTCATCTGCAAGGGCCTTAACGTTTACCAGCCCGTTCAGATGATAAATTCGATGTGTGGCGTACACAATCTCCGGCCGGTCAAATGCTCTCAGCCGTTGCTGTAAAAAAACGTTGATCAGTTGTAAGCGCTGGGCATTGTTTTTTGCCGATAAAATTTGATGGGCTATGTCTTTTCCACTTTGGCCCAGCAGTGCCAGATCGACCAGCTCATTTTTAAATTCTCCGGATGAAATTCCAAACAGCGTCGCCAGGGCGTATGGCTGAAGCAGTACGCCAAAAATGCCATATTTTTCTTTTGCCGTAAAACGCCTGATCTGGCTGGTTTGGCCGTGTATTCCCGTGGTAAAAGTCTTGGTCACGCTATTGTCAGCGGCTAATTCCTCAAATGTGCCTCCATAATGAAAAATTAACTCCGGGCAAAAGTTAGCTAATGTTCGGTGAAAATAGGTTTGACCAGTTGGCACATTCCCGTCCAAACTCCAATAGTGGCGAACAACGTTCGACAAAGTTTTTGGCGGTTTGTAGATGCAGTAGTTCATCTGTTTGCATGAATGCTATAAAAATAAGATAAAAACGGAAATACCCGATCGCCATATTCTATCATTTTCATTTTTATGCACGGGCGATGCTGGCCGTAGAGACGCGCCGACGATTGTTAGGACGTCTGAAAGGGGCTAAACCCGAAAACACGGCAAAATTGTGTTCACGCGATGAACAAAAATGAACGTTTTTTGCTGCGGGAAATATTTTTCCGATGCTCTTTGTACCCGTTTCGAAAGCGTTTTAATGATGTTTGAGGATGATGCGTTATCGGTTCGAAGTGCGTTTGAAAAAGTGCAGATGTGTCTGGCACACGCAGAATGCAGATGTCCGGGTATTAAACATGGTTTGATTGGCGGATGCGTGGTTTCGTGGTATGTTTAGAAAATTTTGACAAAACTGAATTTGCAAATCTGCATATCCGCAAATCATATTTAACTATTAGTTGTGTTCATTTTAGCGTTCATTTTGTTTCAGAATGAACGCCTTCAGGCCATTTCCGGTTAAAGTGATCCTTTACAAAAATCGCATAGGTTCCTTTCTACCATTGGCTTAAACGACTTTACTTAAAGTGCCAAAAGTGTTCATGTGTTCATTCGTGAACACCCGGATAATTTATCTTATAGTTAAATAAAGGAGGCCCATTGCGACCTATTCAACCATCGCAACACCTTTAAACTCAACTTACTACAAGCTTTTCAACATTTTCAGCTAAATTCAATCAAAATCAACAACTTTGCGGGATTTTTATCAAACCGGTTTGGAAACATACATACAAGAAGCGCTGTTCATTTTATTCCAGTTTTGTTTTATTGTGCAGCTTTATTTTTTGCTGAGCAGCCACAGCCGGCTCAGCGGTTACCGGCCGACAGCGGAAGTGTTAAAGGTCGACTTGCCCATATCGGTGATCATCAGTGCGCGCAACGAAGCCAAAAACCTGCGCGAATACCTGCCCTGCATCCTAACGCAAAATTACCCTGATTTCGAGGTGGTGGTAATAAACGATTGCTCATTTGACGACTCAGACCTGGTTTTGGAGGAGCTTAAGGCACAGTATAATAACCTGAAAGTGGTTACCATAACCGAGCATGTGCGCTATAAAACCGGCAAAAAGTTTGCCATTACGCTGGGGATAAAGGCCGCCAAAAACGAATATTTGCTGTTTACGGATGCGGATTGCAGGCCGGCATCGGCGGACTGGATAGCGCGGATGGCGGCTAATTTTACCAGTGGCGCCGATATTGTTCTTGGATATTCACCCTATAACCGGATCAAAAACTATTTAAACCCTTTTATCCGGTTCGAGACGATCAAGACGGCTATTAATTACCTGTCGGCGGGGCTGATCGGGGACGCGTATATGGGCATCGGGCGAAATTTAGCGTATACCAAAACGGTTTTTTTCGCCAACAAAGGCTTTGCGTCGCACATGCACGTCCTGTCGGGCGATGACGACTTGTTTGTAAACCAGAATGCCACGCCGGAGAATACCACCATCGAGATACACCCTGACGCTTTTGTTTATACCGATGCCAAAACCTCGCTGGGAGCCTGGTTCAGGCAAAAAAAACGACATTTCGGGGTAGGTGGGCTGTATAAAGCGCGGCACCGGCGCCTGCTGAGCCTGGATGCGATGAGTGGGGCGCTGTTTTATATTTTATTAACATTATGCCTAATTTTCAACTTTGAGCCCTTGTTAGCCCTCGGTTTGTTTATGTTTAGGTTGATTTTTCAACTGATTATTTACAGTAAACTTTTTAAGCGATTTGAGGGTAAGGATTTAGTGTGGTATTTGCCGTTTTTGGATATGATTTATTACCTTTACTTAAATACTTTTGGCCTTATCGGGACTTTTATAAAAACTACTAAATGGAAATAAACTCGAACTTTACCGAAAACGCTAAAAATGATTTTCACCTTGTGGTTAAAGCCCGGGGGGGCGACCAGAAAGCGTACGCCGACCTGATGCACCGCTACAAGGATTCGATTTATTTTATGGTGCTGAAAATGGTGAATAACAAGGAAGACGCTATGGACCTCACGGTTGAAACCTTTGCCAAAGCGTTTGAAAAACTGGAAAAATACCAGCCGGAGTTTGCGTTCAGCACCTGGCTGTTCCGGGTGGCTACCAACAACTGTATCGACTTTATACGCAAAAAAAAACTGAATACAATGTCGATCCACGGGATGATGGATGAGGACGGCGAAGAAAAACAATTGCAGATAAAGGCCGATGTCCTGAACCCCGAAGAGACCTCGATAAAAAAACAGCAAACCCAGGAGTTAAAAATATTGATAGACAGTTTACCCTCGCGCTACCGGAATTTGATCACGCTAAGGTATTTTGACGAACTATCGTACGAGGAGATCGCCCAGCAACTTGATCTGCCGCTGGGTACAGTGAAGGCACAGCTGTTCCGCGCGCGTTATTTGTTGGGCAATATCATCAACAAGTTTAACCGGGATGACATCTGAGCTGATCGTTAAATATTTCCCCCATCTAACGGCACAACAGCTACAGCAATTCAACCGCCTACCCCAGCTTTACGGGCACTGGAACAACCAGATCAACGTAATTTCCCGCAAGGATATCGACCTGCTTTTTGAGCGCCATGTGCTGCATTCACTGGGTATTGCCAAATTAATTTCCTTTTTACCTGGCGAAAAGGTGCTGGATGTAGGCACTGGCGGCGGTTTCCCTGGCATCCCGCTGGCCATATTGTTCCCGGAAACGCAATTTTACCTTGTAGATTCTATCGGCAAAAAAATAAAGGTAGTGAACGAGGTGGCGGCCGCGCTGGGGCTTACCAATATTAGGGCATTTCACAAACGTGCTGAGGAGATCAATGAAAAGTTTGATTTTGTGGTGTCGCGCGCGGTGACGCGACTTAAGGAGTTTTATCCCTGGGTGAAGTGGAAGTTTAACAAGCAATCAAAAAATATTTTGCCAAACGGCATCTTATATTTAAAAGGCGGCGATTTGAGCGCGGAAATTGCTGAGTCGGGTTTAACGGTTCAGCAATTTCACCTCAAAGATTATTTTGAAGAGGAGTTTTTTGACACGAAGCAGGTGGTGTATATTGCCGGCTGACTTATCTGATTGTAATTGATGGCTTCCCATGCAGATCATAAACGCCGTGGGCGGCATCGTCGCCCCATTTTTTTTTGGCGCGGGCGTCGCCGGGGCTATACCAGGCGGTTGAATCGGAACCAGTGATGTACAACTTTTCGCCGGGTCGTAAGCTGGCGGTCAGGCTATATTTTACACCGTTTACAAGTATAAGGGGTATAACGATCTTCCCGGAAATCTTTACCGGGTTATAGCTGGATCGAATTTCGCCGGCCCGACCAACGGCCTTTGCGGTATCACTGTAATAGTTGATCAGCACTTTTTGCGACGTACCTGTTCGTGCTGCTGTGCTGGTATCTGGCGGCTTAACTGCCGATGGACGCAGTTTTTTCAATTTTTCGGCCCGGGCGGGTGGCGGCGGCCCGAATGGCCTGGCGGGCCGTGCTGGCGCCGAGGTATCAACCGGCACCACAACTTGCGGGGCGAATTTTACCGGCGGCAGGCCCTTAGGCCCGTGTGGCGTTTTGGGGGCAGGTGGCGGAGGGGGCAGCTTAGTAAAGATGTCCATGGAAGGGAAAGTATAGCTGTACTTTTCATTCAGCGTTTTTATTTCGGCAGGTGTACACTTGCTTTTTAAATAGACGGTTTGTTTGCCATTTTTTTCGATGATAATGACCCTGAAATCCGTTTTACCTCTCACCAAATAGCCGGTTTCCTTATAGCCATAACCTTTTGACGTGGTATTGCCATTTTTATACACAAAATTTTGGCCTTTATGCTTAACAGTATTTGTGTCGGTATGCTTAACAGTATTCGTGTCGGCCTGGCTTTGCTGCATCGGTAGCGCGTTATTTTCAGCCGGCTTTGCGTGGTCTGGGGCCAGGATAACCCAGCCATAGGATTTACTGAAAGCGAGTGTGGAGATGCAAAGCAGCCCCGCACAAACCGGCAGGATTGACAGGTACTTTAGCCTGGCCAAATTACCTGAACGTTTTTGATGCAGCATAATGATGCGTTGTCTTAGAAGGTTTTTATTAAAAAAGGAGTGGGCTACGGACGGCCCACTGATGCCATAGGCGTTATTAACCAAAAACGTGGAATAGGCGAGCATATCGGTTTCAATGGATGCTGTTTTTTCGTCGGCGATGTATTCGTGCACAGCTTTCAGGCTGTTTTGCAGCAGGTAAACAATTGGGTTGAACCAATTGACCATTCGGAAAAACTCCAACAGCATAATATCGACAGAATGTTTTTGGCGCACATGCACCAGTTCGTGCCGGATGATGGTTTCACGATTGCCCGTTTCGGCCCCGATAAATATGGTGCTAAAAAAGGAAAACGCCGTGACCGAGTTGCTGATCTCCACCAGTTTATAAGTGTTTTTACCTGCGATGGGCTGTCTGCGGGTAAGCAAGAGCAAGCGCACAAGCTTAACAACCAGCAACATTGCTAAAACAAGCGCCCCGGCAAGGTACAGGTAAATGATTCCGTCCTGCCAGGTAAAATGGGGCGGGGCAGCGGCATGAACGGGGTTTGCGGCGGCGGCCAACGTGTTAACCGGCATTTGAATGACTGCGATAGCTGCCTGGGGCTGACCTGATTTTAAAAATCCGAGTTGTAATACGGGCAGTGCAAACGAAACCAGGCAGCTGAATAGCAGGTAGACGCGATTTAGCGTATAATGGGTTTCGCGGCTTAGCAGCATTCGGTACAATAGGTAAAATAGGCAGAGGTATAAATTGGCCTCCAGTAAATAGCGCATCCAGTTCATGATCTTTTGTTTTTAAGGTTTTCCAGCAGGGCGGTTAATTCATCCAGTTCATTAATATCGAGCCCTTTCTCGTCGGCGATGAAGGACACCAGGCTTTGGTAGGAGTTGTTGAAATAGTTTTTCATCATCTTATCAAAGGTGAACTGTTTGTAATCGGCCTCGGCCACCAGCGGAAAGTACACATGCGAATTGCCGTAGGCTTTATGGTCAATAAAACCTTTTCCCTCCAGCACACGCACCACGGTGGAGACGGTGTTGTAAGCAGGCTTGGGCTCGGGCATCTGATCGAGAATGTCTTTTACGATGGCCTCTTTTAGTTGCCACAAAATCTGCATGATCTGCTCTTCTGCTTTGGTTAATTCTTTGACGGGCATGGTAAACTATTTTTATAGTTAAACAAATGTAAAACTATTTTTATAGTTTGCAAACTATTTTTATAGTTTTTTTAAAATTTATTTTTGATCGGGAAAATTTGTTGAATCAGTCGACTCAAGTTATATTTTTTGCTAAAATTATTAGGATTTTGCTATTTTAGCGCGATCAATCTTTTATCATGTCGCAACTGCACCAGGTAGCCCTAACGTATGTAAAAAGTATCGGCCCGACGCTGGCAAAAATGCTGGTGAGCCATTTTGGCGATGCGGAAAGCATTTTTAAAGCCACGCCGGGGAAAATGCTCAAGGTTCCGGGTATAGGGGAGAAGATCATCAGACAATTAAATTTTAAAGAGGCACTGAATAAGGCAGAAGATGAGCTGCGGTTTATTGAAAAAAACGATATTGAGATCATTTTTTATACAGACAGCGCCTATCCCAAACGATTAAAAAATTGCAATGATTCGCCTGTGTTATTATTTTCAAAGGGCAATGCTAATTTAAATGTGCAGCATGTGGTGAGCATTGTTGGTACCCGCAATGCTACCGAATACGGCAAGCAGCTTTGCCGGCAATTGGTTGAAGAATTGCAGCAATACGATGTTTTAGTTGTAAGCGGACTGGCGTTGGGCATTGATGTTACTGCTCATAAAGAGGCGGTAAAACTGAATATGCCTACCGTTGGGGTTTTGGGGCACGGGCTGGATAGGTTGTATCCTGGTCAAAACCGATCGATCGCAGAGAAGATGATACAAAGTGGTGCACTGTTGTCGGAGTACCCATCCGGCACGATACCAGACCGCGAGAACTTCCCGCAGCGCAACCGCATTGTAGCCGGGATGGCTGATGCTACCGTTGTGATAGAGGCGGGAGTAAAAGGGGGTGCGCTCATCACGGCCGAGATTGCCAATTCCTATAACCGGGATGTATTTGCATTCCCCGGCAGGGTGGGAGACGATTACTCGGAGGGTTGCAATTTTATGATCCGTAACAACAAAGCACAGTTGCTTACCTGCGCCGCTGATCTGGCATATAGTATGGGTTGGGAAAAAACCAGCGAGGCCAAACCTGTCGAGCAATTTATGTTGCCGATTGACCTTTCAAGGGATGAGCAAACGATTTTCGATATACTGCAACGAAACAATGGCCCGGTTGCAATAGACGACCTCACCATGAAAACAAACCTGCCAACCAGTGCCCTTGCTATGAACCTTCTGAACATGGAAATGCAGGGATATATCCGCTCGCTGCCGGGGAAGGTTTATTCGCTGAATTAGAGGGGAAACTTAAAGGTCCTTCGGGGAACTGTAATAACTGAGTTTGCCCGTATCGCCGCTGATAGTTGCCCAGCTATCGATGTCAAATTCAATCAGCGCGGTGGTCGAGGTGTGTACCTCCCGGGACTCGCCGGTTAAATAGTACAAAATATCTGCCACACCGGGGTTATGGCCCACAATTGCAACAAAGTTATATTGATCAGGCAGCCGGTTGATCACCTTCAGCCAGGTTTGCTGGCTGGCTTCGTATATCGATTTCTCGTTGGTTGGATCCGGTAATCTAAAGGCATCGGCAAAAATTTCAGCCGTAGTTTTGGTCCGCATCGCCGGGCTGGTTACGATAAGTTGGGGTATGATACCCTCCTCTTTGATGCGGTCGGCCATAAAGCGTGCATCCTGGATACCCGGATATTTAAGTGGCCGGTCGATATCTTTTCCGCCGGTATCTTTTTCCGCTTTGGCATGCCGTATCAGGAGCAGCTTTTTCATAAGGTAAAATAACGAAAAGAGGAGCAATAACTCCGCTTTTTATTTAAAAAAATATCTTAGAGTTTCAAAAGGCATATCCGGCCGAAAATCCAAAGGTGCGAGTTTTAATTGTTCCCAGTCCGCTTTCAGGCCCATTGGCATTTAATATGTTCGACAACCCCAGGTCGTAACTAAGGTTAAATACCCAGCGGGATTTTAGTTTCAGGCCTGCAATCATATCAATACCCGAGTCATTATTAGAAAAGTCGCCGTTGCCGCCATATGTAACGTCTTCCGAGTCAACTCCGGCAGGGCCATTTACACTTAAGGTGCCGCCAGTGCCAAAGGCGAGATAAGGGCCTCCACCAAAATAAAGATCGTTTACCGCAACCGGAATATGATAGAGAAGATTGACGGGAATTTGGAAATAATGCAATGCAAATTGACCTACGCCACCGTCCCCGGTGGTCACGTTCCCGCCTTTGCCGGTTAAGCTTAGCGCTGGCTGGAGGGAAAAATTGCCAAACCTAAAATCTGCATAGCCCTCAATTAAAGAACTCAAGTGACTGCCAGTGGTATTGGAGGTGCCGGCGCCTTGTGCCGAACCTTGCAGTGCACCAATGTTGAGCCCAGCCCGGACACCAAAAGTTGATTGCGAAAACGCGGCAAATGAAATAATAGTTAGTGACACAGAAATAAATAGTTTTTTCATTGTGATGAGGATTAATTTTATAAAAAACGAGGCTCAAATTTAAAAAATTTGGCGAATGGCAGAACTAAGCGATTAAGAAAAAATCAGTACACTATTTGTCTACCTTTTTATTTGTTCACAAAGTCGACAATTTGACTTTCCGGCAAATCCTCCATGCATTTAAAATGCCCGAGCGGGCACTTTTCCAGTCCAAATTTGGAACATGGCCGGCACGGAAGGTCAATTTCGGCTACTAAAGATTCTTTAACTTTATAGGGTTGCACCCCCAGCAACTCGGGAGCGGTTCCGCCCCAAATAGAAACAATGGACACATCAAAGGCTTCGGCGATATGGGTTAAGCCGGTGTCAAACCCGATAATGCTGCTTGCTTTGGAGACCAGGAAGACCGACTCATCCAAACTCGTGATGCCGCAGGCGTTGTAAACATTAGGCGCATCGGCCGCAACTTCATTGCCATTGGTTTTAACGTCATCGCCGCCAAGCAAAACAACCGGGCGCTTTAGCTTCCGGCAAACGCTGATAATCTTATGATTAGGCATCCGTTTGGTAAAATGCGTAGCGCCGATCACAAAAGCCACATATCCCGGTTGATGCGACAGCGGGAGCAACTTATCCAGGCTATGCTCAGCTTTTAAATAATAGTCTATAGGTTGGTCATCGTTCTTTACGCCCAGGAACGCTACGGTTTTCAAATACCGCTCAACAAGGTGAACCGGTGGGACAAGTTTTAACTTAAATTTCAGGCTCAGCCATTTGCGGACGCGTTGTTTTTTGAAGGTCGATGATTTGATGCCAGTCCGCAGCTTAATGATCGAGGTGCGCAGGTTGTTATGCAGGTCAATGATATAATCGTAGTGCTCGGCCTTTACTTCGTTGATGGTATCGGAAAGGCGCTCTTTGAGAAGCAGCAGTTTACCGACATAAGGATTGTTGTTGTAAATGTATTTAAAGGCCGGTTTGGTCAAAAAATGCACTTCGGCGTCCGGCAGCTGTTTTTTTAGGCATCGGACGACAGGTGTAGTATAAATAATATCACCCATCGAGCTGAACCGGATCACCAAAATCTTCATGTCCGCTTCCTGATTTTGTTGATAATTGATGTGGAGGAATAGCCCTCGACAAATGTGATGGTTTTTACCTCACCGCCGTTTGCCAGCACTTCTTTTGCGCCGACGATATTCTCAACAGTGTAATCGGCCCCTTTTACCAAAATATCTGGTAATAGGGTAGCAATCAGATGCTGCGGGGTGTCCTCATCAAAAATGGTTACTGCATCCACAAAAAAAAGTGCGGCTAACAATGCAGCCCGGCTGTTTTGATCATTGACTGGCCGGTCATCTCCCTTAATGCGCCTTACAGAGCTATCGGCATTTAACCCAATTACCAGTTTATCGCCTAAATCCGCCGCTTTGGCCAGGTAAGTAACATGCCCGATATGCAGCAAATCGAATACGCCGTTGGTGAAAACCACCTTTTGCCCCTCGGCCTGCCATGTGATCACTTTGTTTTTAGTAGCGCTCAGGCTGAGTATTTTATTGAGAAGAATGTGCTCTAAGTCGTGTTTCATTGGCGCTTAGTCCTCCATGTTCTTCAACACTTCCTCAACAGTCGTTGTAGCACTGCCGATATGCCTGATCACAATTGCTGCTGCATGGTTGGCCAGTTCACAAGCCTCCTCAACCGACAGGCCCGCTGCGACAAAGTAGGCTATGGCGGCGATTACTGTGTCACCCGCGCCCGTTACGTCAAAAACCTCAGTGGCCTTTACCGGCAGCAGTTTGCTCGACCGCTCGGTAACGATAGCCATGCCTTCTTCAGAGAGCGTGACAATAAGATAAGTAGTATTCGTTTGTTCAAATATGGTTTTCGCCGCATTGCGCAACTCGGTGATGTTATTGATCTTTTCAATTTTGGCGGCTTCTGCAAGTTCCTTTCGGTTGGGTTTGATGATATAGGCGCCTTCATACTTTTCGTAATTCAGACCTTTAGGGTCTATCACTACTTTCTTTTGGTGTTCGTTAGCTATTTTTATCATTCGCCGGGTGAGGTCCGGTGCAAACAGGCCTTTGTTGTAATCCGAAAAGATGATGATATCCGCACCAGCGATATTCGCTTTCAAGGCCATCACCAATTCTTCCTCAACTTCAGGCGAAACCGTATCGGTCACCTCACGGTCAATCCTTACCAACTGATGACTGCCTGCCAAAACCCGCGTTTTGACAGTGGTAGGGCGCAGGCCATCGCGAATGATCGCATTGGTTTTTACTCCATCCTGTTCCAATATATCCAGCAGCTGCCGCCCCGACGCATCGTTGCCTATTACGCCCGCTACCGCAACATGTGCACCCAGGGCTACCAGGTTTTGTACTACGTTTCCGGCCCCGCCAAGGGTTGTTGTTTCCTTTTTTACATTAACGATGGGTACGGGTGCTTCGGGCGACAGGCGTGTTGCCGACCCCCATATATAATGGTCGATCATCAAATCTCCAATAACAAGGACTGACGGTTTTACACCGGCCGACCGTAGTTCTTCTACTTTACTTTTCAGATTCATCAATTCAGCTGAATGTTGGTGAGTTTTTCGCTTTTCATTGATTTGAAAAACGATTCTATAGCCGGTCTTGACAAAGCATTCAAACATCTTTCTTTATAAAGACCGCCTTTACGGGCCGCTAATATGCCATAATGCATATCTAAAAAACCTTCCTTGCGATGCGCGTCCGGGTTAACCGATAGCCACACACCTTTGTCAAGCGCATATTGATGCCAGCGCCAGTCCAAATCGAGCCGGAGCGGGTTGGCGTTTATTTCTATGACAACCTGGTTGGCAGCACAGGCGTCGATCACTTTCCTGTAATCTATCGGATATCCGCTGCGGCTTAAAAGCAATCTGCCTGTAGGATGACCCAAAATGGTGGTATGTGGGTTTTCGATGGCTTTGATCAAACGCGAGGTCGCTTTTTCTTCATCCATTTTTAAAACGGAGTGTACCGAAGCCACGATAAAATCAAAGCGTTTCAATATCTCATCCGGGTAATCCAGCGATCCGTCATATAAAATGTCCGACTCGATTCCCTTAAATATTTGAAAGCCATCGAGTTTTTTGTTGAGATGATTTATTTCCTCCTGCTGTTGTAATACCTGCTCAATCGTTAAACCTTTGGCATAAAAGGCGCTTTTGCTGTGATCGCACATCCCCAGGTACTGCAGTTTCAATTCATCGCGGCAGTATAGTGCCATTTCTTCTATGGTATTTATCCCGTCGCTCCAGGTGCTGTGGTTATGCAGTGTTCCCCGGAGGTCATCATAGGTTACAAGCGCCGGTAACGAATTCGTTTCGGCTTTGTTGATAAACGTAATTCCCTCCCGTAATTCCGGTGGCATAATAGCTAAGCCGGACGTTTCAAAAATATCCGCTTCGCTTTCCGGTAAGCCATTTTGATTGCCGATTCTTGATAACACCGCTTTAACGAACTCATTATCGCCGGTTTCCTCAAACAAGGTTTGATAATATCGCTGCCGATTAACACAGATAATTTCAACAGCCATCCCGTTGAGCAATTTTCCGGATAGGTGATCTCCTTCCCGTGCTGCGTCCGATAACAACTCCGTTGCCGCCAGCGTGTTCGGAGCGTTTTCGTCATCATCACCCAATACAATGACTAATTTGCTGATGATCTCGCAGCAACGGCGAAAATCTCCCGCACATTCAATCAAAGCTTGCGGAAAAATGCCTTTTACCTGGCCGATTAGTTGATCTGCCACCGCAACTACCTGTGCATATAAAAATTTGCCATGGCTGGCCATGGTAAACTCGATCGCATTTCGAATGTCATCCTGCGTTTTGAGGCCGAAACCTTTTGCTTCTACCAGGCGGTTTTCGTTGCAGGCATAGTACAGTTCGCCAAGGCTTTCAATATTTAGCTCTTTCCAGATAATGACCACTTTTTTAGCGCCGATGCCCTTTATCCCCATCATCTCCACCACGCCCTGCGGCGTCTTTGCCAGCAAGTCGTCCATTTCAGCCATCGAGCCTGTTGCCAGCAGCTCTGTGATTTTTGTAGCCGTGCTTTTGCCGATGCCGTCTATTTTCTCCAGTTCGGCAACAGTTTTGTTTTTGACGGCATAAGGGAGCTTATCCACCTTAAAAGCGGCGTTTGCAATGGATTTCACCTTAAAAGGATTTTCCTCGTGCAATTCCATCAGTTGCGACAGCAAACGAAGCTTACGGGCTATGGTTTTGTTTTCCATAATTGATCGGCGTGTAAAAATACAAAAGGTAGGTGTAATGAGCGTTGTTTTGCAACAGGTTATTTTATTCGCCAAATTTAACAAACAAAAAGCCGCCCGCAATGCGAACGGCTTTTCCAATCAAAATATAAATAAAACTAATTAATCGTAAGGGTATAGGGCAAACGTGCCTGCGGCGTGCGCATCATTTGTGTGGCATCTTTTATTTGCTCGTAGTATTTGTAATTGTCTCCAAGCTCGGATTTTACCGCGCGCACCCTCATTTGCTCGCTCATGTTTGATCCCCATTTGCTGAAAATGCTTTTTTGCTCGGGGTAGTATGATAATTTATAAGTGTTTATGCCCGCCATTTTTGCAGCTGATT
>DASRTD010000090.1:0-24409 GCA_035656115.1 Mucilaginibacter sp.
AGTGTTTGGCTTAGCGGCATAATTATTTTGCTATGGGTGGTAAAATAATTTTTGTTCCGGGGGTTAGTGTTTTAAAGTCGGTGATCCCGTTAAACTGGGCCACCTGGTAATAATATTTGCTGTCGCCATATTCCTTGTAGCACAGCAGGGGCAACGTATCCCCGCCAATTACCGTCCGCACATGCGTCAGGTCGGGTGATTGCCGGTTTTCAATGGCCGCAAGTTTTGTTTCATCAATCACCCCGTTAAAAGTACAATCCGCTTCGGCGCGCAATGGCGTACCATCCGGGTTGAACAATTTAAAGGTGATGGTCATTTTTGAGCACTGGCAATTGTACAGCAACGGCCCCCATTGCAACTGCACAAAGCGGGGTTGGTGCGTATCGCTGGCGTACTGATAAACCACCGCTTTAAAGCTCTCATAATCCTGCATCACATCGGGCTTGTTTGCCGGCAAACCGGGTACAGCCAGGCCTGATAACAGCCCTCCGCCTCCCCGTTGTATTACACCCGTCCCATCAAATAAAAATTTGAAGTTTAGGGATTGCGGCGATCTTTTATTAAACGAGGTAATGCTTTCGCTTGAGCCTTGCGCACTTTGGTCGCTTTTCTGCGTTTCATAAGTAAGGGCATACGAGTCGGGATTGATCAATACTTCGTACTCATCTCCCGACGGCGATGAAAAACTGATGTCGTCGTACGCTACCAGCTTCATTTTCAGCAATTCTCCGGAACTCATTAGCGTTCAGTTTTTTCTTTTAAAATTTCGAGCACCTGCTCAACACATTTGGCAATAATATCGTCCTGGCCGGATGCCGCCGCTGCACTTGGCTGCTTGGGCGTCGAGCTGCTACCGGAGTCCTGAACCGTTGTTACAATATGCAATTCACGAATTTCTACAGGCATGATTCCATTCTTAAACTTTGTTTTTAAGCATTAAGCCACAGTGATACTCGCGCTGGCGCTGGCACTGCCACCACCGAGCAGGCCGGCGACGGCCCCGATAGCGGCCGATGCTGCTGCCGAAAGGTTGAGCGTTTTATAGTATTCGTAGCGCAGGGTCATGGACTCAATGACGATTTGATTTTGCTCCGCATTTAAACCGGTCACTTCGTATTTTATCGGGATGGCATTGGTAACATACCAGGAGTTTACCGGCAAATGATCTTCGTTTAAAAGCGAGATCAGCATGTTGGTGGGCTGGTAGTTGAAATTCTCAATGCAATCCAGGCACCATGCGGTAACCCCCGAAATAAGCGTCATCCCCCGTTTTAAAACCAGGTCCGAATAGGTAGTCCTTCCCGGAAGGCGATGAACAAAGCGATTTTCACCGCCCTCGGGATAGGTATCCAGGTTAACCGTCGAGGTAAGCCCCGTAACCTCCTGGAAACGGAAGTCGTTTGGCACCTGGGGAAATATTTCGAACACTACAAGGAAATGAAACCCGGTAAATGGATAGTCGAACATGTTTAGTCGTTTTGTATGGTTAACCCTTCGTGCGCCAGCTCAAGCGTTTCAATTGCCACCTCGTTCCCATCGGCTTTCAGATCGGTAGAGGTAATTTTTGTGGGCCAGGCGTTTTTAATTTTCCATACAATAACCGGGGCAAGGTTTTCATCCAGCAGGCTTATCGTAATGTCGCGGCGCTCAACGGTGTTCATGTTGATGGTATTAAACCAGGTGTAGTAATCGTTATCTGATTTAAAAATGCCGCGCTTAAGTGTAATGTTGCTGAACTTGCGCTGCCCGGGCATTTTTATTTTATGATACTCTGGGCTGGCGCCGTCGCGGTACTCAATAATATCATTGGTAATGTCGAGACCGCTCACATCGGTGAAACCTATTCGTGTTCCACTCCAGTCAACGCTGAAGTGGAATTTGGGTAGTGGATAAGTATTAGCCATAATATTGATTATTAAAATTTAATCCGTTTGTTAAAAATTTAAGTTTTAGGATGTTTGCTGTATTTGAGTGAAACGAAGGATGATAAACTCAGCAGGGCGTACAGGGGCCAGGCCAATCTCGATGATCATTTTACCATTCAGGATGTCATCAAAGATCATGGTTTGACCCAGGCCTACGCTTACATAGAAGGACTGCTCGGGTTTTGAACCTGCCAGTGCGCCCTGGCGCCATAGATTGGTCAGGTAATTTTCGATCATCGCACGTACCCTTACCCAGGTATTGCCGTCGTTAGGCTCAAATACGAACTGCATGGCAGCCAGCTTTACCGATTCTTCAACCATAATTAAAAAGCGGCGTACCGATACATAGCGGAAATCGTTGCTGTTGCCATCCAATGTGCGCGCGCCCCAAACCAGTATACCTTTGCCGGTAAATGCACGGATGGCATTTATCGATTTTCCGGTCATCGGATCGATATTTAATAAAGCCTGGTCGGCGTCGTTTATATTAAAAGTTAAACCTGTAACACCGGTTAAACTAACATTTGCGGGAGCTTTCCATACACCCCGGGTTGCGTCGACACTTGCGTAAACGCCTGCCATGGTTCCGCTTGGGGGCAGTGTTAATGATGTGTTTTGCACCGCGGTTACAATTTGTTTGTATACCGGAAGCTGCTGCAGTAAGCTTTGCTCAAAATTGGCCTGGTAAGTAGCAGTCAAATTAAGTATTTGTGTTACCGCCAGGTTAAATTGGTTAAACAGGTTAGTAAAATAAGGCAGCACGGTCATCCTTTGTGTGGCAGCGGGAGTGGGGCCGTATATTGTGGTATTTGCGGCAGGTAAACCGACACCAAAAATATTGCCCCATTGTGTTGCCGTAAATGATGCTAACAATGTTGCCCGCGCAGCATTAAAAAAGCCCGAGGTAAATTCAGTTTCGGCGCCCTGGTCTAATGCCAGTAAGGATAGATCCCCCGCAGTGCCCAGGGTTCCCATGGCGGAGACTAAAGAGCTTGAAATTAGGTTTTGAATATCAGCCTGCAGGCCATTTGCCAGCCCCAAAGTAGTATACAAATGAACATTGGCGGCCCAGGTATCTATCAGTTTTGCGACACTGTAAATAAATGACACCAGTGCCTCATAAGGCAGTACCTGGTCTGCCGGCGGCGGAGGTACCGATGTAAATGTGGCAAGGTAAGTGTTTACCAAAAATTGCCATTGTTCAGCCAGATCAAGGTTCGACCCGGTTAGCAAAGAACCTACCCCGGTAACATTTGAGTTAACATAAGCGGCATCTGCGATCAGGTTATTATAATCGGTAACCAAACTCTGCACCTTTGCTATGGTAGTGAAGTTTTTCAGGTCAATAGGAACGCCCGCCTGGTATATTTTACCTTTCAGGTTGCTATATACCACACTTAACCCCAGGCTTGTTTGCAGGTAAGGGGTATAGGCAGCGCCGTAATTGAGGTTGTTAACGCCAACATTGCTCCTGAAGTCTGCATACCCGGCCGACCAGTTCGGCGTTTCCAGCATATCTAATATACAAAACCTGTCCTGCAGGTCGCCGCATTGCTGTAGTGCATATTCCTGTACGGTATATAAGATGGGGCTACCCAGCTGAATTGCGTCAGGAAACAGGATAAGCGTCGGCTCATCATATTTTCTTAAGGCATCCAGCCCGGTTTCAAAATCACCGACTGCCGGAGTCGCCGGGAACTCGCCGATAGAAACGATATAACATGCGCCGCCGCCATTAAGAAAAAACATCCTGATGCTGTCGTACATGTAATAGTTGGCGTTTCTTTTAACCGCTGTAACCACGTTGTTGGCATCGATATCGATTTCCGTTATGCCCGGGTCGGGGCCATAACCAAAATATTGCTGGTACTCCACCAGCGATGATAGCCGCGTGGGCACGTTTGCCAGGTCGCCGGGCTGCAAATTCTCAGCCTGGGCGGTATAACCAACAAATGCCGGAATGGCTGTAGCCACCTGCGCGATGGATGGCGGGAACGAGGGTATTTCGGTTACGTAAACCCCTGGTGTTGCAATTGCGCTTTCATTTATCTGTGACATACTTTTTTGGGTTTTATTAGTAATTTAAATAGATTTCTGAACAAGCATAAGTATCGCCCCCCTGCGTTAAACTGGTAAGCCTTTGTGCGTCTGCACAGGGTATGGGCGAAATCGGGTTACCATTTATAGTCAATTTGAAATTCAACAAAGCATCACTTAAGGGGATCGGCGTTGTTGAAGTAATGTTATTGGACAGCGTTGCAAACGTGTAAGTACTCGCGTTGTCGCTTATGCCGCCGGTTTCGCCGGTTGGCAATACGTATCGCCATAAAGTGGCCCGGTTTAGAAAGTAAAGAGAATATAAAGGCGATAGAAGTGTACCGGCGCCACTTAGCAGGTTACAGGATGCCGGCGCGGCCTGGTTAAAAATATCGATAACCGCAAAGGGTTTAGTGATGCTTATTTCATTGTTGACATAAATCCATTGCTGCGCACCGTTTATACTCAGGGAGTATTTTCCGGGCGCAAGCGCCGAAAGATCAAGGTCAAAGGATGCTACCGGCTTAGTGAAATTGATCGTATTCGCCAGTACCGGCAGTGAGTAGTCACCTGTTCCGCTGTTATAGCCCAAAACCGATATTGCAACCACAGCCTGCGGCGAACTGAAAGTATAAGTAGATACCGAAGGGAAATATTGTAAAACGTCGCTGCCGGAGGCGTAAGCATTGTTGTCTATAGCGACCCAATAATTCGTGTCTGTTAAAGGATGTTGGTTCCCTGAGTTGTTTGAACTGATGGCGCGGTAAACCACATTCGCTCCGTTGGCGGCCAGGTCGCCGGGGGCATAAGAAGTGGCGCTGTTGTATGCGGCTATAGGCGCTGACAGGAAGCTCTTTCCATTGGTTTCATTGTTATTCCGGTTGGTGAAGTAGAATATTTCCGATGGAGCAAATGCACCTGATAAATTTGTATAGTTGAAAAATACCGGATCATTAAGCGAGAGGAAAAATGTCATTTGCAAACCTTCTTCAATAGCAATAAATGGCTTCCCGGCGTTTGATTGTACCGCGGCGTACAGCTTGTTGTAGTAGTTTTTGATGAGGACCCGGCGGCCGTTCAAAACGGCAAGCGTTTTGGCGGTAGGCGCGATACTGAAATACCGGAACAACTGATCAGTAAAATACTTGTGCAGCAATTCAATCGAAAAAAGGCCGTCAAAATTTATATCGATCATAGGGTTTGCAGGCTTTTGTCGTTAACAACTATCTCGTGTATTAGTGGTGCATCACCTTCCATAAACTCTTCGCTTATCTTAATCAGCCTTAGCTTGTACATCACCGAAGGCAGGTATTTTGAACCCAGTATTCCCCACAGGTTATTCAGGTCCTGGAAGGATAGTGTGCTCAGGTCAAGGATCAGCTTTTCTGTCCCTTCGGGTAAACCCGGCGAATTGAGCGTAGTGAAAACATTCTGATATTGAAAAAACTGGATGATATAGGAGAGCCGTTTTAACGATTCGGCGTAGGAAGATAAATTCACTGAAAAAAGAAGGTACAGGTTTAGGAAAACTTTGGGGTTTTTATAAATGATGTTGCTATTGGTTTGACGCATATAGCCTTCCGGCGATTTGCTTATCCTGTCTTCCTCGATATTTACCAGTGTTATAAATGCGCTCGCCGAAGTGCTGTTGGTTCCTGATCCCGAAGAAGTGTCGGTGTCATTCCAGGCAATATTGGCCAACTGGATAAACGGGCTCATATTGGTAGGATCGAGTTTAGCCCTCAGGTAATTATCCAATTGCGTATTTAAAAAAGTCAAAGCCTGGTCTATCATCAGTGCTGGAAATTTATAAACAGTAAATTTTTATATTAATTTTTAAAGGTTTATTAGGGGGTGAAGATCGCGGCCACCCTGGTGGCTTAATCTTTAGTAAAATTAGAGGGGATGTAATTAACCCGCATGCGTATTTTTACTGAGTTTTTGAAAAATGCATACGTAGTTTTACGCAATTTAATGGCCTGATAAACAGACAATTCCGTTTAAATTTAAAAATTATTTTTATGGGAAAAAAAGTATCGTTTTTCTATTTCTTGAAAAGATAAATGGCCTGTGGAAAGTGTTGTACCTGTTAGCATGAAGCAGGAATTTTAGCGGAAAAAAGCAAGCCGACACGGGTCTTTGACCGGGAGATTTTGTAATTTGCCTTCGTTGGTACCAGGCGAATCGCCAGCCAAAAGTTATCGGGCCTATGAGAATACACTTTACATTTATTTTTCTGATGATTGCCGGGTATGCTTTCGGACAGGATGCCGTGTTTTTCAAACCTAACCCGCACCGGCGCGAATTGAAGGCACTAAAGATAAAGGGCAATATAAAGGTGGACGGTGTGCTTGACGAACCCGAATGGGGGCAGGCCAACAGTGCTTCGGATTTTATACAGATCGAACCTTACCAGGGTAAACCGTCGGAGTTTGTTACCATCGTTAAAGTACTGTACAACGAGAAATATCTTTATTTTGGCATCATTTGCAGGGATCCGAAAGGGAAAAAGGCTATCATGGCTACCGATTTTGCGCGGGATTTTGACTATACCCGTCACGACCTGGTCAACCTGGCGTTTGATACCTTTAACGACCAGCGAAACGCCATTGTATTTGCCACCAATGCCTACGGCGTAGAGCGCGACCTGCTTTCGTTTGACGATTTGTATTACGATATCGACTGGAACGGTATTTGGAGCGTGCGCACCACGCGCAGCGATTCGGGTTGGGTGGCAGAGATGGCCATTCCCTGGAAAACCTTGCGTTACCCCAAAACTAAAGATACAGTACAAAGCTGGGGATTTAATGTTTACCGTAACCGCCGGCTTACAAACGAGGTCAGCGCGTTTTCTCCCTTTCCGCGCATTTTTTCGGCAACACATATGAGCTATGCCGGGGTACTCACCAACCTGCAGCCGCCGCCAAATGCTACGAATATTACCGTCGACCCGTATATACTGGCGTCCGACGATCATTATACCAATTTTGGCAATACCGAGCCGCCGCATACCCAGAGTTTTAAATACGGCGGCGACCTGAAATGGACAATTACCCCCAATGCTGTGCTTGACCTTACAGCCAATACCGACTTTGCGCAGGCCGATGTAGACCAGGAAGTAAATAATACGACCCGTTTCAACGTGTTTTTTCCGGAAAAGCGGCAGTTTTTCCTGGAAAACGCCTCGCTCTTCGGCGTGCAGATACTGCTGAATGGCGACGAGGCGGGCGGCTCCATGCACTACCAGCCGTTCAACAGCCGCACCATTGGCCTGGATACCAGCGGAAACCCCATCCCCATCGTTGGCGGCGGAAGATTTGTTTACCGTTCGGCGACGATGAATTACGGCGGCATAGCCATACGCCAGCAAGGTTACAACGGCGGCCCGGCCACCGACTTCTTTGTCGGCAGGTTCTCTCAAAACTTTGGCAGCCAGAACCGTATCGGGGGATTGGTGACTATGAAGGAGCAACCGGGCGCGGCCAACATTGAATCGACAGTGGATGGTTTTTTCCGCATCGGTGACTCCAATACCATAAATGCTATTGTTACCCAATCAACCACCACCAATACCGGGCAAAAGGGTTTTGGCGGAATTGTGCAATATTTTAACAATACCAACAGCCATGAGATATGGTGGACTGAATCCGTTTTTACCAAAAACTTCGACCCGCAAATGGGCTTCATTTCGCGTACTGACGTGATTGGGACCACCCCTGGTATAAATTATTTCTATAGGGGGAAGCTGCTGCCATTTAAAAGCTTTTTGCTGGCATATTCGCCTGGCATATTGCCTGAGTTATATTATACTGCTTCGACAGGCAAATTTTCGGAGGCTGATTTACCTGTGTTTCCGGTATGGTTTAACTTTAAAGACGGCGGCTCGCTGGGCTATGGCTTCCAGGCCGTATGGCAGCATCTTACTTCTACTTTTTCCCCGCTTAACGTCAATATCGCCCCGGGCGATTATCAATATCTTAACCAGCAGATTTATTTTCAAACCGACCCCTCCAAAATGCTGAACTTCCAGATGGTATATTCAACAGGTACCTATTTTAATGGCAAACTGCTATCAGGCGACTATAAAGTGCAGTTTGCGCCTGTTCCGTACGTCTCGTTCCAGGGTGAATTTAACCGTAATCATTTCCAGGGCGTCGGGATCGACGATACCTATAAAGCGATCAACCTGTATATTTTGCAGGCCCGTTTTGCGCTTAACCCGCGCTTGCAGCTTACCGGCATCTATCAAAAAAATGAGGTCAATAATTCAGACAGCTACAACCTGCGCCTGGCCTGGGAGTTTTCGCCGCTGAGCTATGTGTACTTTATTTATAACCGGGGTGTGAATAGCCAGCTCGTTACTGCACCGTTAATAGCCCAAACAGAAGATCATCTAATTTTTAAGGTGAGCTATTTGCAGCAATTTTAAATAATCGTAATTTCGATTCAACTCTGTATATTCGGGCTGTCGGCCTGCCCCGGTGGCCGGCCAAACAACCAATTTTGCAACCTATTTACTATTGATTACTAATGAGCAAACCTACCGGCTATCTCGAGTCAAAAAGCCACTACCAAATCCTTGACGGATTACGCGGTGTTGCATCCGTGACGGTTATCGTTTTCCACGTGTTCGAAACTTTTACAGGGGGCAACCGCTTTAAGCAGATCATTAATCATGGTTACCTGGCCGTCGATTTTTTCTTTGTGCTGTCAGGCTTTGTAGTGGCCTACGCCTATGACGACCGCTGGGGCAAACTAACGCAGTGGGATTTTTACAAACGCCGGCTGGTGCGCCTGCAACCCATGGTAATCATGGGCTCGGTGATTGGTGCGGCGCTTTTTTATTTCCAGGCAAGCCCCGCAGTATTCCCGATGATTGCCGGTACGCCGGTATGGGAAGTACTGCTGTTAATGATCATCGGCGCTACGCTCCTGCCGATACCAATTTCGATGGATATACGCGGCTGGCAGGAGATGCACCCGCTCAACGGGCCGGCCTGGTCCTTGTTTTTTGAATATATTGCCAATATCCTGTATGCGGTGGTAGTTCGCCGGTTCTCCAAAGTGGTGCTGACCATATTTGTGGGCCTGGCAGGCTGTATGATGATCGGCTATTTGGTCACTGTCGCCCAGGGCGACCTGATCGGTGGCTGGTCGCTAAACGGTCCGCAGTTGTTTATCGGTTTCACCCGCGTGTTGTACCCATTTTTCTCCGGAGTGTTGCTTTGCAGGATGGGCAAACTCATCCATGTTAAGCATGCCTTCTGGTGGGCCAGCGGGCTCATCCTGCTTGTGCTGTTCGTTCCGCGCATCGGCGACGAGCACCATGTATGGATGAACGGCATTTACGAGGCGGTGTGCGTGATCGTTGTTTTCCCCATCATCGTATCCATCGGCGCCGGGGGCGGCTTTCACGGACTCCGATCGGAGAAACTATCCAAATTCCTCGGCGATATCTCGTACCCGCTTTATATCACCCATTACCCCCTCATTTACATATTCACCGCATGGGTGGTCGATAACAAAATACCGCTGGGACCGGAAGGCTTGCTGGTAGGTTTATTGCTGGTAGTAGTGAGCATTGCACTTGCCTACGCTTGCCTGAAGCTTTACGACGAACCGGTGCGCGAATGGCTGAAAAAGAAAGTTTTGGTAAAGAAGGCATAGCTGCTATAGCCGGGCAGTAAAGAAATAGTTATAAAAAGCTGCATCGAATGAGCCGCGGCTATTTTTTGGATTTTGAAGCGTTTTAAAATTCAGCCGCCGGTTCAAACATTGTGCAACAGCCATGGGACGCTTGAACCGCGGCTGTTGTTTCTATAATACTCGTCCGGGTATAAAAATGCGTTCCGTATCTCTGCCCGGAACGCACCACCTAGTGTTTCAACTAAATCGAATAGGAGCTTTGGTCATTCGTTAAGGGCATCTCAACTGCCTACTCACTCCGCAAACTCTTCACGGGATTTGCCACCGCCGCCTTTATCGCCTGGAAGCTTATCGTTGCCAATGCAATAATTATCGCAACAAGGCCGCCTGCCGCAAGCAACCACCAACTGATGTTTATGCGATAAGCATAAGCCTGCAGCCATTGGTGCATGTAATACCAGGCAATGGGCGTGGCAATGGCAAAGGCTATTGCTACGAGCAGGATAAACTCTTTCGAAAACAGGTAGACAATATTGCCTGTGGTAGCGCCAAGCACCTTACGAATGCCAACTTCTTTTATCCGCTGCACGGCCATAAATGAGGCTAAACCATACAAGCCAAGGCAGCTAAGAAATATGGCGATGGCAGCAAAAATTTTATACAAAGCCGCTAACTGGCTTTCCTGTTTGTAAAAACTCGCAATTTTTTCATCCAGAAACTTGTATTCAAAAACAAAATCTGGAAGTGTTTGATCGAATATTTTTTTAACGGATTGAATGGTAGCAGGCATGTTTGTAGTTGCCAATTTTATCGCCGCCTGGTTGTACATGGCAACGTCGGTAGAAATGATCATCGGCGCCAGTTCATGGCGAAAAGACCGGTCGTTAAAATCTTTTACCACACCGACAACGTTACATTTTATCTGATCGCCCCATATGCTGATTTCTTTATTCAATATGTCTTCAGGGTTTTTAAGTCCTAAACTTTTCACAAGCGATTCGTTTACCAAAAACTCTTTAGTCAACTCAGCAGGCTGCAAATTTCTGCCGGCTACCAGTTGCAATTTATAAGTAGGCACATATTCGTTGTCGGCGAATTTGGTGATCGCTTTAAAACCTGCTTCTTTGGTTGCGTGGTTAAATTTGAGGGCGCTCCACATATCATTGCCATTTTCAACCGGGGTGTTTGAACTAAAGCTGACCGCCTGCACGCCGTTGATGGTCATTAACTGGTTCTTTAAATAAGTCATCCTGCTGATGCGGACACTATCCACACGGTAAGGGACGTTTACAATGGCATCTTTATCAAAGCCTAAGGGTTGATTCATAAAAAAATCCATTTGCTTTACAATGATGAGCGTCCCGATGATGAGCGCCTGCGCAATGATAAATTGAAACACCACCAACCCTCTTCGTAATGAAACTCCCTTTACCGTATTGGCATTGGCTTTGCTTTTTAAAGCATTAACCGGGTTGAAACGGGATAAAACAATAGAAGGATAAAAACCGGCGAGTGCGGTTACTACGATTGTCGCCGTCAAAAGAAATAAAATAATTGTGGGATCGCTGAGGATATTGAATGTAAGCGAAAGCTCCAAAAGCTGACTTACAGCAGGCAATGCAAGCACTGTAATAACCGCCGCAAGTATTACAGCGCTCGTTACGATCAAAAAAGCTTCAACGATAAACTGGATGCGCAATTGCGATTTATTACTGCCTAACACTTTTCGTACACCAACCTCTTTTGCCCGATTAACCGCCTGCGCAGTGGAGAGGTTTACAAAGTTTACGCAAGCAATCAAAAGTATGAATGCCGCAATCAGCCACAATACATTGAGCAATTGATGGCTGATGGTTTTGTTACTAAAATTGCCTGCTTCCGCATCATAATGTACCGCACTTATTGGCTGTATAATATGGCTATCCTTATCAGCCGGGGATTCCACCTTTTGCGAGTACGCACGTAATTGCTGGTTAAAATTGTCAACAGAGGTATTCGGCGGCAGCAAAATGTAGCAGCCAAAATCAGGTATTGTTTCTTTCCAATCGGTTGATTTTTCCAGGTAACTCCCGGTAAAACCGGTTCCAAAAGCCACGACCATTTTTAGCTGGAGGTCGGTATTTGGCGGTATGGTGGCCAGGATGCCAGAAACTTTTAATACGTCCGTGCCATGCTCGAAAATATAGCCGCCCGCCCGCAGTTTAATGGTTTTGCCTATTGCTGTTTTCCAGTCGCCGAAATATTTTTCGGCGATCTCTTTTGTAAGGAATACATTGTTCGGGTCTTTTAACGACTCATACGTGCCCGCGAGCAGGGGGAAATCAAAAATTTTAAAGAGGGAGGGCCCCGCAAAAAATACGCCATGCTGCTCTTTAAATTCATTTACGATGACGCCATTGTTATCCGGTAACAACACCTGGTCATCATGACTTGCAAAAACCGGGGCTACCTGTTCAATTTGAGGGAAACCTGTTTTCAACCCTAATGGCATTGGAAAAGGCATATCTTTCCCATAAGAAACACTCCCGGTTTCTGCATGATGATATTCGGTCAGCACACGATAGATGCGGTCTTTCCTGGTGTGAAATTCATCGAAGCTGGTTTGAAATTGGATAATGATAAAGATCACCATACAAACGGCAATGCCAACCGCCAGGCCGGCAATATTAATAGCGGCATAGCTTTTATTGCGCGCCAGGTTACGGCGCGCTATTTTGAAATAATTTTTAAACATAAAGTTGCAGGTTAATTTGTAATGGCACCACTCGCTGTTCCAAATCTATAAAATGATAACGCGAAATAGAAATAAATGGTTTATCAAAATAGGGCGAAGTAATGCCCGGTTTTGGAATAGCGTTTTGGAAGTTTGTAGCATTTGTTGCGTAGCGCTACACGTGCTACACCCCGCTACACCCTGCTACAGCACTGATTATTAGCGTTTTAAGTACTGACAGAATTTTGTCACTGCCAAAATTATGTCAGTAAAGCCGGGATGAGCTATAAAACAGTTGTGTAATTAACTGATTGTAAAACAGATATTTAGATGCTTTATCGCCAGGTTCCACAGGTGCAGCTTAGCTGCGCCGCTGCACCCTGCTACACCACCCTCCCACTCATTTCACCTTCTTCGCCTCATGTACGCCGTTTTGGTAAGCTATCACTTTTTCTATTTTGCCATCGGCGCCCTTCACAAATTCAAGTTCCGCGGGCACTACTTTTAAAAAAAACTTATTTTGCGTTTCGGGGAAAATTTCAATCTTGCCCTGGCCCGTCACCTGGCCGTACATCCTGCTGCCGTCTTTACTTATCGTCAGGCTAATAGCAGGCGTTATCTGGTATTCCCCGGTGTAGGTTTGTAAAATGCTGTCGGCCACGGCTACCGTCTTCATCAGTTTGGAGTTATACAGGCCTTTAAAGCCATATACTTTGCCCACGCTGTTGACCACCTCGTTCATAATGTCGCCATTGTCCGAGTTCACCATCACTACCACGCCGTTGCCGCCATCCATACTTCCGTAATATATACTCCGAAAACCCTCATTGGCGCCGCCATGGGTAAAATATTTGACGCTGTCCATGTCGGCGATAAAAACGCCCAAAGCCGCCTGCTTGTCAATATAGGGCGTTAGCCGCAGCCGGGTTGTTTCCTGGTTCAGTACTTTTTGCGATCTTCCTTCCAACGCCAGTTGTGTTTCAATTATGTATTTGGCCAGGTCGGTCGGGTTGGTCCACAAGCCGGCTGCAGCCTGCTCGGGATAAACATTGTAGCCGCCCGGCACACGTTTGCCGTTTGGCCGGTAAGCGGTGGCCAGCAGTTCAGGCTTTTTATCCACCGGCGGCTGCTGGTAGGTGCTGCCGGTCATGCCCAGGGGCTTTAGCACATTATCGTACAGATACCGGTCATACGGCTGATGGGTAACATCCATCACAATCATCTGCGAAATCTCGATACCGCCGCCCGAATATTCCGATTTTATCCCCGGCGCATACATCGACCGTATCGGGGCCGAGTTGGTTTCCTTCGCGCTATCCAGTATCTGCGGCAGCGTCGGCAGCGGCTTGCCGCGTGTGTAGCCCTCAAAGCCATGTACCGTTAAGCCGGCCGTATGACTCAACAGGTTGGCCGTGCTGATCTTTTTGCCTTTCGACAGCGAGTCATACGGAAATTTCCAGGTGATAAGGTAATTGTTGATGTCTGCATACAAGTCTATCTTTTTGTCCTGCACCAGCTTTAGCACGCCCACCGCATTAAGCGATTTGCTGATGGAAGCCGCCTGGAAAAGTGTTTGCGGCGTTGCCGCGATTTTCAGGCTGTCATCAGCCCAGCCGTAAGCTTTGGCCCAGGCAATTTTGTAGTCGGCCACCACCGCCACGCTCATCCCCTTCACATGGTAATATTCCATACGTTCCAGTATAGTCCAGGGCTGGTCGCCTTCCACCTGCACACGGCCAACAAGGTTCTTTTCAACCTCCTTAATTTTCGTGCTGTCGGCGGTTTGGGCGTAAGCCTTTGCCGTAATTAATACAAAAACAAAAAAAGCCGGTATTAGTAAATAGCGTTTCATCAGTTAAGGATTTAAAATATGATGCAATATAAGTAAACCTTTACGGCCTTGTCAGTTAATTTTTTATCACAAGAAACCGGCGGCAGGACATTTGCACCGGCGCAGGGGTTGATAAATGCTTGGTCGTTTAGTCTTCGAGGCCCTGCTGAATAATTGTTACCTTTGCGCCTTCAATAAATTGAATAGTCATGACTGAACTTGCGCCTTGTCCGATCTGCCGGTCCCCTTATACTTATGAATTGGAAAGCTTGCTGGTTTGCCCGGAATGCGGGCATGAGTGGAACGCTGTGGAAGAGCCGGCAGGTGATGAAGCTTTTTCGGTGAAAGACAGTAATGGCAATCCGCTGCAGGATGGCGATACGGTGGTCACCATCAAAAACCTCCCGGTAAAAGGCACCACGCAAACCATCAAGGCCGGCACTAAGGTCAAAAATATCCGTTTGGCAGATAGCGATCACAATATTGATTGTAAGATCGAGGGATTCGGCGCTATGGCGCTGAAGTCCGAATTCGTTAAAAAAGCCTAAAGGAAATTTAATCATTTATCCTTGTACCAATGGAAACTTTAACAGCATTTAAAGAATCGTTGAAATCAGCAGCGCCCGTTACCGGGCTTTCCGTGCAGTTAAGAAGCCTTTGGTACGATGGCAAAGGCGACTGGCACATGGCACATGCCCAGGTAGATCAGCTAACAGATCAGGCCTCGGCCTGGGTACATGCCTACCTGCACCGTAAAGAAGGCGATATTTGGAATGCCGACTATTGGTATCGCAAAGCCGGGCGAACCCGGCCCGAAACTTCTTTGGAGAAGGAATGGGAAGATTTGGCGGTGGAATTTCTTGTTCTGGGGTAATATGAGAAAATTGCCCTAATAAGTGTATGCGCCCCTTTTACATTGACCACTTTAAGAAGTCGGAAAAACACCATGCAATTATTGGGATATGTCAGTTGGACACTTGAACCGGCGGATTTTGTTCTTGATTACTCTGACCGTAAACTATTCACCGGGTTTACCACCGCCGCTTTTATCGCATGATAGCTGATGGTAATAACTGCCACTACCACAGCAAGCAATCCTGCCCCGGCAAACATCCACCATTGTATACTGATGCGGTATGCAAATCCTTGCAGCCAGTTGTGCATCGCGTACCATGCGATGGGCGAAGCGATAAGAATGGAAAGCAATACCAGCTTCAGGAAATCTTTTGAAAGCAGGCCGTTGATCGACGATATGCTTGCGCCGAGTACTTTCCTGATGCCAATCTCTTTGGTGCGTTGCTCGATCGTAAACGCTGCCAGTCCGAATAGCCCCATCCCAGCCAGTACGATGGTGATGACCGTAAATATGCTGAATATCGAGGCCAGCCGGTCTTCGGCTTTATAGCGGGCATTAAAGGCATCGTCCATAAAGGTGTAATTGAATGGCGTATCGGCGTCATACTTTTTATAGATCATTTGCATTGCCCCGAGCAATGTTGGCAGATTCGTACGCGGTTTTATTCTGGCAAAAAGGAAACATCCTCCCTCAGTTTTCCAAAATTTAGCAGTGTCGGTGAGCACCCAAAGGCCGAGCGGCTGAATGGGGTCTTCCAGAGATCCAAAATTGAAATTTTTAACGACACCTGCTACAATGGTCTTGCAACCAGGAATATAGCTACCGAGCGGGTTGGTGGGTAAGTGCAGCTTTTCAACAGCTAGCTCGTTGAGCACAATTTTATTTCCGACGCCCAGGTTATCATGCGGCAGAGGCGCATATTTCCATTTAAGTTCTGTCAGCTGAAAGAAATCCTGGTCGACGTCAAGTGATGGCAGCATTACCGATTCATCTTTAGTTTTACCCGGTATACCGATCATATCGTAATAACTAAACATGCCATATCGCGATGTGGATACGGCGCTTACACCTGCCAATGTCCTGATATCATGATTAAAGGCCGGGTAATTTTTAAAGTTGCTACCAACGGGGATCATGACCACGTTATCCCGGTCAACACCTGTATCCGTATGCCTGAAAAAATAAAGCTGCCGGTCTATCACAATTCCGCAAATAATCAGGGCAACGGATATGGAGAACTGGAGCGTCGTAAATATTTTCCGGATCAGAACGCCGCCTGATTGTTTGCCCATTTTCCCTTTTAACGTTACAACAGGCTTAAAGGCCGACAACACCAGTGAAGGATAGCTGCCGGAGACTACTATGGTAACCAGTAACAGACCGCATAACAGGGACAGCATCAGCGGGCTAAAAAGAAATGAATCGTCTATTTTCAGCTGAAGGACGTTAAAAAATACCGGTTTAAAAAAGTAACACAACAGATATCCCAGCAGGAAAGACAGGGTTGCAAAAACGGCCGACTCGATATAGAATTGCAGCGCGACGCTTTTGCGGCTGGCGCCGGATATTTTACGTACACCTATCTCTTTTGCCCGTAGCGTAGCCCTTGCGGTGGACAGGCTCATGTAATTGACCAGGGCAAGCAGCAAGATCAATAACGCAACTAAAGGGAATACTGTAAGGCATTTAATGTTCGTATCATCAGGCGTTTTCAGATGCAGACCTGCCAGGGGTAAAAGCGAAAAATCAATCTGTGCCTTAGGGGTTATATCGGTGTTGAGTGACCGGAGGCCCTTCGTTAATGCGGCTGTATCAGAGCGATGCCTCAGCAATAGGAAAACATCAAATGTACCACCGCCCAATTTCTGATCGCCAAGATAGTCTTTAGCCGCTTTTGTTGTCACGAAACCGGAATTGGATGCCACAAAATTATATTCGATGGACGAATTAGAAGGGCAATTTTCGGCAACGCCGGTTACCTGGTAAGTATAGGCGCTATCGGTTTTGATAGTAAGTGTCTTTCCTACCGGGTTCTCATCACCAAAGTACTTTTTGGCCATATCCTGCGATATAACCACAGAAAATGGTTTGGATAATACCTGTGCCGGCCGTCCTGATAACAGTTTGAAAGAAAAGAAATTGAAAAAACCAGCATCGGCAAACAGCAGGTTATTTTCGGCAAATTTTTGGTCAGGCCGCGATGGGTTACTCACAAGCACCACTGATGTGACGTAATGTGTAGTGCGCATATAGCCCGCTACTACCGCCAGTGATTGTTTTATGATCGGCCCCGATACATAACTCATTTGATCGATTCCAAATGTGTTACCGTTCATCTTCATCTGGCCGGAAGGTTTGAATATCCTGTCTGCATTTTTGTGGAAACGGTCATAACTATGTTCATGCGCTACGTAGATCATGATCAGCATACAAACAGCTAATCCGACTGCCAGGCCTGATATATTAATCAGGCTGAAAAGCTTTTGGCGTGCCAAATTGCGCCAGGCGATCTTGAAATAATTCCTAAACATAAAATTGCGGTTTAATTTTTCATGAGACCACTTTGATGTGGTTGCACGATGTAAAACTACCGGCGCATTTGGGGCATTACGTCTCAACTTATAAGTTGGGCGCTCTTTTTTAAGATCGGCTTTATATTCAACCGGGCTTTTCCCGGTCACCTGTTTGAAGATGCGGTTAAAGGTGCTTTTGGAATTGAACCCGGATTCATAGGCAATGCCAAGCAGCGTGATACGGTCGTAAGCCGGGTCCTGCATTTTACGCACCACGTCACGAACGCGGAAATCATTAATAAAATCACTAAAGTTTTTTTTGAGCGCTATATTGATTATTCGCGATAATTCGTGGGTGTGTATTTCCAGCTTTTCAGCTAGTGAACTTAAGCTTAGTTCAGGGTCCTGATAAAGCCGTTTGTCTGCCATTGCTTTTTTTAGCCAGGCGCCTTTTTGTTTTAACTCCGTCGAGGCTGATGGTTTTGACGCAGGAGATAATTCCGCTGGCAATTCAACTTCAGGCCTTAAAAAAGCTACCGCGCCTATCCAGATCATGGTTATCGCTAAAAGAAGATATAAGGGGTAATAAGCCGCCGGACTTAGCTGGTTGTGGTAACCAAAATAATTCACCGCAGTGTACGGGATCCACAACAACCAAAGCATACCGAAACCAGTTAGTAAACGGCGCAGCCATTGTAGTTCATTGCGGTACCGGTCGCCGCCGTTAAATTTAAGGTGATGGTAAAAACTTTCTATCAACCGGTGGGACAGGTACAAATAAGTGATGACTGAAACAAATGTCAACAACTGCAATATTGGATTCAGTTGACTTCCCACCGATAAAAAATTGACACCTGATTGAAGTAACACCGCGCTGAAATGCAGCAAGTCCTTCCAACCCAATTTTCGCTCCGGCCGGGTTAACTTTAATACATAAAAATAAATCAGCGGACCAAGCGCCAGTGAAAACTGTAGCGGTACGCTGGTCCAATGGGGATAATAGGCCGCGAGCCGGATGTCAATACCCAGCACACGGATCATCCACAGCACCATCACCATCAAAGCCAGGCCTAAAAACTTTTTTGCGGCACGGTTAATACTATTGGTGAAAAGTAAAAGCACAGCAAAAGTGAGCCCGATAAATATCGTTCCGAGAAATGCCAGGTCATAAAGGTTTATATGGAATGTATATCTATTCAAGTAAATTAAACAGCGCAATCGCCATTCCAAATTACTAACATATTGGCAGATAAAAAATTGTCTGGTACTTTAGATATGAATCTGTAAC
The DNA here is from genome assembly GCA_035656115.1 of Mucilaginibacter sp. GTDB lineage: Bacteria > Bacteroidota > Bacteroidia > Sphingobacteriales > Sphingobacteriaceae > Mucilaginibacter. The sequence goes on from DASRTD010000090.1 coordinate 18,810, forward strand.
AAAACCGGACATTAAGCCGTTCGGTTTTGACTTACTCGTTCCTCAAACTCCCTCCCCTCGCTGCCGCAAGCCTCCAGGCCTGTTGGCCCCCCACGCCAAGTGGCCATTTAGGTAACCGTGCAATATTTGTTATTAAAGGGGATAAACACAGGTTAATACCTGTCGGCGGCCCGCAAGTTGGGACGTTTGGATGACCACCAACAGGAAAGAATTTTACCAGCGCTTTGAACACATCTAAATAATTATGCGTTATATTTGTATAAAAGAGCAATAAAATGATCGGTCATCAGCAAAAAGGCAGGAAACAGACGGCAACGGCTAAATTAGCTGGTGCTCGTGAAACCACGACCTTAAAAAAGCCAAAAATGGCTGACGAAAGTGGCATGAAGTACAACCCCGAACTTGACAGGTTTTCAGCAGATAACTTCATTCCCGAAAAACAAAAGCAAGCCGAAGCCCGGCTGGCCAATAGCTCATTGCCGCCTTTTAAATAAAAAAACATCATATTGTCCCCGCCGGTTCAAGCAAGATGCTTGAACCCAAATAAGTGTAAGCGTACCGCTTAAACTAAACGGACTGTCGCAATTTATTTACTCTTTTTCCCAGGTAGGGTTATTTTACTTAGCGCCTTTTTTGCGTCTTCTACTTTTTTTACGAAAAATGGGTCATTAGCGTGACTTTTAACATTATCGACCACAACAACATCGCCATAACCTTTTTCAATTACTGCCTTCTTAACTTCAGCCATAACAAGTATTTATTTATTCCGCCTATCAAATTTACTGCTTTATTTCCTCTTTACCAAGAATCCTTCATAGTTGACATTTTTTTGAAACTCATAGGAAATATTATCTATAACACCATGCACCTCAAAATCTATGCTAATTTCATCCCATAACCGGGTAATACTCATTTGGTATAATCTTGTTCTTGCCGGAGTGCTGCCTTTTGCATATATATAATGGTTGCCATAATGATTACAAAAAGCATGGATAGTGTTGGCAACAGTAGCTAATACCTTATCCCTATCTTTGTTATCGGTAGTTACAATATCACTCACTATGCCTGTGTGCGGGTCTACATCTCCAAACGCCAAATTGTAAATAATTGGATTGTCCTGAACCTTTGTAAACATTACTGTTTTTTTAATCCGGCCTTTGGGGCCATCGCTGTAAAACTCATAATCTTGATAATCAGTTGTAAAGGATGTGTAACGATCTAAGTGCATTGATTAATTAATCATAGTATAAAGCGTAAACTTAACAAAATGAACTTGAAAACCCGCCTGCCCAGGTGGAAGTTCCGCTTTAAACTCGCTGTTGCTTAGCAGATGTGGATTTATTAAATTACTCCCGTCGGTCCCATTCACTCATTCCTCAAACTTTTCACCGGATTCGCTAACGCAGCCTTGACAGCGGTATAACCCACCGTCGCCCATGCGATCAAAATGGACCCGATGATAGTTACACCAAAAAACCAAGGCCCCAAAGTAACATGGTAAGCATATTGCTGCAGCCAGCTATGCATAAAATACCAGGCAATGGGTGCGGCAATCAGAAACGCGATACCGATCAGCAAAGTGAACTCCCGTGATAGCAGGATCAGTATCGCGCTGACGGGCGCGCCGAGCACCTTGCGTACGCCGATCTCCTTTCTCCGCTGCACCGCCATAAAGGTTACCAACCCGTACAAACCCAAACACGATATAAATATGGCAACGGCGGCAAACAGTTTGTAAAGTTGCGATAGCTGGGTCTCCTGCCGGTAATAAGCCGCGATGTCCTGGTCAAGGAAGCTGTTGGTGAACGCGAAATCGGGATAATATTTGCCCCACAACTTTTCCATGGCGGCAATAGCGGGCTGTGCCTGCGCCAGGTTTAATTTAACGCTCACCATGCCATAGTCCCGTTCACTGGTCGTCATTACTACGGGGACCATGCTAAAGCGCAGCGAGGCAGTATGAAAGTCTTTCACAACACCTACGATCGGTCGATTTAGGCCGTTCACGATGATCCGCTTCCCAATGGCGAGCGCAGGGTCGCGATAACCTAAGTTACGGGTGACATTTTCGGTCACCACAAATTCGCGGCTGGTGTCTGAGTTAACATACGGCCGGCCCGCTATAAACTGCAAATGAAACAGGTTAAAAAAGCCGGTGTCGGTCACTTTAAACGCAACGATCATATTCGGCGCTTTACCCACATGATCCGGTGTTCGCAAGTCGATGAACCAGCGGCCCCCGATAGGGGCGCCCGTACCAAAACTCACTTTTTCGATACCGGGTATTTTCAGCAATTCATCGCGCAAAACAGGCCGCCTGGCAAAACCGACGCTGTCCCAAGGAAGCTGGGCCATTAAAATCGCTTCCTTGTTAAAACCCATATCAGCCGTATTCACATAACTCATTTGCGAGGCCATTACCATGGTAACCAGGATGAGTGCCTGAGCTGTAAAAAACTGGAAAACAACCAGGCCGCGCCGCATGGAAATACCGCCCTGCTGCGCGGAGACTGCACTTTTTAATACCCGCGCCGGATTAAAGCCGGACAGCAGGAAAGCCGGGTAAAACCCGGCCAAAAGGATTACCGCGGCCAAGGCCGACAGGAGGAAGAAGATCATATTCCCCTTGTACAAGGCGGACGCAACAAGATGTATATCCAGCAGGTTGTTAATAACCGGTATAACCAGCAGCGCAGCGGCAAGCCCGATGACCAATGCAAAACAGCTGACGAAGGCCGCTTCGCCCAGGAACTGAAGGATCAGTTGCCGGCGGTTACTGCCCAATACTTTACGTACACCGACTTCCCTGGCGCGGTTTACGGCCTGTGCCGTGCTGAGATTGATAAAATTTACACAGGCTATTACCAACAGGAAAATACCGATGGTACTGAGCACAAGGATAAGGTTCTCGCTGAAAACACGGCCATCGAAAGTGCCGTAACGCGCATCAAAATGCATTTCACTTAACGGCTGGATCGAAAGAAAATAACCCTTATCGAAGGGTTTGATATACCTGTCGGAGTATTGCTTAAGCTGAAGTTTTAACTGTTCGGGCGACTGGCCTTCATTCAATTGGACGAAGCAATAATTGTCCTCTTCGTGATAGCCAAAGTCGTTCATAAACCTTGCCAGGTCGGGATAGCTCAGATGTGTCGCATAGGATAACACCGCTTTGATCGGGAAATCGGTATTGGCAGGCATATCTTTTAAAATACCACATACTCGCATCGGTACGCCATCCATCCGCAACATTTTGCCTGTAGCCTGTTGCCAATGCCCGAAATATTTATCGCCCAGGCTTTGCGTTAACAAAACGTTGTTGGGTATTTTAAGTGCGTTGCGGTATTCGCCTGCCACCAGCGGAAAACTGAACATGTCAAAAAATTGCGGTTCTGCGAAAAATACACCTTCTTCTTCTCTAAACCTTTTTGTGGCGCCATTTCCATTATCCTTGATAATCACTTGCACAAACTCATCACGAACAATAGCCCCTGCATTGGCTAATTGCGGAAGGTTGCTCCTCAAACCTGGGGCCACCGGGAAGGGTACACCCATCCGGTAGCTAATATGTCCCTGATTACGCGCTTCAAGACGCGTCGCCACACGTATCAAACGGTATAACTGATTTTTGTGAGCATGAAACTGGTCAAAACTTTGTTCATACCGAACCACCAAAAAAATGAGCAGGAATGCGGCAAAACCCACGGCCAAGCCCGCAACATTGATGACCGAGTAAGTTTTGTGGCGAATAATATTGCGCCAGGCGATCTTTAAATAGTTTCTAAACATATTTTGCCGTTTAATTTTTCATGAGAACACATAGGAGGGGTTTCGCGAAGTACAATCTCCGCTGCCTCCAAACAAATGTAAGCGTCCCGCTTACAATACCTCATTGATAAAAAAAATATTCTGCATATTTATTACCGTGCAACGCAACAGCGTTAACCCTGAAAGCCCGGTGAAGATCATTTGGTAATTTCAGCGAGACGCTGATATGGGTTTGGGTTCAAGCGGGACGCGGCTGTTGCACGACCGCAAACTCACCAGTTAATGCCCCATCGGGGCTACCTCTTTGTAGAAACCATCTAACCGGGATAATTGCCGCGTCAGCGGCTACCTATTGATTACCAACAGCAAGTCGAAAAAAATAGGTAGCCGCTGACGCGGCATAAGAAGATATGAATGGTTTCTACAAAGAGGTAGCCCCGATGGGGCATTATTGTGCGCTATAGCTGATAAATCGCAAATTCCTGCATAAGCTACTGTTGTGCAACAGCCACGGCACCGGCGGATTTGCGGTGGGCAGCTTTCTGTATATAAGCTGCAAACTGCCACTTCAAACTGCCTACTCGCTCCTCAAACTGTTCACCGGGTTCGCCATTGCCGCCTTTATAGCCTGGAAACTTACCGTTGCAAGGGCGATGAGTATGGCGGCCAATCCTGATAATAAGAATGTCCAGGGGCTGATATTAATACGATAAGCAAAATCCTCCAGCCATACGTGCATAAAGTAGTAAGCTATGGGCGAGGCGATAACCAGGGAAATTAGGATGAGTACTAAAAAATCTCTGCTTAACATGGATACGATGCCCGCAACGCTGGCGCCCAAAACTTTGCGTATGCCAATTTCTTTCATGCGCTGTTGTGCGGTAAACATTGCGAGGCCGAATAATCCCATACACGAAATAAATATGGCGATCAGCATAGCGGTGTTCATCAACTGGGCCGTTTTTTGTTCTTTATCATAAAAACCGGCAATAGTTTGGTCAAAAAAAGCATATTCAAACTTGTCATTTGGATATACCTCTTTCCACGCGTTTTGTATCTGCGCTATCGTTGCTTTAAAATTGCTGATTCCTTTGCCTGTGGCCAATTTCATGCTAACGGTTCTTTCTCTTCCCTTGATCGAACACATAAAAAACGGGCTTATATCTTCGTGCAATGATTTTGAATTGAAATCCTTTAAAACACCAACTATTTGCCTTTTTGAATCGGACATGCCTATTTCAACCGTCTTGCCTACGGCGTCTGCCGGGTTTCTGAACCCGAGCGCTTTGGCACAGGTTTCATTTACCAGGTACTCTTTTAATGTATCGGAATGTGAAAGATTACGCCCCGCTACGATTTTCAACCCAAACAAGGGCACATAATTTTCGTCGCAAAAATCAAATGACGCATCTATTTTAGCGCCGCCGGCACCTTTGTATTCGATAAAAGTCCCTCCATGTCTTTGTGCCGCCGGGGTGTGCTGGTGCCGGCTCACTATTTTCACATTTGGCAATTCCCGCACCTTGTTGCAAAAAACGTTGAGTTGATCTATCGGATTATTCTCGTCAGCGTTTACGGTAATGATGGCGTCTTTATTAAAGCCCATATCTTTATTCAAAACAAAATTCACCTGGTCGGCAACTACCAGTGTGCCGATAATAAACACCAGGGATACGCTGAACTGGAACACGATGAGCGTTTTACGCAAATAACCCCTATGATTCGATTGGGCGGAACCTTGTCCCTTTAAACTTAATGCCGGCAAATACGAAGATAAAACCCGGGCAGGATAAAAGCCGGCAAGCAGGGAGGTAATGATGAATATCGCGACC
>DASRTD010000091.1:0-8905 GCA_035656115.1 Mucilaginibacter sp.
GGAACGATATGAAGTCGAGATCGACCTTTCGGCCCAAAACATTACCGACAGCCAGCTGCAAATGATGTTTGCCATTTGCAATCCATTAATTCCAGCTGAAGCGCAGATCGGCCTGTCGCTGCGCATCCTTTGCGGCTTTGGCATCGAAGAAATTGCCGATGCTTTTTTAAGCAACAAGGAAACCATCAACAAGCGCCTCTTCAGGGCGAAGGAAAAGCTAAGGGCCGAAAAGGTAAAACTGGAGTTTCCGCCGCCCGGCGAGATCGACAAAAGGCTGGAAACTGTTTTAACCACTTTGTACCTGTTGTTTAACGAGGGTTATTACTCCGTATCGCAAAACACCACTTTACGGCAGGACCTTTGCCTGGAAGCCATGCGCCTGAGTTTTCTGTTGGTCGACAATAAAAACACTTCCAAGCCGGCGGTAAAAGCCCTGCTGGCCCTGATGTGCTTTCATGCCTCGCGTTTCGAGGCGCGCACCGGTCCCGAAGGGGAGCTTATCCTTTATGATGAGCAGGACCCATCCCTATGGAACCAGGATTTAATAAAACAAGGCAGGTACTACCTTAACCTCGCGGCCGAAGGAAAGGAACTTTCTAAATACCATATCGAGGCCGCCATTGCCGGTGAACATACGGTAAAAGAAGACACCCCCGAAAAATGGGAAACCATCCTGCAGTTGTATAACCAATTGCTGTTTATCGAATACTCACCTGTTGCAGCCCTTAACCGCACCTACGCACTGTCAAAAGCCGACGGTAAAGAAATTGCCATACTCGAAGCGGAAAAGCTAAAGCTCGTTAACAATCATTTGTATCACTCGCTGTTGGGGTATTTGTATAAAGGAGTTGATGATGAGAAGGCGATCGGGCATCTAAAGAGCGCATTAAAATTGGCGAAATCGAGTGCAGATAAAGCCGCAATTAAAAGAAATTTGGAGAGGCTTTCCGAAGCTACCTAATACGATAAAACTTACGAAGTTTAACTCGGAGCTGTTTATTTTTCAAAGGCCTCGTTGAGGGCTTCGCCGTTTTAAAACTTCGTTAGTTTCGGAGTATTCGTGAAATTCGTGTCCATCAATCAAAATTCACGCTGCCGTAGCTGGTTTGTATATTGATCATGCCATCGTTGCCATCCCGGCCGACGTGACCCTTATAGTTGCGGGTAGGGCCGATATGTTTGGCGCCATCCGGCGGGTTTTTGCTGGTGATGGTGACTTTGCCGTCGTCATAATTAAAACCGCCGTAGGAAGTGGTGATGTCGAAATTAAAGTTGTCGCTGCCGGGCACGCCAAGCGCTACGCCGGAGTAAGAAGCATCTACTTTCAGCTTTTTAAAGCTGCCGGCCAACTCGTCAATTTTAAAACCGCCTACATACGAAATATCAAATTCACCAGGGCCGCTCAGTTTGCCGAGCCGGAATGAGCCGTAGCTTAAGTCGGCTTTTAACGCCCCGCAAGCGTCAATATCAACGCTGCCGTATGAATAATCCAGCTTTGTGCCGCCTATCGAGCCAGCTTTAAGGCTGCCATAGCTGCCTTCGATCTCGTTGTTCAGGTTGCTCAGGTTTTGCGCCGATACGCTGCCGTATGATGAGCTGATCTTTACCTTTCCGGAAAGATCGGGCAATTCAATGCCGCCATAGCTGTCTTCCACGTTCAGGTCGGTGCGGGCGGGCATGTACACGGTGTAGTCTATCTCTACCTTATGTTTTTTGTTGTTGCCAAAGTCCCAAAACCTAAACCCGCCGCCTATGCGGTCAATTTCGGTGCGGAAAGTTACATCGTCACCGCTTTTGCCATCGCTTATATGCACGCCGTCCAGCAATTTTTGGGCAGCGCTTTCATCCTCTGCCTGTGCTTTGATTACTACATCTACCTTCACTTCATGCCTGTCCCAGGTATTTATTTGTATTTTTCCGTACTGGTTCATCAGCTTTATGCGGTCGTTGCCGTCTATCGGGTAGCTTTTGCTGTAAGTTTTCGACTTTTCGTATTTGCCGCCGTTTTCGTCGTTTTGGGTTTTATCTCCCGGGCTGCTGTATGAATAGTTGTAGCTGTTTCCGTCGGTGTTTACACTTACATCAACATCCGAAACAATATCATTTACTGCCGCTTCGATCTTAGGGGTAAGGTTCTTCAACGTTCTGTCGAGATCGGCGCCCAGGTTATTCAGGCTTAGCTCAAGGTCCTTACCAAAAGCCCGGGCCTTTGCTTCTATGTCTTTGCTCTTCACCTTTGCTTTTACCGTTGCGTTTCCGGTAGCGGATGAAGTGTTAACTGATACGGATATATCCTGCGCAAAACATACCGAACCCGCGGCTAAAACCGCAGCCAAGGCAGTAAGCACCGGCTTATATATTTTTGCTGTCATTATTTTCTTCATTTCTCATTTCGTTATACTGGCTGATCGCTTTCAGCTGTTGCGTAAGCACCTGTGTTTGTATCTGCAGGTTATTGATCATCTGCTTCAGCACCAACTCCTGGTTGGGGCTGGTGAGCAGCTCATTGTTTAATTCCTTATAGGTCGAATCCATTTCGGCGATCTGCGAAGTGAACTGCTGGTACAATTCGGGCTGCGATTTGGCGATGGATTTTAGCTGTGACCGCTGGGTTTGGATCATCGAGGTATAATGCACCTGCTGTTTGGCATAAACCGGGTTAATAGCCGCCAGGTCCACGCCCTCTTTTTTGGTGCCACGCAAATAGAGCGCGAAGAAGATGCTCATCACCACCACCACAGCGGCAGCAACGCGCAGTACGAAGCCAAGCGTAAATGTTTTAGCTTCCCGCTTTTTTGGTTCATCAAATTGCGGCGGCAAATGCTTTTCTATCCTCGCCCACAGATCTGCCGATGGTTCCAGGTCGTCAAATTCTTCCCGGTGTTCCCTTATCAAACCTTCCAGTCGCTTGCTCATTGTGCTATTCCCTTTCTGTTTAAAATCTCCACTAATTTTCGTTTTGCCCTCAAAAACTGCGTTCTCGAGGTATTTTCCGATATATCTAATATCTGCCCTATTTCTTCATGATCGTAACCTTCCAGCAAATACAGCGAAATTACTAACCTGTAGCCTTCCGGCAATTCTTTTATCGCTTCTTTAACTTGTCCGGCGCGATATTGTACCTCTTCAAGGTCTTCCGGCTCTTCGTCGGCAATGTTTTCAATTTGCCCGCCTTCCATGTCCACCAGTTCCAGCCTGCGTTTGCGCAGCAGATTGATGGAGCGGTTAACCACAATTTGTTTCAGCCATAACCCGAAGGTAGTATCCTGCCTGAAATCCTTTACCTTGTTGAAAGCATCCAAAAACGCCTCCTGCAAAACATCTTCCGCCTCGGCAATATTACCCACTATCCTAAAGGCAACGTTTAACATCGCTTTAGAATAGAGGCGGTAAAGCTCATAACAGGCTTTTTTACTGCCCTGTTTGCACTCAACCACCAGGTTATAATGCTTGTCGACAAATACGGCTTCCAAATTTTGATCAGCTTGCACGGTATATGACGCAGGGTTTTTCGGAACGTTGCATGGGGGAGGGATTTACGAATTACGATTTCAGATTTACGAATTACGATTTCGGATTTACGATTTTGCGTAAGGGAATTGTTGATATCAACAATCTTTGTTAACACCACACAAACCTCCAAATTTTACAAATCGTAAATCGTAATTCGTAAATCTGAAATAAAATTGTCTATGGCCTCGACCGCGCGTTCGTACCTTTCCTTCCCCATGCCCGAAATTACCACATAATTTGCATTTAATGCCTGTAATTCCTTATGCCATACGTCCATAAAATGTTCGCGCAGGTGCGGGAAATCACGCAGGGGGTCGTGTTCCCAGGGCAGGTCAATGTCTAATAGCAGGTAAAGATCGTAAGGGCGCAGCGGTAACTCATCCAGCACCTCCTGCGGCGAGCGGCCGAAGGTATAATCGCTCCAGATTTTTACGGTTATGAAGGTGGTATCGCAGATCAGCAACCTGTTTGCTTTGGGCGCTATTTCCGCTTCCAGGGCCAGCTGCCCGTAAAACATGTTGATCTCGTCCTGCCAGGTAGGCGGTTCAGTTAATGCGGCGCAATAGTCGCGGGCAAATTCGGGCACCCAAACGGTGTTGTAGTGATTAGCAAGGTAGGCCGACATGGTGGATTTGCCGGTTGATTCGGGGCCGACGATGGCGATTTTGAAAATGCCGGAATTTTGCATGGTCAGGCTTGCTGTAGTTGCGCCCTGTAATCCCGTCTCCAATCATAATAACCCCAAATGGCTATGCCAACGTATACGGCGTACATTATTGCCGTCGCGTCGAGTTGCTTAAAAATATAGATGCCCACATAAATAATATCTACAAAAATCCATATTAGCCAATTTTCCAAAACCTTGCGCGAAAGAAAGACCTGTGCTACCAGGCTGCCAGCCGCGCAAAAACTATCCAGATACGGGTAGGATGCTGACGTATACCTAAGCACTGAACCCAAAAAAACGGTAAAAACAACAGTAGCGATTATGGAATAAATTATCTCACGCACGGTAATTAGCGAAACCGGGGCTTTTTCTTCACTTACTGGTTTTTTACTCCAGTAATACCAGCCATAAATGTTCATCACAAAAAAATATACTTGTAAACCCATGTCGGCGAAAAGTTTTTTTTCATGAAATACGTACATGTAAAGTACTACGCTGACAATGGCAATGGGCCAGTTCCAAATTTTGTTCAAAGCGGCAAGTAGTACGCAAAGCAAGCCCGTAGCTACACCAAAAAGTTCGACACGATCGAGAAATGTTTGGTGCTGCCACCATGTTTGCAGCCAGTGAATTACATGCATGCCCCAAATATAGCTAAACATTTGATGGTGACATAAAACAACGATTTTATGTCAGCAAGCCGGATGGGTCGGCCGACTACGCACCAGACAAACGCGTATGTCTGCCGAATCGGTTCACCAAAAAGAAACAAGTTAAATAGAAAAATATTTCTCTGCCTGCACAATAAATGCATCAATTTATCATTTTAGCAGATAGAATAAACCGTCATGAAAAAAAACCTGATTCTTTGCCTTATTATTTTTGCGGCCGTCGCAGCAAAAGCGCAACCCTCAAAGGAAATTCCCGATTTTAACAAATGGACCAACACGCTCGACAGCAACCGGCACGAGGCGTCGAAGCTCAAAAATTACCCCAAATGCATCGAAATTATTAATGGATGGGTGGACCATTATACTCAACTATCACCGGAGATGCAGAAAAAATTTATGGGATGGAAGGCCGGGATGTATTATAACCTGGCCTGTTACTATGCTCTGACAGGGGAAAAACCGAAGGCGCTGGATGCTTTTAAGACTTCGGTTCAATCCGGCTACAACGATTATACCTCTACATTGAGCGACAGCGACCTGAACAGCCTTCATGAAGAACCCGCTTTTAAAGATGAACTGGAAAAAATGCGTGAAAAGAGCGATTATCCTTATGTGCTCAAAAACTCGGGCCCGTACAATGCTGGCGCAACCGGCTTGCCGGCATTTACCTACCAGGACGCGACAGTGCCGGCACTGGTGGCCTTTAAGCAAAAATATAAACTGGATTCGGTAGCCGGCAATGGCGATGAGATCAGCAAGTTTAAAAACCTGCTGTTTTGGGCGCACAACGCGGTGCGGCACGACGGCAATTCAAACAATCCCGCAAAGGTGAATGGCGACAGCCTCATCACCGTTTGCAAGGCGCAAAACCGGGGTGTAAACTGCCGCATGATGGCCACTATTTTACGCGATGCCTACCAGGCCGAGGGCTTTAAAGCGAGGATTGTGACCTGCATGCCGAAGGATACAGCCGACTTCGATTGCCATGTGATCGATGTGGTATGGTCGGACAAGCTGAATAAGTGGGTTTGGATGGACCCTACTTTTAACGCGTACCTGCGCGATGAGAACGGCAATTATTTAAACATAGAAGAGGTGCGCGCCCGCCTGATCAGCGGCAGCCCGGTAGTGCTGAACGATGATGCCAACTGGAATAACCGGCAAAAGGAAACCAAAGAGGCATATTTTAACTACATGTCGAAAAACCTTTACTGGCTCAAATGCTCCATCAAAAGCGAGTGGGATATCGAGACCGGAAAAACCGGTAAGCCAAAGATCGACTATATCAATTTATACCCGGGCGGCTTTAACACCATTCACCAGGCCAGGGTGGAAGGGCATACTGCGGTATATTATGCGATCAACAACCCGGATTATTTTTGGCAGAAGCCGCAGTAGTGCAAATGCATTGCAGGGATAAATGCTGACAAAATCTTGTCAGTAGTTGCAAGTTGTTGCAGGCTGTTTCACGTTTTTGTACGTAAGCTATTGATTTTCATCGGGGGTGTGTTGCAGGTGTTGCAGGTGATTTTTGCGGCACGGTGTTTCGCTGCAACAGCTGGCCTGTTTATGGCCCTTTATTTTCTTTTCTCAACAAGAAGGATAACGATGAGCCAGGCCAGTGCGATGCCCTGCACCATGATCATGCTGCCGGTGATGAGCGAGCCGCCAAGCCAGTGCTGTATCTTGAAAAGCAGGCCTATCATCGTGCCGGGTATGCTGAGGATAACCAGTATGATGGGGGAGCGGAGGTTGAAAAACATTTTGCTGAAATTGACAGCGAAGATAGGCAAAGCAAAACGGGTTTGTACCTATTTCATATCATCCATTCTTCAAACCTTCATTTTTTCGCTATCTTAGCCCGATTATAGAACAGAGTGACATTCAGCGATTTTAATTTCAACGAGCAGCTGATGGAGGGCGTTTCGAGCATGGGGTTTGTTACCCCAACCCCCATCCAGGCTGAAGCAATTCCGGTTATATTAAAGGGACAGGACATTATCGCCTGCGCGCAAACCGGCACCGGTAAAACCGGGGCTTACCTGCTGCCGGTGCTGGAGCATATCAGCACCACCAATAAACACCAGATCAGCACGCTTATACTTGCGCCCACACGTGAGCTGGCCCAGCAGATAGACCAGCAGGTTGAAGGGCTTGCCTACTTTACGGGCATTAGCTCCATCGCCGTTTTTGGCGGCGGTGACGGAATCGCGTATGAACAGCAGCGCAGGGGCATACAAAATGATGTGAATATAATCGTTGCCACCCCGGGCAGGCTGATCGCGCACCTTAACTCGGGCATCGTAAAGCTTAATCATCTTAGTCATTTGATTTTAGATGAGGCCGACCGCATGCTTGACATGGGTTTTTATGATGATATCATGAAGATCGTAAGCTACCTGCCCAAAAAACGGCAAACGCTGATGTTCTCGGCCACCATGCCGGGCAGGATACGAACGCTGGCTAAAACGATCCTCCAAAACCCGCACCAGGTAAATATCGCCATGTCGCAGCCCGCGGTGGGTATCGATCAGCAGATATACCGCGTGCACGATGCCCAAAAAACGCCGCTGGTACTTACGCTGCTTAAAACCGGGTCGTACAAAAGCATTATCATATTTGCTTCGCGAAAAGAAATTGTGAAATCCCTGGCCAAAGAATTGAAGTCGGCACGAATGAAAGTGAGCGCATTTCACTCCGACCTGGAGCAGCGCGAACGCGAAGAGATATTACTGGAATTTAAAAATAAGGAACTGCCAGTTATCGTTGGTACCGACGCCCTTTCCCGCGGGATTGACGTAGAAGGTATCGACCTTGTGATCAACTACGATGTCCCCGGCGACCCGGAAGACTACGTTCATCGCATAGGCCGTACTGCCCGCGCCGAAAGTACCGGCACTGCCATCACTTTTGTAAACCACCGCGATGAGCGGCGGCTGAAAAGTATCGAGCAACTGATAGAGAAACCCATCCGCCTGATGGAACTGCCCGACGAGCTGAAAAGCATTGAAGGCCCTAAGCCTGAGCATCAAACTGATAGAAGACCGCCTCGCAAGAAGCAATGGGGTAGAGGGAACAGGAGTAAGGGGAAGCCTCAGCAATAAAGCAAAAGCTTGTTTGGTTAGGGGGGCCTATTTACTCTTTCCTGAACTCATACGGCCCATACTCTACAAAATCTGCAACTTTAACCTTTACACCCGTCACCTTGCCATTTTGCACATAAAATGGGAATACGGCTTTTCCCAGCGTTGGGTCGCTAAAGGTTACGAAGAAACGGTTGCCGCCAAGCGGTTGAAGCAGCGCATACATGCGTGGGTGGTGCTCAAATCGGATCTCCAGGTTATTGCCCTCACCGGTGGTTACTTCCATATGGCCATAAAAATCGTTCACATATTTGCCGGTATATTCCGTCAACGGCAGGGCAGGCAGATGAAGCATGGCAACGGTATCTTTCCATCTTTTTTCAAGCGTATCCTCTTTAGCTTCTCCCTTTTTAAATTCCGAAAGGTAAATATTACTGTAATCGCGGTAGGGCTTTTTAAAATAAGCGTCCAGTATTTCCCATTTCAGCGCCTCAAAAAAATCGTTCTGGTCGGTGTTGGTGAGCACGATAATGCCCAAATGATCCTGCGGCGCAAGCGTTACCGACGAAAGGTAACCGTTTACGCCACCGGTATGCATCACCAGTTGGTGCCCGGAGTACTGATCTAAAAACCAACCCAGTCCGTAAAGTTCATAGCCGCTCGATCCATCAAGGTAATGCGCCTCGCCAACGATATCCTGCGGCTCGCGGGTGATTTTTATGGCAGCCGCGGGAATCATCTGCCGTTGGCCTACCTTGCCGTCGTTCAGTAATGCCAATACCCATTTGCTCATATCGTTTATAGACGAACTGATGGCGCCTGCCGGGGCCAGCCCGTCGATCTGCGCGTAAGGAATAGGAGACAACCGCCCATCGATCAGCGTATGTGGGACGGTACGGTTATACGATTTCGGCAGATCGGCGCTCAAGGCTAACGTGTTGATCATGCCCAATGGTGCAAATATATTCTCC
>DASRTD010000092.1:0-10644 GCA_035656115.1 Mucilaginibacter sp.
AAGTGGTGCTCATATGCTTTTCACAAAGAAACACCGCTCAATGCCTTTAACACGGCCTTGAATAGCTGAACTTATTCCCTCTTTACCAACAACTTGTTAATATCTACACTGATTTTTACTGTTTCTTATGCGTCAGCCCTGACAGTGAGGTCAGGGAAATCGCGTTTAAACACCCCGGCATTTAATTTTTCGTTTAAAATGAATCGATTGTAATTTAATAAAGAAAATCCTTGACAAAAGCAAGCAAACTAAAGGAAAAATTACTGTCCCAGGTGTCCCAGGTGTATTCACCTGTACCAGGTGGTTCAGGTGTACCGGTAGCCTGATAACATTTGGCCCGATTTTATTGATGTGTCGCTATAACAAACAATTGACAATTTTTAAACGCGATTTTCCTGACGGTGAGGTGTTAACTGCCGGAAACTATATTAAACAAAAAAAACCTATCATCGATAGGTTTTAATTTGATTAGTTTAGATTGGTTGGTGTCATATTTCAAACGAAAAATCGTCGTCTGTTGTAGTATTGGCCACTTCAGTAGGTTCGTGGAATTCATATCGTTTTTCCACTACTTCCTGGTTGGCTTTTATGTATTCGACAGTGTCTTTTAAGCCATCGGCGAACTTTTCAAAATCTTCTTTATATAAAAAAATCTTGTGTTTAATAAAAACCCCGTCTTCCAAACGCTTTTTGCTTTCGGTAATAGTAACGTAGTAATCGTTTGATCGTGTTGCCTTTACATCAAAAAAATAAGTCCTTTTCCCTGCTCTAACCTTCTTTGAATAAACCTCTTCACGCTCTCTGTTGTCGAAATCTCCCATATTTAAAAATTATCGTAATTAGTTTTGGTTGGCATAAATATAAATAAAATTTCAAAGTACAAGTATTAAATTGAATATTATTGAAAATTTTATAACTTTTATTTTAACGATCTATAAATTTTTCAGACATTTTCTTCTTCCTCCAGCAGCTGTTTTTCATATAGATCGAAGTAGGCGCCTTTCTTATCCATTAAATAGTCATGGTGGCCGTATTCGATAATCTGCCCGTTATCCATCACTAATATTTTATCGGCATTTTTTATGGTTGATATGCGGTGCGCAATGATGATGCTGGTTTTACCTGCCATATTCCGGCCCAGGTTGCTTAATATTTCTTCTTCCGTTCGGGTATCAACTGCCGAAAGGCAATCATCAAAGATCAGCACCTGTGGTTTTTTTACAATAGCCCTTGCGATGGAAACCCGTTGTTTTTGTCCGCCCGAAAGGGTGATGCCGCGCTCCCCGATCAGGGTTTCAAAACCTTTCTCAAGTTCAATAATATTATTATAAACGGCTGCATCCTGTGCAGCCTGTTCAACGCTTTTCATGTCAAGTACGTCTGCACTAAAGGCGATATTATTGGCGATAGTATCTGAAAACAGGAAAACCTCCTGCGGAACAAAGCCGATCTGCGCGCGGTAACCTTCGAGGTTGAGTTCTTTGATCGACTGCCCATCGATCAGTAAATCTCCCCCCGTGCAATCATACATGCGCATGATCAGGTTGGCGACAGTTGACTTGCCCGAGCCCGTCCGGCCGATAATGGCAACCATTTCACCCGGATTGGCGACAAATGAGACATTTTTTAACGCAGTGATGCCGGTTTCCGGGTAGGTAAAAGTGACGTTTTGGAACTCGATCTTTCCGCCGATAGGCCGCTTTTTCGCGTCTGGCGATATGATCTCCGGTTTTTCATGCAGAAATTCGTTTATGCGTTTTTGCGAGGCTGCCGCGCGCTGAATGAGTGATGTTACCCAACCCAACGAAATTACCGGGAACGTAAGCATGTTGAGGTAAACAATAAATTCGGCAATATTGCCTGTTGTGATGTTGCCTTTCATTACTTCGATGCCGCCGATATACATGGTAATAATGTTGCTTAAGCCCACCAGCATAAGCATCAGCGGGTAAAATAAGGCCTGCACCTTCACCAGTTCCATCGAGTGGGTTTTATAATTTTCGCTTTCAGCAGCAAAGCTTTTTTTTGCAAATCCTTCGCGTACGTAAGATTTGATGACCCTGATACCCGAAAAATTTTCCTGCACAAAGGTCGACAACGTTGACAGCCGCTCCTGTATCTTCTCGCTGCGATAGTTGATTATATTATTTACGTAGTAGATGATAAGCGCCAGGATGGGGAGCGGCAAAACGGAAAAAAAAGCAAGTCTTACATTTACCGTAAGCATAGCGAAGATAACCATGATAAACAGCACCACCGTGTTGATGGTGTACATAATGCCGGGCCCCAGGTACATACGTACCCGGCTGACGTCTTCGGTTACGCGGTTCATCAAATCGCCCGTATTGTGACGGCGGTAAAACGCGAGCGATAGTTCCTGGTAGTGGTTGTAGATCTCGTTTTTCAAGTCATATTCAATATACCGGGACATCACGATGATGGTTTGCCTCATAAAAAAAAGGAAAAGACCGCGCAGCAACGACAGAATTAAAACTAAAATGCCAAATAACAAAAGGCTCGAGCCAAATACCTGGTAGATCATTTGCTGCCGGTTAAAGCCGGAGAACAATTGGTATGTGCTGATATTTTCGGTAACCAGGTCGAATGCGACCCGTACCACCCTGGCCGGCAAAACAGCAAAAACATTCGAAATAATCACAAACAGCACGCCGGGAATGAGCCGCCAGATGTATTTGACGAAGAATTTGTTCAGATAGGCGAGATCCTTCATTTATTTTAGTCTGAAAAGTCCGGAAGTCCGGAAGTCGGAAAGCGCAAAAATAGGGTAATGGGTTTGATTATTCAAGTGAAATAGACGGCGGATACGACCAATTTTTTCTTTCGGACTTTCGAACTTTCCGACTTTTCGGACTCCCGCCAAAACAATTCTCTTTGCTGCAATAAAAAAAACACCTACTTTTGTCGCTGCCCGAAACAATAGTTATTTGCCTTTGATGCCCGCACCTGGAACCCACGATTCGATATTCGGCCAACTGGAAACATTTGGACACAAGAAGGTTGTGTACTGCAGCGACCCCGATACCGGTTTAAAAGCTATCATTGCCATTCACGACACGACGTTGGGGCCGGCATTGGGCGGTACGCGCATGTGGGCATACAAGACCGAGCAGGACGCCCTGCACGATGTATTGCGCCTGTCGAAAAGCATGACTTATAAAGCTTCCATAGCGGGATTAAACCTGGGCGGCGGTAAGGCTGTCATCATCGGTGACTCGCATAAGGATAAAACAGAGGCCTTATTGCGTAAATTCGGGCGGTTTATCAAAAACCTCAACGGTGAATTTATCACCGCCGAAGATGTGGGCACCAATCCGAAGGATATGGAATATATCCGTATGGAAACGCAGCACGTAACAGGCGTGCCAGAGTCGATCGGCGGCAGCGGCGATCCGTCGCCGATAGCCGCACAAGGCGTTTATATGGGGATAAAGGCCAGTGTGAAAGAATTTTACGGCAACGACAGCCTAACCGGAAGGACGATCATCGTACAGGGAATTGGCCACGTTGGCGAAAACCTGGTGAGATTGCTGCGCGACGAGAACGCAAAGGTTTACGCCAGTGATATTAATGAGGACGCTTTAGCACATGTAGCAAGGAAATATGGGGCCGAAGCCGTTTCAAATAATACCATTTTTGATATTGATGCCGACATTTATGCACCTTGTGCGTTGGGCGCTACAATAAACACGCAAACAATTAAAAAGTTAAAATGTAATATCATCGCCGGTTCAGCAAATAACCAATTGGAGGACGAACAGGTACATGGCAGGATGTTACTGGAAAAAGGAGTTTTATTTGCGCCCGATTATGTAATTAACGCCGGGGGGATTATAAACTGTTATTCGGAATTGATGGGTTTCAGCAAGAAACGCACGATGCAGTTAACCGAAAATATTTACGAAGCTACCCGTAATGTTCTGAAGCTATCAAAGGCTGAAAACATTTCAACCATTGAAGCGGCAAATAAAATTGCCGAGAAAAGAATTGCGGATATAAAGAAAGTGAAGTCAACCTATTAATTTACAATAAGCCCCGGTATAGTTTAGGGGTTAAATCGTTCTTACAAACATGTTAAACCGCAGGCACCTAAGGGTTAAAGTTTTACAGTCGCTATATGCTTATCATCAATCGCATACTGGCGATATCAAGCAACACGAAAAAAACTTATTATTGGGCGTAGACAAGGTATACGAGATGTATATCTGTATGCTGTCGCTCATTTCGGAAGTTGCAGGCTATGCAGAAATTGATGCGCAGGAGCGCGCAAACAAGCATTTGCCAACAGCCGAAGATCTTAATGCAGACGTAAAAATACTGAGCAACCGGTTTATTTTATCGCTGCAAAAGAATAAAGAATTTTTAGCGGGCCTAAAAAAATATAAAGTGGCCTGGGATTTTGAGCCCGAACTGGTAAAAACCCTGTTCATCAACCTGAAAAAATCCGAAGAATATGCCGGTTACCTGAAGAAAACCGGTGATACACTGCATTCGGACAAGGACATTATCAAATATATCTTTAAGAAGGTGATATTAAAATCATCGCTTGCCGAGCAGGTTTTTGAAGACAAGTTTATTTATTGGCCGGTGGATAAAGACGTATTGCAGGCTTTAATTGCAAAAACCTTTAAAAACTTTGCCTTTGATAACCCGGCCGAGAATAAGCTGGCAGAAGTTACCGCCAACTGGGAAGAGGATAGGGAGTTTATAGTGAGCTTGTTTGAGGAAACCATTCGGCACAATGACGAATACCAGGCACTCATCACCGCGAAAACCCAAAACTGGGAGCCTGATCGTATTGCCATGATCGATACCCTATTGATGAAGATGGCCATCGCCGAGTTTATGAATTTTTCCTCTATCCCCGTAAAGGTAACCATCAATGAGTACCTGGAGATATCCAAAGAATTTAGCACGCCAAAGAGTAATTCGTTTATAAACGGTATCTTAGACAAGATTTTGATCGATCTGAAAACTGAAAATAAAATAACCAAAATAGGCAGAGGACTAATAGAAGAATAATTATGAAAACCCTGTTTTTAAGCTTGTTAGCGGCCGGATTGTTTTTTTCGGCCTGCCATTCAAACAACAGTTCAACGGCAAATACTACCGGCAATGCTACAGATGGGCCGATGATGAAATTCGAAAAGGAAACGCACGATTTCGGCAAAATAAAGCCGGGTGACATTGTTAATTACGACTTTAAATTTACCAATACCGGTAAATCGCCGCTAATCATTACCGATGGTTATGCTTCATGTGGCTGCACTAAGCCAACCTGGCCAAAAACCCCGATTAAACCGGGCGATGCAGGCGTTATCCACGTCGCCTTTGATAGCAAAGGTAAAATGGGCCTCCAGGATAAATTGATCACTATTACAGCCAACACAAATCCGGCTGAAAACCGGGTGCATTTAATTGGCGAAGTAGCCCCCTAACTAAAATTAATTTGAACAGATAAAAATGATAGCAACTATTTTATTACAAGCGGCAGGCGGAGGTTTTGGCGCACAGCAAATCATAACCCTTGGTTTAATTGCTTTGGTGTTTTACTTTTTTATGATACGGCCGCAGGTAAAGAAGCAAAAGGATCAAAAGAAATTTGTTTCCGAGTTAAAAAAAGGCGATAAAATTGTAACCACCGCCGGAATGCACGGAAAAATAGCGGAAATAAACGACGTGACGGTTTTGATTGAGACAGAAGGCGGTGGCAAGATACGGCACGATAGGTCGGCAATATCTCTGGAGGCTTCAAAAGCCCTTAATGCGCCGCCGGTTGAAAAGAAATCTTAATTTAAGGTAAAAGGATAAAGGCGAAAGGTGAATTTTTGAGGTAAAGGGCGAAAGGTAAAAGGCGAAAGGTTGACGAGATATTCGTCCACCTTTTTTAAAGACAGATGTCGTTTCACCTTTTACCTTTGGCCTTTATCCTTTCACCTCAAAAATTCGCCTTTTACCTTTTACCTTTAAAAATGGCATTAATAAAATTATCGGTAACCGAGCGAAGGAGATTATCGGCATTTTTCACTTGCCTGGTGCTGGCTTTTTTTGCTTGGATAGTAGCTGTGCTGTCAAATCCGAAACCATACACCACCAGGGCGGTCCTGGAATTCAGGAATACCCCTCAAAAACGCGCCTTTCATTCGCTGCAATCAGATACGGTTGTTGTAACGGTGAATGGTACCGGGTGGGATGCACTTTTTTCGAGGATGGGCGGGCGAAAGCCAATAAACGTTGATTTGCATACCCTTGAAAATAAGAGCTATATTGACCTGAAGGAACAGAAAGACCTGATCAACAGCAAAAGGGAGAACGACCAGCAAATTATTTCATTTAGCCCCGATACGCTTTATTTCGACTTCTCGAACCGCAAGGTGAAAAGGATACCTGTCAACCTGATTACCGCCATTAAATTCAGTCACCAGTTTTTTCAGTCGGGCAATGTTACGCTTAACCCTGCTTACGTCATCATAAACGGGCCTGCCAATCTAATTGACAGCATTAATTCCTGGAACTCTGATACCCTTAAAATGGACAGCGTTGATGAAAGTGTTAACACTCATGTTAACCTGGAGCCTGTAAGACAAGGCAATTTGAGTGTGTACCCCAAAAATATCCAGGCCAACATACCTGTTGATGAGTTTACCGAAAAAGTGTTGGAAATCCCTGTTAAACTGGTCAACAACCGTGATGATGACAACGTTAAAATTTTTCCGCAAAAGGTTAAGATAACTTTTATGACATCGTTAAGCCGTTATGCCGACATGACCGAGGACCTTTTTGAAGCCACTGCCGACTTTGATCTTTGGCGTGCGGCCGGCTACAAAGTGTTGCCGGTAAAAATATCAAAGGTGCCCGATTATTGCCGGATCGTAAAAATAGAACCGCGAAACATTGACTTTATCGTGAAAAAATAATGTTGAAAATTGGACTGACGGGCAATATAGGCAGCGGAAAAACCACTGTTAGCAAGATATTTGAAGTACTTGGGATACCGGTTTTTTATGCCGATGAAGCTGCAAAATCCGTAATGGTAAATGATGTTCAGCTGATCAGCGAGGTAAAGTCGGAATTTGGCGACGCTTCTTATTTTGCAGATGGCTCGCTAAACCGCAAGCACATCGCTTCCATCGTTTTTAATAACGATGCTGCCTTAGCCAGGTTGAATGCCATTGTCCATCCGGCAACCTTCAGGGCATTTGATGCATGGGCGAGCGGTGTCAAAGGCGTACCGTATGTAGTTAAAGAAGCCGCGCTGCTGTTTGAAAGCGATTCGTACAAACTATGTGATCAAACCATCATGGTGCAGGCACCCCTGGAAATGCGGATAAAACGGGTGATGCAACGGGACGACCTCAGCCGTGAGGAAATTGAAAAACGGGAAGCACATCAGTTTACCGAAGAAAAGAAGGCGTTACTGGCAGACCACATCATAAAAAATGATGACACGGAATTGATCATACCGCAAGTTTTTAAATTACACGGGTTGTTTTGTTCATAAAATTGAGACGCAATATTTTGCGTCTCGGAACTGCGTGCCGGCGTTTACCGGTAAGCCTCGGTCATCAGGGTTTGAGACGCAAAATATTGCGTCTCTACAAATCAATATAAACCATCATACACCAGTGAACCAATGGATATCAAAGATGACTTCCTGTGTTTCGATAAAAACGGATTGTATTGCAAATACGGTGATTTTTATATCGATCCTGTTCAGTCGGTACAAAGAGCAGTCATCTCGCATGCACACGCCGATCATGCCGTAAGCGGACACCAAAAAGTTTACTGCACCGAAGCGACGGCTGCGTTTATGAAGCTGCGTTATGGTAAAAATGCCGGCGCCGGGTTTGGCATAGTTTCGTACGGTCAGTCATTTGTTATCGGCGGGGTATCGATTACCTTAGCGCCTGCCGGGCACATGCTCGGATCGGCGCAAGTGCTGATGGAACATGACGGCGTGCGTTATTTGTATACCGGCGACTACAAGTTACAACCCGATGCAACCTGCGAACCCTTTGAATGGGTGGAAACTGATGTGCTGATTACCGAAAGCACTTTTGCAAATCCTGCTATCATACACCCCGACCCGGTTGCGGAGATACAAAAACTTAACGATATTAATATAAATATCCTTCTTGGGGCGTATGGGTTGGGCAAGAGTCAGCGGTTGATTAACCTGATGAATGGCTATGCACCTCAAAAAAAGATATTGGTGCACCATAAAATTATGCCAATCAATGCGATTTACGAAAAAATGGGCTTTCCACCCGGCAAGTGCCAGGTTTATGGCCGCAAGCTGATGAAAAACCAGGAAGAATACGTTTACCTGGTGCCGCCATTCACTTTCGACAGCTATTTAAGGGCCACAGGTGTTAAACGGTTGTTCGCTTCGGGCTGGAAAAATCTGCAGGTGAACGAGCAAGACACTTTGTTTATTTCGGACCATGTTGATTGGAACGATATACTGTTAACCATCGAAAAAACAAGACCAGGCCAAATCTGGACCTTGCACGGCAGCGGTGTTCACCTGAAAAAAAAATTCGGAGCTGATATTTTGGTAAAACTGCTATAAATATGCTGAAGGAAAAAGTCGATTATTATATAAATGAAGACGGTAACTTTGTTTTTACCCGCGAATATCATTTAAAACGGGGTTTTTGCTGCAAAAACAAGTGCCTGCATTGTCCCTGGGATTATGGAAAAACCCGCGACACTAAAAATGTTAAGAAATAAATTGATATTTGCATTTACTTATTGATTAATGCGCATCGACGACGAAATACAGAGCAGCAAGTTTGAGGATAATTATCACAAGGCTGTTATTAACGTCACCTACACTTATGGCTGGCTGAGCAACACTTTTCGCTGTCGGTTTGAACGACATAACCTTACCCAGCAGCAATTTAACATCCTGAGGATATTACGCGGGCAATACCCAAAGCCGGCAACCATTAATTTGCTGAAGGAACGTATGCTGGATAAAATGTCAGATGCATCGCGCATTGTAGACAGGCTTGTTCAAAAAGGCCTGGTATCGCGCTGCACTAATTCAAGGGACAGGCGCGCGGTTGATATCCGGATAAGCGAAAAGGGGATGGACATCCTGGCTAAATTGGACGTCGAATTCAAAACCAAAGAGGTCCTTAAAAATAACCTCACCGAAGAGGAAGCCGCATTACTGAGCGACCTGCTGGATAAATTGAGAGGATAATTGCATTTACGATTTACTTTTTTCTCCGCCCGGTTCTCTATTCCATTACTTATAATACGGGGTATGAATATCGATGAAGTTTTTTTCGGTAGCATCCCAGGTTTGGTTCGAGTTATTGCGGCCGCTGTTTAAATCATTATTGATTTGGTTAAATGTGTTTACGCCGGTATTTAAATCGGTGACGGCCTTATTATAGTTGTCCACGTCCTGCTGGGTGCGCTGGCTGTCCGACTTGGCATCCATTGCGGCCTTCAGCTTATTGAAGTTCTCTTCCTTCAAAAAAAAGTCCGTAAGCAATGGTACCTGTGTTTCAGCCTCGCTTTTGTAAAAACTAAGCGCCTGCCTGCAAGCATTTACCAATGAGCCATCGTTGTCAAACGTTTTCATGGTATCCAGTACCGCCAGGCCCTCAATGGCATATTTGTCCAATGCATTTCGGTCCTGTTCCACTTTCGTTACGTTCTTTTGGTTCAGGGCATCAATCATCTGCCCGTCTTCCCAATTGCATTTGTAAAACAGCAGGTAAACTTTATCGTGGTATTTCCCCATACGGTCGGTTTGCTCCATTTTATCGCCAAGCTCGGTCTTTTGATCAACCAGCTTAACGCCATATTTTGAGGCAAAGGCCTGTTCTGCCGTTTGCATTTTTGAGATCGCCATGGCCAGTGTGTCATTTGTCGCCTGCTCCAGCAGCAAATAAGCCTGCATTTCGTCGTAACTCCGTTCAGCAATGTCCTCCATATTAACGATGTGCGCATAATCATCGTTAAATATTTTATAACAAAGCTGTACATAGCCAACGCTGCTTTGCCTGAGGGAGTTATCGCCTTTATATGGCGAAAGGTTGTTGATAGTATTCTGGCAGATCACGATGTTGTCTACAGTTTGCTCCCTCAGTTTCTCGATTTTCCGTTTGCGACTGCTGTGGGCGGCAGCACTGATGTAGGCCATGTAGCTTTTGTTCATGTCCGTTTGGGCGCCGTTGATCGAATTCAGGTATGCCACCGGATCGTCCTGCGCTGCGGTAGTTTTGATAAAACCGGCTGCAAAAAAGGCGGATAACAGGAAAAAGGTAAAGATTCTTTTCATTCGTGAATTTTGGCTAAATATATCACGGAGTTTTTATTTTACCAACTACATCATAGGCAATATTGACATAAGGATCAGTTAGCACCTGCCGGCTAAACTCGTCATTTAACTCTTTTAAGTAACCATCTGCCTGCATCCTGGCTATTTCGTATTGGTCGCTTTGCACCGTGAACTTTTTGGTTACTATCGTCGCGGCCAGGGCATCTTCACTCGTCGCGGCAGCTTGTTCAGAAGCAATGGCGTCATTTAAATTAAGCGGGATATCTTTCGACGTTTTTTGACTTTTTGATTGCGCCACAAAGCTTTTGACGGCATTAAAATAACGA
>DASRTD010000093.1:0-14255 GCA_035656115.1 Mucilaginibacter sp.
GATTAAGTTGATTTTTACGATTTCACTGATGAAAATCTTCATATTAATCAGTTAATCAGCTTAACGGCAACGCCTTCTTGAACACCTTTAAAAACAATTAACACGTGAAAAATCAGAGGTTCAGACTAATGAATCAGTTAACTAATGAACTAACCAATGATAAAGAATTATTTAAAAATCGCATGGAGAAATTTATCCAGGAATAAAATTTTCTCTGTCATTAAAATCCTTGGTTTAAGTATTGGCCTTGCGGTGTGCATGCTCATCTTTCTGTATACAAAGGATGAGGTTAGTTATGACCAGTTTCACCAAAATAAAGCGCAAATATTCCGTATTACCCAGCAATGGCAGTTTGGTAACAACCCGCCGCAATCAATGGGAAATACCAATGCTATTGTAGGCGAATCATTTGCAAAAGAAATACCGGAAATACAGCAAGTCGCCCGGATCAATGGGGCAGGTGTTACCGTGAAGAAAAATAACAATGTATTTGCCGAAACGCCATTATTTGTTGATGATAATTTTTTTGGCGTTTTTACATTCCCGCTGATTGAAGGAAATAAAACAACTGCACTAACCGATCTGCATTCCGTGGTCCTTTCTGAGGATATGGCAAAAAAATATTTTGGCACCGCCGATGCTGTCGGCAAAATTATGCAGTTAAAGCTGGGCGATGAGTTTGAGAATTTCGCTGTAACAGCAATAACTGAAAATTCGCCCCAAAATTCAACGCTAAAGGCCGATATGCTGCTGCCATTAAAATACTATGAAAAATTTAATAGTAACAAAGGCTGGTTCGGCGGAAGTTTGAATACCTTTTTATTGCTTTCACCCCGGGCAAACCTTAAAACGGTTGAAGGCAAAATGCAAAAACTATTTGATATAAATACTAAAGAAATGCTCGCCAAAGCAAAGCAGCAACAGGGAACTGCTGTAAAAATAAAATTGGGTCTGCAGCCTTTAACAGCTATTCATTTGAGCACGGAGGCAGGCCCTGATAACGGAATGGCAGACGGAAGTAATCCTGTATACTCATACATACTCACCTGCATCGCCGTTTTTGTTTTAGTTATTGCATGTATAAATTTTATCAACCTCGCCATTGCGCAATCACTCAAGCGCAGCAAGGAAATTGGCATAAGGAAAGTTGTTGGCGGCACACGCAGGCAACTGATAAAGCAATTTCTTACTGAATCATTGCTCGTTTCCATCATTGCTTTTGCGGTGGCAATATTTCTAACTTTAGTTATTCTTCCATTCTTTAATGAATTGGCAAATAAAAAACTAAGTCTTTCGTATTTATCGGATGGGTACCTGTATGCGGGCTTCTTCTTGTTGCTCATTGTTACGTCGTTTATTGCCGGCTTTTATCCTTCACTCGTTTTATCAGCTTTTAAGCCTGTAAAAGTTCTTTATAACAAGCAAAAATTAGGAGCTAAAAATAACCCGACCAAGGGGCTTGTTGTACTGCAGTTTACCCTATCCGTGCTACTCATTATAGGCACAATCGCCATAAACTCACAATTAAATTTCCTGCTGCATACAAACCCTGGTTACGACAGTACGAACCTCGTGCGTATGGACATACCAATCAGCAACGCGAGTGATAAGCTGCCTGAACTATTTAAAAACGAATTGGCAAATAAAACGGGCATTATAAGTGTTGCCGCTAAAAATGGCGGGCGCAGCATATCAGGTGCAAAAGCGGGCGGGAAAAACATCGAAATCGAAAATAATAAGATTGACGATAAACTGCTGCCCACTTTTAAAATCCCAATTATAGCGGGCCGGAATTTCTCATCTGCAAATCCTTCGGATGCGATGCATGCCGTTATTGTGAACGAAAGTTTTGTGAAAGAGGCTGGATGGAAAATTGAAAATGCCATTGGTAAAACAGTTGAACTCGGCGACAACAAAACCAGGAGTGCCGCAATCGTCGGCGTAGTAAAAGACTATCATTTTACCTCCTTTAAAGAAAAGATTACGCCCGAATTGTTTTCAATGGATACTGCCTTTAATTATGGTGCAATATGGGTTAAAATAAGCCCGGCAAATATCCCGCAAACGCTTGCGATGCTGCAAAACACCTATAAAAAATTAGTGCCATACTTCCCCTACTCCTACCAATTTCTCAACGACATCAATGCCAGGAATTATGAAACAGAAACCAAATGGAAACAGATCATCAGCATTGCGTCAATGCTGTTTATTTTCATTTCATGCATCGGTTTATTCGGGCTTGTGATCTTATCTATCGAGCAACGAAAAAAGGAGATCGGCATCCGGAAAGTTTTAGGCGCCGCCGTGTCAAGGATCGTGGTACTTATTTCAAGAGAATTCGTCGTGCTAATTTCAATTTCGTTTGCAATTGCCGCACCTATTGCCTGGTACGCAATAAACAAATGGCTCCAGGGTTTTGCCTATCGCATCAGCATTAGTTGGTGGATGTTTGCGCTTGCCGGCGCATCGGTAATTTCAATCGCTTTAGTTGTAATGAGTTTCCAGACTATCAGGGCGGCGCTGGCCAACCCGGTGAAAAGCCTAAAGACAGAGTAGGCCCGATAGCTATCGGGAGCAGTGGCAGTTGGCAGTAAGAGAGGTGAAAGGATAAAGGCGAAAGGTAAAAGGCAGCTGACAGGCACCAATGAACTAATGAACAAGTGAACCAATGAACTGACAGACGATAAAGAATTATTTAAAAATCGCGTGGCGAAATCTGGTTAAAAACAAGGTGCATTCGCTTATTAATATCACTGGTTTGGCGGTGGGGTTAACCTGTAGTCTGTTAATATTTATGTGGGTGCAAAGCGAGGTGGATATCGATGCATATCATATAAATAAAAGCCGCTTGTTTAAAGTTTATGAGCGTGAATTTGTCGATCATAAAATAGCAGGAGACTATGATACGCCCGGACTAATGGCCGACGAGCTTAAAAAGACGATCCCCGAGGTGCAGTGTGCCGTTAGCATGCAGGAGGTAAATGAACAGCACCCTTTTAAAGTTGACAATAAAATCGTAAAAATGGAAGGCACTTATGCCGGCGCCGATATTTTTAAAATGTTCAGCTATCCCTTGATTAAAGGATCGCCCGAAACTGCCTTGATTTCGCCCAAAAGTATTGCTATATCTGCCAGGATGGCTAATATTTTCTTTGGAAGCGCAGGCTCGGCATTTGGCAAAACAATCAGGTTTGATAATAAGCAGGACTTTATCATAACGGCCGTTTTTAAAGATTTGCCTGCAAACTCGTCCAGGAAGTTTGAATATTTGATTAACTGGGATGCTTTTTTGAATGCTTTCCCCGGCACAAAAAGGTGGGACAATTCCGGCGAGTTCACCTACGTGATGCTGCCGCCCAATGCTAACGCAGCACTTGTTCAAATAAAGGTTACACACTTTTTGGACCATTACAACCCTCCAAACCCCAATTTTTGGATTGAATACGGCCTTCAACCCGTTGACCAGGTTTATCTGCATTCAAATTTTGAAAACGGAAAAATTGCCGGGGGGCGAATCCAGTATGTCCACCTTTTTAGCGCTGTGGCTTTGTTTGTGCTACTGATTGCCTGTATAAACTTCATGAACCTGACGACTGCGCAGTCCGTAAACCGCGCCCGTGAAATAGGAGTCCGTAAAGTAATGGGCGCCAAACGCAGCGCACTGATAAAGCAATTCCTGGCTGAATCAATGTTGGTTACCCTGGTCGCTGTTTTGTTAGCCTTGTTGCTGATGATCGTCATTTTACCGGTTTTTAATCGTCTAACGGACAAGCAATTACCAGTACCGTTTAGCCAGAGCTTATTTTGGTTCAAAATAATCGCGGTCACGCTGGTTACCGGGCTGGTTTCCGGTATTTACCCTGCGTTCTTTTTATCGTCATTTAACCCGGTTGGCGTCCTTAAAGGAAAGCTGAACCTTAACGGTGGGGCAGTTTGGCTTCGCAAGGGGCTGGTAGCATTCCAGTTCGCCATTTCAACTGTCCTTATCGTGGCAACAATAATCGTATCGAAGCAGGTTGCTTATATTCAAAGCACGAACCTGGGGTACGATCGTGAAAACCTCGTTTACATTCCAATAGAAGGCAACCTGCCTGCCCAATTCAGCACATTCAGAAACGAAGCGCTTAATATGCCAGGAATCTTATCGGTTTCAAGTATTTCGGCCAGCCCCACATTTATCGATGACGGCACCACATCCGTTACCTGGGATGGTAAAGCGCCCGGTAGCAGCGTTTCATTCACGGTCGCCGACATAGGCTACGACTTTGCATCCACCATGAAACTGAAGATGCTTCAAGGGCGGGACTTTTCAAGGGAATTTCCTTCAGATAAAGATAACTACGTCATCAATGAACCTGCAGCTGAAAAATTTGGCTATGCATCGCCGGTTGGAAGAATGATTAACATGTGGGGCACCGAAGGGAAAATAGTCGGAGTTGTAAAAGATTTTCATTTTGCATCGCTGCACGACCAGATACAACCACTAATTTTCAGACTGAATAGTGGAAATCCGGGTAACGGTGAGTTGCTGGTGCGCACCAAACCCGGGCAAACAAAAGAAGCATTGGCCAGCCTGTCCAGCCTTTGTAAAGACTTAAATCCTGGGTTTCCGTTTACGTATGCCTTTTCAGATCAAGAATATCAGAAGCTTTATCAAATTGAAATGGTTGCCGGAAAGCTTGCCAATATTTTTGCTTTTTTAGCAGTCTTTATTTCCTGTCTTGGGCTTTCGGGTCTTGCCATTTTTACCGTAAAGCAGCGTGTAAAGGAAATAGGTATCCGCAAGGTTTTGGGCGCAAGCATAACATCATTGTTTGCGGTTTTATCATCGCAATTTATAAGGCTGATAGCAATCGCGTTACTTATTGCGTGCCCTGTTTCCTGGTATTTAATGAACAAATGGTTAATGGGGTTTGCTTATCATACCGACTTTCAGTGGTGGGTATTTGTGCTGTCGGGAGGGATAATCCTGGTTATTGCCTTAGCGGCAGTAAGTTTTCAGGCCATTAAAGCAGCGCTGATCAATCCAGTAAAGAGCCTTAAAACGGAGTAGCTGTAGAAAAGGTGAAAGGATAAGGGCGAAAGGTGAAGGGCAAGTCAGTTGACAGGCACCAACGAACTAATGAACAAGTGAACCAATGAACTAACCAATGATAAAAAACTATTTAAAAATCGCATGGCGGAACCTTACCAAAAACAAGGTATCCTCCTTTATCAACGTCAGCGGGCTGGCGGTGGGAATGGCTGTAGCTATCCTGATCGGATTTTGGATGTATGATGAACTATCATTTGACACGTCGTTTCCGAACTATAAAAAGATAGCGGTTTGCATGCAAAACCAGTGGATCAACAATGAGACGGATACCTGGAATTCGGAAGCCATTACGCTTGGCCCGGCCCTGCGCGCCAATTACGGCAGCAGTTTTAAACACGTACTCATGGCCGGCTGGACCAGCGATCATTTGCTGACTCTTGGCGATAAAACGATCACCGAAAAAGGCAATTACATCGAGCCGGGCATTACCGATATGCTGTCGTTAAAAATGATAAAGGGCACACGCAGCGGTTTGCAGGTTCCTGAATCGATATTACTCTCCCAAACGGTAGCCAAAGCATTTTTTGGCGATGCCGACCCGATGAATAAAATATTGAAGCTGGACCAGAAAACCAGCGTGAAGGTGACCGGCGTTTATGAAGATCTGCCTTATAATTCCTCTTTTGGAGATCTCACTTTCATCACTCCCTGGCAATTACTGGTCAATATCAACCATTTCGACACCTTTTTTAACAACCCCTGGGGCGCCAGCTGGTTTCAAACCTTTGTGCAGATAGCTGATAACGCTGATATGAACCAGGTTTCGGCGCGGATAAAAGATGTAAAAATGAATGCCATACGCGGCAAAAGCGACGCCCGGTTTAAGCCGGTGATCTTCCTGCAGCCGATGAGCAACTGGCACTTATACAGCGATTTTAAAAACGGCGTAAACGCGGGCGGCCGCATCCAGTATGTTTGGCTGTTCGGTATCATCGGTATTTTTGTGCTGCTGCTGGCCTGCATCAATTTTATGAATTTGAGCACGGCACGGTCTGAAAAACGGGCAGAGGAAGTTGGCATCCGCAAAGCCATCGGCTCGGTACGCAGGCAGCTCATCTGGCAATTTTACAGCGAATCTTTGCTGATCGCTGTTTTTGCATTCTTCTTATCGCTGCTGCTGGTTCAGCTAAGCCTGCCATTTTTTAATGATGTGGCAGATAAACGTATGTCGGTATTGTGGACAAGCCCGGTTTTCTGGCTGGTAGGAATAGGCTTCAGCCTGTTCACAGGGTTGATCGCGGGCAGCTACCCTGCGCTATATTTATCATCATTTAATCCCGTAAAAGTATTAAAAGGCACCTTCCGCGTTGGCCGACTGGCTGCTATTCCGCGCAAAGTATTGGTGGTAACGCAGTTCACGGTTTCAATCGTGCTGATCATCGGCACCATGGTGGTTTACCAGCAGATACAACATGCCAAAGACCGCCCGATAGGTTACAGCCGCGATGGGCTGGTGTTTATTCCGCTGCAAACAGACGAGATAAAAAAACAATATATTCCGCTGAAAAACGACCTGCTGGCCAGCGGCGCCGTTACAAGCGCAGCTGGTTCCGAAGCGGAAATAACGAGCATAGGGATTGGCAACAGCGGCTTTAAATGGGAAGGCAAAGATCCTGCTTTACAGGAGCAGTTTACCACCATGGCTATCAGCCCCGAGTTTGGCAAAACCGTTGACTGGAAGATCGTCGACGGCAGAGATTTCGATACAGCTTATCCTTCCGATTCATCAGCTATTGTGATCAATCAAGCCGCGGCAAAATTTATGGGCTTCAGGCATCCCGTAGGTAAAACGCTGGAATGGATCGGTAATGGCAAATACAAAATTGTCGGGGTAGTAAAGGATATGGTGAACCAATCGCCCTACGAACCTATTACCCAGACGTTCTTTTACCTATGGAACAAGCGGATGAACAATATGAATATCCGCATTAACCCTAAAATGAGCATGCACGCGGCGCTGGCCAAAATAGGCGGCGTCTTTAAAAAATACGATGCCGGTACGCCGTTCACCTACCAGTTTATTGATGCCGATTATGCCAAAAATTTTGATAACGAAGAGCGTGTGGGCAAGCTGGCGGGATGCTTTGCCGGGCTGGCAATATTTATAAGCTGCCTGGGCTTGTTCGGGATGGCCTCCTTCGTCGCTGAGCAACGCATTAAGGAAATCGGCGTACGAAAAGTGCTGGGCGCAAGCGTGTTTAATTTGTGGCAATTATTGTCGAAAGATTTTGTGGTGCTGGTAGTTATTGCGCTGTTGATAGCTTCGCCGGTGTCATACTATTTTATGCACAAATGGCTGCAAAGCTATACCTACCGCACCGACATTGCCTGGTGGGTATTCGCCTCGGCGGCCATAGGTGCGATGCTAATCACTCTTTTAACAGTGAGTTATCAAAGTATTAGGGCAGCGATGGCTAACCCGGTGAAGAGCCTTAAAACGGAGTAGCAGTAGCAGTTGGTAGTATGCAGTTGGCAGTATGCAGTTGGCACATTTATAACTGCATACTGCAAACAGCGCACTGCAAACTTCAATGCCTTTTGTATCAAAACCGTACGTTATTATATCAATAACGTACGGTCGATAAAAAGGGATATTTATAACACATTGATAATGTGATAATTACCAACATGGCATATGGCTTGTTTTTATTGGCCGACCCTCAGCCAATTCAAAAACTCAGGTTCAAAAAAAAATGAATCTGTAAAATCAATATTAAAACAAGCAATCATGATAAAAAACTATTTCAAATTAGGTTTACGGAACCTTGCAAAAAACCGCTTATCGTCAGCGATAAACATTCTCGGTCTTGCACTTGCTGTAGGCTGCTGTCTGGTGGTTTTTGAATTCTTTGACTGGGCCATGCACATGGACAACTTTCATCACAAAGTAAACAACCTGTTTGTTGTTGAAAGAGTATCTGAAAAAGACGGGAACCAGCAATTATGGGGTAATTCGCCTTCGCCAATGGGCCCAATGTTAAGAAGCGATTTTCCGCAAATAAAAAACACAACAAGGGTAAATTATGCAGGGGTTATTATTAAACAGGGTGACAATGTTTTCAGAGAAGGTGTAACTTTTGTTGATGATTCCTTTTATAAAATGTTTGATTTCCCGGTTAAATGGGGAAACCAGGCACACTTTACCGACGCGGACGGAATAGTGCTGACCACTTACCTTTCAGAAAAACTTTTTGGCAAAGAAAACCCGGTCGGTAAAAATGTAAATATCCGGTTCAATAATAATGGTAAGGATATCGTTACAAATTTTACGATTAAAGGCGTATTTGCTCAGCAACCGGTCGAATCGTCCTGGTATTTCTCTGCTCTTATCCCTTCAAGTAAAATGGCGTCTTTGGGAATGGACAAGCCAGGCGACTGGAGCCAAAGCGCCGATATAACATTTATAGAAGCAGCTAATGAGGCCTCGTTACAACCGGTAATTAATCAGAGTAAAAAATATGTCCAGCTTTATAATGCTGCAAATTTGAATGACAAAATAGCGGGTTTTCATTTCCAACCGTTAAACACGATGAACTTTCATGCTTATAAAGTAAACAATCAACGTTTTGCTCAAACGCATATGGCGGGGTACATCATGCTTTTGGTTATTGCTATCGCCACCTTGCTATTGGTGTACTTTAATTATATGAACATCGCCATTGCTTCAGCTTCTGCCAGGCTAAAAGAGATAGGCGTAAGGAAAGTGATGGGGAGCACCAGGAAACAGATTATTTTCCAATTCATTTTCGAAAACCTTATCCTTTGCACGGTAGGTGTAGCCATTGGTTTGTTTTTGGCAAAATTCATTTTCATACCCTGGTTCCACCAGATTGCCAATGTAGATTTTGGCGGCACTATGTTTACCAACTACCGCACCTGGGTTGCACTGGTTGTTTTAATTATAATTTCGGCAATCAGCGGGGCGGCCTATCCTTCATTTTATATATCGGCATTTAAGCCCGTAAACATCATAAAGGGAAACAGCAAAATGGGCAGTAATAACCGTTTCAGGAAATCGCTTCTTGGCTTCCAGTTTTTCCTTACATTTTTGGCCATTTCATCTGCGATAGCTTTTATACAGGAAACAAAGCAGATCAAAACAAAGCCATGGGGATATGATCCGTCAAATAACGTAGTCGTAACACTGGATAAGTCGGCCAATTTCGAAGCATTTAAAGATGAACTGAAGAACAGCAATATTGTTAAATCGGTTACAGGGGCAGCGCAGCAGCTTGGTAATTACACCAAACAACTGGTAATCAAAACCGATGGCAAAGAGCAAACCGTACAAAGCATAAGTGCATTACCCGGTTTTGCTACCCAGTTGGGCATCAATATTACAAAGGGCAGGGATTTGAATGAGCAATTCGAATCAGATCAAACAGATGCCGTTTTAGTGAACCAGGCCTTTTTGAAACAAATGCACTGGACCGCCGGCATCGGGAAAAACATTGAATACGAAAACCATGTATATAAGATAGTTGGAGAAGTGAACGACTTTCACTTTGCAAATTTTCAAAGTTTGGTTGAACCAATGGTAATAATGGGCTGTAAGCCTGCAGATGTTAATTCCGTTTACGTAAAAACATCCTCCGGCTTATTTTCAACTGCTCATTTGGACGTGGAGAAAATATGGAAAAAGGTTAACCCGAATTTACCTTTCGAGTACTATTACCAGGAAACCGTGTTCGACCAGTATTTCAATGGGTTCATCCAGGTGAGCCAGGTAATGGGGGCTGCTTCGCTGATCATGATCGTTATCTCAATTTCGGGCATATTCGGCCTGGCTTTGTTGATATTAGGCAAAAAAATGAAGGAAATTAGCATCAGGAAAACACTCGGCGCCGGGTTCGGGACCATTGCCTTCCTGATAAACAAAGAATTTTTGTTTGCTATCGGCCTCGCTGTTTTGTTTGGTTTGCCAATTTCATGGTGGATGACCGGCAACCTGCTTAAAATAATTGCACCGGAATCTACCACATCGTTTACGCCGCTTTTATTAGCCTTTGTTAGTTTGATCATCATGACGATTGTCAGTGTTTCCTGGCATATCTATAAAGCGAATACTTCCAATCCAACCAAATATTTGAAGGATCAGTAGGGAAGAGGAGTCCGGAAAGTCCGAAAAGTCCGAAAGAAAAAAGTCAAGCGTATATTGGCGTCCCGTAGTAAAATATCGGACGCCTTTTTTTTAATGATCCCAAGGCTGCTCCTTTCACCTTTTACCTTTAACCTTTTTACGATATTTGTTCCAACTAATCTCTAATCTCTGGCCTCTAATCTCTAACCCCATGTGGATATGCCCCCTTTGCGCCCGGCAATTTGTACGTAACAACCAGGTACACTCGTGTAACGATAAAACATTAGGCGATTTTCTAAACGGGAAAAGCGACTGCTCCGTTGGCCTCTTTTACCATTTGGTAAATGAATTTCAACAGATTGGTGAAATAACCTTGCGGCCCACTAAATCGATGGTCGCCTTCACAGCTGCCACCGGGTTTGCCTATGTAATACAGCTTGGTAAAAACTTTGTGGATGTGGTTTTTCCGTTCAAACAGCCCTATGATGATAACCTTTGTTTCAACAAGATCAAGCCTGTTCCCGGCAGCAACGATTTCAACCATCATTTACGACTATATTTTCCGGAGGATGTCAACGACGAAGTGCGCCTGTACATGAAAACGGCTTACGAAAACGGCCGCTAAAATAATTCCCGGCTACCAGGCCGGTTTTTGCGGCATTTCGGGCTGGTCCTTAACCAGTACGTAGACATTTTTTTCGCAGCCTTCGCAATAATATATCCGGAAAGGCATAAAGTAAAGTACATGCTTTAAAAACCAGGTGCGTTTTACCCGGTGATGAAATTCCTGGCCGCAAATGGGACATAAGAGTGACAACTTTTTCATAGCTTTAGATGGTAGTATGGTTATTGAAAGTTAAACCGGCTGGTATTTGGCCTCGGACTTATCCGTCAGCAGGATATAGCGGAATTTTACGCAACGTCCGCAGAAATAGACTTTTATCGGCAGAAAAAATAAAACATATTTTAAAAACCAACCCCGCGGGATGCGATAGTGAAAAGTGCTGGAGCACTTATGACACCTGAGCACCGGCTTATCAAAAGCATCTGCCGCGTTATACATCGCCGGATCGTTTTTGAGCGTAATATTTTCCATAATCCCCTTTAAATTTTAAACCCCGCCCTAATCAGGAAAAGCAGTACTAAAATACGGCTGCAGCCAACCCGGGTAAATACCACGTTGTTGGTATTTTTCAGCAAAAACAGGGTAACGCCGGCAGCGTTCATCCGTGAACAGGTGAACACCTTCGGCACTTTAAGTAAATGGGATCAATTGGATTATAGTAAACAGTATATGCAGCATTTGTAAACAATCACTTTAAGCAAAAACCGCCTAAAGGCGTTCATCGGTGAACACCCTGAACAATGAAATGACACATGTTTTTTTGCGCTCTTAACGAATCAACTCTTTCAACCTATACAACTTATCACAACCTCTCCAACCCTTTCAACTTGTTGCAACTTTTCCCTACCTTCATCACGCCAATACCAAAAGCCATGCTTCAAAACAAAAACGCCATCATTTATGCCGCCGGGGGCTCGCTGGGAAGTGCAATAGGGAAAGCCTTTGCGGCGGCAGGGGCCACGGTATTCCTTAACGGACGTACCTTTGAGGCTGTGCAAAAAGTGGCCGACGAAATAACAGCCTCAGGGGGGACAGCTCACCCCGCGCAGGTTGACGCCATGGACGAAGCTGCCGTAAACAGCTACCTCGGCAAGGTTGTACAGCAGGCCGGCACCGTTGATATTTCCTTCAACCTCATCGACCTGCAGGTGGTACAAAACCTGCCACTTGTGGACATGTCACTGGCTGATTTTGTCCGGCCCGCAAACATCGCCATGCAAAGCCATTTTATTACCGATGTCGCTGCCGCAAGGTTGATGATGAAACAGGGATCGGGCGTTATACTATCGCTTACGGCCACGCCCGGCGGCATTGGCTACCCCTATACCGCCGGTTTTGCACCGGCCTGTGCGGCGATGGAAAGCTTTTCACGCAACCTGGCGGGCGAGATTGGCAAATATGGCGTTCGGGTCGTGAATATCCGTTCCGGCGGCTCACCCGACTCAAAAGTATTTGCCGATGCGATCGCCGCGCATCCTGATGCGATGAAAGTGGTTTTGGAAAGAATGGAAAACGACACCATGCTGAAAAAACTACCGCTGATGGCCGATATTGCCAATACGGCGGTATTCCTGTCATCGGGCATGGCGGCGGCGATAACCGGCGTTACCGTGGATGCCTCCTGCGGAACAACAGCGGGGTTAAATTATAGGTCGACAGATGAGGGGTTTTGAGCTTGATACCGATAATTTGGTGTATTTTTCTTACCCCAAAAAAAGAGTCCTGAAAAGTAGATAATGAAAAGATATTTAATGCTTTTTCTGCCGTTGGTTTTATCGTCCTGCAATATTCGGACGGCGCCAAATATCACGATACCCGTCGAACACATTAACCCTTCAAAAGATCAGGCAGAAAGGCGTAAGCTGTCCGAGGTGTACTGCAAGGCTCACGCTATTCCTGTTTATAACAACCCAAATGCTTTGTTTGTCGACCCGGAAGATTCCGTAACCATACGCACGCAATCTGAAGTAGCCTGCAGGGCGCTGGCGTTATTTTACCTGGGTCTAAAAAGCGAGGGCATGGATAAAAGTTTACTGGACGCAACTGACAAACGCTTCCACATCGCGGCAAAACTGACGTTCAAAGAGCGTGCCTACGCCGCCACGGCTCAGCCCACTACACAGCAGGACGTAGAAGCGGGGCTGGAAATATGAGGGCATGCACGTACTGCTTTGGGCGCTGGGTTTTGTGGATTCTTTGGCCTACCCCAGCCAACAATGCGATGTGCCAGCCGACACTAAAATTCTAGAGGATTTAACCGAAGCCCAGTTTATGCAGAAGGCAAAACTGAGAAGCAAAAAAGAAATACTGGACCAGGCCGACCTGATCCTGCGGCTCGACTGGGCCTGCGTAAATGCCAGGGTCAACAAAGAACCGGTACCCGGAAAGCTGGACAAAGGTGTTGTTTTTGAAAGGCATTATGCTTTAAACTGGCTCATCCGGTACCTTGATCAGAACTGGGACGATGTATCGACGGATACCTGATTTTCGATATAAATTTGCATAAACGCATTTAATTAGCCACTGCATCATGAAACCAAAATACCTCATCCTCTTCCTGCTCCTGTTTAACTTACAGGCGTATGCCCAAACTACAACTATCCTCGACTATAAAGTAAAAACCGCCTCCAACGCAAAAGAACGCACCGAAATGCTGGACGCCCTGCGCGCGCTCCTTTACAAGGATTTTAAAATGACGCTTGAGTTTTATGTCGATCACCTTAAAGTCGGCAACAATTACGCCTGGTTCCAGGGCTCGGCTGACCGGAAGGACGGCAAGGACATCAAATTTGAGGAAGACGACTACGATTGCTGCCATGTGGAAGCGCTGTTCCAAAAAAAGAACGGCAAATGGACCGTTGCCGCCGGCGCAGCCTTTAGCACCGATGTATGGTACGAGGCTATCGCCAAAAAATACCCCGATGCACCCGAAGGGATATTTCCGAAGGATTCACCGGCCTTGATGGCGCAATGAGACGGGCTGCCGGCATTGCCGGGGAGCCAGGGCTTGCCGGCATAATTCATCCGTATACATAGTTTGCAAAAAAGCAATGAGTGATATTCAATAAATAAACCGTACCTTGCGACCTTACATAAAAATAAAATGGCATCAGGAACAGTAAAATTTTTTAATGAATCAAAGGGCTTCGGCTTTATTACCCCCAGCAACGGCGGCAAAGAAATCTTTGTGCACGTTACCGGGCTGATCGATCAGATCCGCGAGGGCGACTCGGTTACTTACGATGTGGAAGAAGGCAAAAAAGGCCCGGGCGCCGTTAAAGTAAAAAAGGCATAGTTTGGCAAAATCGAGTGAAACCTTCAACAAGAAGGAAAAAGAAAAAGCTCGCTTAAAAAAGGCGAAAGAGAAAAAGGAAAGAGCCGAAGAGCGAAAAGCCAACGGCAGCAAGGGCAAAAGCCTGGAAGACATGATGGCTTATATCGATGAGCATGGCAAT
>DASRTD010000094.1:0-71356 GCA_035656115.1 Mucilaginibacter sp.
GATTAAGTTGAATCTATTGCAATCAAACAAAGTTAAACTCAATCAACTCAATCAACAAATCAACTTAATCAACCAATACTAATTCCCCGCTCTTATGCTGCGTTCGCTCAGTGTGCGTACCATTTCGTCGTTGAACTCCCGTTCGGCTTTGTATAGTTCGTTTACCTTTTCGGGCGGCAGTATCTTCATAAACTGCTCCAGGTATTGCTTGCGTACGTTTACCAGCTCGGTTTCCAATTCCAATACCCGCGCAGGAGAACTGGGGTCACTGCCCGAACTTTTGTTAAGTTCCTGTTGTTTGGCTATCCGTATGGCGGTTTGGTCCTGCACATATTGGCGGTATAATGGCCAAAACTGCCTTGCCTGGTCGAAGGTTAAATTAAGACGGCGCGAAATATAGTTTTCTTTGATCAGCTCGAGCCGCTTGCCGGGCGCCTGCATTTGCACCTGTACACGCTCCCGGTAGGGGGGCTGCCGCCGCACAACAGGCACGCGAATGCGTACCTGGCCGAAGCTTTTGGTTGCAAGTGCGGTCAGCAGTAAAATGCAAACACTATATTTAATTAACTTAAGCATTTATCAAACAAATACTATTGAACGCTGTCGGCATAGTTCCTTAAGGCATTTTTCAGGTCAGCGTCGTCAACGGTTGTGCCTTCACTGGCAACAGTTTGCTGGGTATCGCCCGCGTCAACATTCAACTCCAGGTAACTTTTAATATCGCTTACGGGCACATTTAATAACTGCTTATGTAAAAACGAATTTTTATGCACACTATCAGCACTCGGGCTTTGAAACAACAATACGCCGCCGCCAATGGCTACCGCAAAACATGCGGCAGTTGCATATTTAAACGCGGTTGAAGCAAAGAGCTTCCTTACCACGCCCCTGCGGTTTATGCTTACCACTGCAGCTTCTTCGCGGGCGTCAGCGGTTTTGTTTAAAATGCTTTGGTTAAGCTTTTCAAAATAACCGGCAGGTACAGTAAAGCCTGCATCTGCGTCGCTTATAGCTTCTTCAACAGCGATCCGGCTTTGGATATTGGCACTCAGTTCGTCAAAATATCCTTCCGGAACGACAAACCCTTCTTCGGCGCCTGCCAAGGCTTCTTCAACGGCAATGCGGCTTTGGATATTGGCGCTCAATTCGTCAAAATATCCTTCCGGTACGGCAAAACCTTCTTTGGCGCCTGCCAGCGCTTCTTCAATCGCTATGCGGCTTTGGATATTCGAACTCAATTCGTCAAAATATCCCCCCGGTACGGCAAAACCTTCTTCGGCGCCCGCCAGGGCTTCTTCAATGGCCACGCGGCTTTGAATATTAGAGGCCAGCTCATCAAAATAGCCTTCGGGCACGGTAAAACCGGCATCTGCACCGACAATAGCCTTATCAATGGCGATGCGGCTTTGTATGTTTGCGCTTAATTCATCAAAATACCCCTCAGGGACGGTAGAACCGCCGTTTGGGCTATTTTCGTTAACTGTTGTGATGTTTTTTAACGAGGCAATACGATCTCCCAGGTCATCAAAATAACCGGCGGGCACGGTAAACGGGTTCGCTTTGCTCACCTGTTTAAGCGCCTTATAATCATTTATCCAATCCTTGTTGTCCATATCACTTTTCATATCTCAACTGGTATAGATACCAAAAAAGCCGAAAGGTTTAACGCTATTCTAATTTAATTTTTAATGCTATTCTAATCTAGTCTTTCGATAATAAATAAGCTTCAATTTTTTTAACCGCTAAATGGAACGACGCCTTCAGCGCGCCCACGCTGGTGCCCAGCACGTCCGATATTTCCTCGTACTTCATATCGTCATAATACTTCATATTAAACACCAGGCGCTGTTTTTCGGGCAGGGTTACCAGTGCTTCCTGCAGTTTCCTTTGCGCCGCGTCACCGTTAAAATAGGTCGAATCGGCCAGGGTATCGGCCAGTTCGTAGGCCACATCATCCATCGATACATTGTTTTTTTGCTTCTTTTTGTTCAAAAAAGTAATGCATTCGTTGGTGGCAATGCGGTACATCCAGGTATACAGTTGCGCGTCGCTTCTAAAACCGGCCAGGTTTTTCCAAACTTTTATAAATACATCCTGCACCAGGTCGTCGGCATCGTCGTGGTCGATCACCATGCGGCGTATGTGCCAGTAAATCTTTTGCTGGTATTTTTTCAGCAAAAGGTTAAATGCCTCATTGCGCGTTCGCTCTTCCTGGAACTTGCTTAGTATCACTGCGTCGTCAAC
Organism: Mucilaginibacter sp.; assembly: GCA_035656115.1. GTDB lineage: Bacteria > Bacteroidota > Bacteroidia > Sphingobacteriales > Sphingobacteriaceae > Mucilaginibacter. The sequence continues at coordinate 2,245 of DASRTD010000094.1, forward strand.
CTCTATCGGCATATCGTCAATTTAACGGGTTTGTTCTTGTTGTAAATTACAAATATAGGTTTTTATGTAACTTTTTTATTGCAATGCGTCAAGCACCTGTTGCGAGGCATTTTTACTGGTAACCTTATCGATGATCTTTTTTATTATACCTTTCCCGTCAATCACAAAAGTAGTGCGCAGCACGCCCATGTAGGTATGGCCAAACGTTGTTTTTTCGGCCCAAACGCCGTATGCATCTATAATGCTATGTGCCGGGTCAGCCAACATGGTAAAGGGCAGGCAGAATTTCTTTTCAAATTTTTTGTGCGATTTCTCATTATCCGGGCTAACACCGATCACCTCGAAACCCTTGCTCATTAAGTATTGATAGTTATCGCGGTAATTGCAGGCCTCGTTGGTGCAGGTAGGGGTATTGTCCTGCGGATAGAAATACAGGATCACGTCCCTGCCCTTATAATCCAATAGCGAGATGGTTTTACCGTTTTGGTCTTTAGCGGTGAAATCGGGCGCTTTATCGCCTTCTTTTAATGTCGACATAGGTTTTGTAAAAATAGTAGTGCAAGGTAGGAATTTATTTGGTTTGATGGGATTCGCTGCAAACAGGACGTCCGCCCGCATCTACCTAAAAAACTCCGCCGCAAAACGTGCCACATTATCCTTGGCATCCGTTACCGTAAGCTCAAAGCTATGCTTGCCTGGGGCAATGTCATTGGTAAAATAGTAGTGCAGGATATGCGTTTTATAATCCCATTGCATCAGCACCCATTTGCCGTCGATTTTGCCGCTGTAGCTTTTTACGCCTGATAGCCTGTCGCCGATGCGCAGGGCTATGCTCTTTGCCTTTTTTAGGCTGGCGCCATTCCTGATGTTTACCGGGATAATGATAGGCGGCACGGTATCCACCTTAATAAAATAATCGCCGAAGGTGCGGGCTTTGGTTTTTACAAAACCGTCTTCGTAGGTGCTGGTTTCGCAAACGCCGTCGGTGTTTACAATGACGGCTTTATTGGTGTATTTGCCGATAGTGCTGTCGGGCTTTATCCACAGGTCGAAGGTGTCGTTAATAGGCGTAAGGTGGTTGTGTATGCGGTGTACGGCTGAGTAAGTGCCCGGCCGTTTGGGCAGGATGGAGTAGGTAAAGTACAGGTCGTCGTACAAATTGCCCGGGGCAATTATCACCTTCACCTTATCATTGCTGAACTCATTGGGTTTATCGTAATGAAACAGCGTACCCGCCGGCGCAGCGCTTAGCGTTGCTGTATTGCTGGTTGATTTTACATTAATATCCAGCGTGGAGGTATTGCCGGCAACATCTTTTACAATATACTCCACCGCGTGCACGGCGTCATCATTAAAATTAACCACGCCCCGGTTGATGGATTGCGGGTACAGCGTGATTTTGCTGCCCGGCGGGATAAAGCATTTTTGAATGTAACGGTGTGTTTTTAAAAATTCGGGGTAGTCGAGATAGGCGTTGATGGCATGGGTCTCGTCAAAGGCAAATCGTTCCACGGCGTAGGTATAAACCGTTTTGCCGTCTACTTTGAGCTCCAGCGAGTAGATGCCATTGTGATTGGGCGATGCGCTGGTTTGGTCGTTGGCGATGATGCCGAAACCGGTTTCGCCGCTCACGTTGATCGCCTGTGGCTTTAACAGACGATAGCTGCCGTTTTTGCCGGTTAGGGGGATAAACTGACGCGGCGTATTTTCGCTAAAGGGCTCACCCAATTTATAAATGCCAATGGCATAAAGGGTTGGCGGCACCTTATCGGGTATAACGAGACCAAACAGCTGCGGGTTTATGGTTTCTTCGGTTTTGGTATCCCTGATCTCGAAGTGCAAATGCGGCCCCGCCGACGCCCCTGCATTCCCCGACCAGGCGATCACGTCGCCCTGGCAAATTTCTATTTGTAAAGGGTCCAGTTTAAAGTCAACCATATCGGTTTGCTGTTCAGTTTGCATCTGGCGTACGGCTTTTTCAAGGGTCGGTGCAAAACGCTCGATATGGCCGTAAACCGTGGTATAGCCGCTGGGGTGGGTAATATAAATGGCGTTGCCGAAGCCTCCAAATTCCACCCTGAGGCGGGAGATATAGCCATCCTGCGCGGCGTGTACCGGGAAGCCGGTTGTTTGCATGGTTTTAAAATCGAGGCCCGAGTGGAAATGGTTGGGCCGCAGCTCGCCGAAGGTGCCGGCCGTAGCGGGCGGCAGGTCAAGCGGGTAGCGGAAATAATTTTTAGGATAGGGCCTGCTTTCGATGGGTGTATTTTGAGCAAAAAGCTGCAGCGATAAACAAAAAACCAGGGTAGTGGCAAGGAGGATGTTTTTAACCATGCCTATTTAACGTAAAAATCGAGCATTTTCTGATCTTCGATATACCCTTCCAGCCTGTCGCCTATGACTACCTTACTCACTCCCTGCGGTGTACCGGTAAAGATCAGGTCGCCTTTTTTAAGAGTGATGTATTTGGATACGAAAGCGATAATATATTCAAACGAGAACAGCATGAACGAGGTGTTTCCCAGCTGCCGGGTTTGGCCGTTGACATCCAGGCCGAAGTTGAGGTTGCGCAGATCGGCAAATTGTGTTTTGGGCAAAAAGGCACTCACCGGGGCCGAGTTATCAAAGGCTTTGGCCAGTTCCCAGGGCAGGCCTTTTTCTTTGTGGCGGGATTGGATATCGCGGGCGGTAAAATCAACCCCCAAAGCAATTTCGTCAAAGTAATTGGCCGCAAACTTTTCGCTGATGTTTTTGCCTTCTTTGCAGATTTTTAAAACGATCTCGATCTCGTGATGAATATCTTCCGAAAAATCGGGGTGGTAAAATGGCTTATTTTCCTTCAGCAGGGCGGTATCCGGTTTCATAAATATAACAGGCACCCCCGGCACGGGGTTATTCAGTTCTTTGGCATGTTCGGCGTAGTTACGGCCAATGGCGATGATCTTCATGGTCGCCTAAGTTAGAACTAAGATTTTTAAGATTAAAGGTTTTTTAACTAAGATTCTCAAGATTGAAAGGATTTTTGGGATTTTAAGTAGGGCTTTTCAGGATTCAATTAACAATGGGATCTGTGAGATGCTTATCGATTGAAAGATTGTTATGGGTATTGTACAGATTTTTTATCTTCAAACTTTTTATTAATTGAGTGCAATGCAACACGAGGAAATAACACATAAAATAATTGGTTGTGTCATGAAGGTGCATAGTACTTTAGGCTGTGGATTCCTGGAAGTTATTTATCAAAGAGCATTGGATATCGAAATGCAAAAGCAAAAACTTTGTTTTATAAGGGAACATGAAATGTCTGTTTTTTATGATGGTATCAATATTGGCAGCAGGCGAGCTGACTTTTTCGTTGAAGACAAAATCATGCTCGAATTAAAGGCGGTTCCATTTTTGGATGATCTGCACATGGCACAGGCAATTAATTATTTGGAGATATTCAATTTGCCTTCAGGGTTGCTAATCAATTTCGGCAATAAAAGCCTGGAGTTTAAGCGAGTCTACAATTCAAGGCATCCTGATAACAAGAACTACAGAAAAGTATAAATCTTAAAAATCCTTTCAATCTTGAGAATCTTAGTTAAAAATCTTAGTTCAGACTACAAGACCGATATTCTCTTAATCACCGATTCATTCCCTGCAATGATGCGCACGAAGTAAAAGCCTCGGTTCAGTTTGTCGCTCAGGGAGTAGTTGAGTACCTTGTCGCCCGGGTCCAGGCGCTGGTTGAAGATGGTTTTTATATCATTACCCAAAACGTCCACAATCTTAATGGTAACCAGCGAATAGCGTGATAAACCGTATTTAACGTTGATCATATCGGTCACCGGGTTGGGAAAAACCTGCACATTGTTCAGCAGCTTATCATCCGATTTATAAACGCTGACTTTTTGTGTAGAGATTATGGCAGGTTTTAAGGGCGGCAAAACCAGGTGCAGCGGATTCCGGCCAACATTTCGGGCAGTTTTAGGTTTGAACAGCCGTTCGTAAGTAGAATCGGTTTGCGAGTAGGCAAAATTATTGAACAGGGCGAAATTCAGCAATAATGTTGCAGTGAGCAGTGCCGTTAGTTGATATTTATAAGTAGAGTTTCGCCTCATTACCTGATATTATTTACAAAAATATAAATAAACCTATCACGCTTTTAGCCGCCTGCCGTTTAAGTGATTATTTTTAACAAAATTTAACAAAATAGGTTTTAAGCAGTTATGCAAATAAGCGTCTTGCTAAATGATCGTCGCTTGCGGTAATATATGTTGAATATACGAAACTAAACGGTGAAAAGTGATATTGACACGAAAAAATAAATAGCGCATGTTTGCTCATTCGCTCAGGCTCAATTTATAGCGAGATCGGAGCCTCATTCCCGCTACATCATTACCGGGGGTAATAGCAGGTCTGCAATTCCATTATCCCTTCGGAAAAGCGCTCTTAACCCACAACCCCAGCTTTGTCACCGTGGAAAAAGTACCTTTAATGCTGGCTTCGCCCGAACCTGTTGGTATCAACGGATGAAATAATTCAGATTTGCCACAGAATATTACGTTAGTATTACGACATTGTTAACTATTTTGCGGCAATCACAAACAAAAGTGACGGCCTGCCGTTCAATAAAAAATATGCTTCTTTGAAAAACTTTTTTCTTATAACACTCTGCCTGGTTTCGCTGGGTGTTAACGCGCAGGTAACCGATACTACCAAAAAGCATCTTGGCGATACCATAAAAAAAGATATACTGACGGCGCCTGATACGGTAAGGAGACTACATAGCAAGCCAATAACGCTGGTGCCCCCGGCTATATTGATAGCCTACGGTTTTGCTTCGTTTGAGATTAAGCCCGTCCGTAACCTCGACTATTATATCCAGGGCAGGTATAATAAATTAACACCTGCTTTTAATACAAATGCCGAAAGTTATTTTCTTTTTGCACCCGTTGCCATGGTTTATGGTTTAAACCTGGTGGGGATAGAGGGCAAAAACCGCTTTATAGACCGAACGGCTATTCTCGGCCTTTCGTCAATTATATTAGGCGGCACCGAATTAAGTTTAAAGCATGTTACGCATCGGCTACGGCCTAACCTGGCCGATTATTACTCATTCCCGTCAGGACACACCGGGGCAGCTTTCCTGGCGGCGGAATTTCTGGCGCAAGAGTATGGGGATAAGTCGCCGTGGTATACGGTAACGGGTTATACTTTTGCTGTAACCACCGGCATATTCCGCCTGGCCAACCGCGACCACTGGTTCAGCGACGTAGTAGCCGGCGCGGGATTTGGCATCATCTCCACCAAGGCAGCTTACCTTGTGTACCCGTACATCCGCAATGCGCTTACCCACACCGATAAAAAAGGCCGGAAAGCCATGCTTATGCCTACCTATCAGGATGGCACGCCGGGTTTATCGTTTGCGATGCAGCTGTGAAACCGTTGGAATGTTGCAAAGTTGAAATGTTGGAAGGTTGAAAAGCGCGGAAAAAATAACATTTCAACCTTCCAACTTTACAACATTTCAACAAAATCACTTATACCTCACCTTATAAACCAAAATAATGCTGGCGAAAACAAGGGTTACCGCATTGGCAATGGCAACGGGTAAACTGCCGCTCATGATCCCATAGGTAAGCCACAAAAGTGTCCCCAGGGTAAACAGGGCGTACATAGGCAGTGAGATGCCTGATGTATTCTTGGTTTGAATGGTTTTAACGGCCTGGGGCAAAAACGATATAGTCGTACCAAAGGCTGCAAGGTACCCAATGATTTCGGTTGGGGTAATATTCATAGGATTCAGTTAAACTTATTTGTTTTTTAGCGGCGCATTACGCCTTTCGGTCCCTGGCTACAACGCTGTTTTTATACCCGTAGGTAAAGTAAATCACCAAACCAATAACGAGCCATATTCCAAAACGTGCCCAGTTGGTAAAGCTTTCCTGCGACATTAGATAAAAACAACTCAATAGCCCTAAAACAGGAATAAGTGAGAAGCTTTTTATATATGTGAGCACCATAACAACCGTTGCTACGGCAAAAAATATGATCATCGGCACGCCCTCTGCATTCAATAGTTGATGAAAATATCCCGGCTGGTAAATTAAGGCGTAAGCAAAAAAGCCGAGGAACAATACCGGCACAATATATTTGCCATTTAAGTATGGCACTTTGAACTTCGAGTAGAGTTTGTTATGCGGCTGACTGTTCAGCATCAATACGCCGCCGCAAACTAAAACAAATGCAAACAAGGTGCCGATACTGGTTAATGCCAACACCACATCCAGGTTTAAAAATAAGGCCGGTATGGCTACTACAAAGCCCGTAAGGATAGTTGAAAAAGAAGGCGTGTGATATTTTGGATGTATTTTGGAAAACACTTTAGGCAGCAGGCCATCCCGGCTCATGCTCATCCAGATGCGTGGCTGCCCAAGCTGGTAAACCAGCAACACAGACGCAATGACTATTATGGCGCTGACCGACACTATTCCCGATACCCAGTTAGCGGCCCTGGAATGCTGATCCTGGAATACAAAAGCCAACGGGTCTGCCACATTGAGTTTTGTATAACTGGTCATCCCGGTTAACACGAGCACCAATATAATATAGAGCACCGTACAAATGATCAGGGTATTGAACATGGCCCGGGGAAGGTCGCGCTGGGGTTGCTGACATTCTTCGGCCGTAGTGGAAATGGCATCAAAACCAATATAAGCAAAGAAAACTGCCGAAACGCCCTTCATCACGCCGCCAAACCCGTTTGGCATAAACGGATGCCAGTTGCCGGGGTTAACATAAAATGCGCCTGCGACGATCACCAAAACAATAATGCCTAATTTGGTTAGCACTAATATATTATTGGTTTTTTTTGATTCCCGGATGCCGATATATACGATGTAGGTAATGAGCACCACGATCAGCAATGCAGGTATATTCATGATCACCCTAAAATCACCGAAACCGGGCGCATGCATCCAGGCATTATATCCGCTGGTCAAATTTTCGTCTAATGAACTTAATAGTCTGCCATGCGATAGTTGTGTCTGCGCTGCGGTAAAATTGGAATGTGCAGTGACATAATCCATCGTCATCCAGGCGGGTACGTGAATACCAAAGCCTGAAAGCACCCGTACAAAATATTGGCTCCATGAAATGGCAACGGCAATATTCCCAATAGCATATTCCATTAGCAGGTCCCAGCCTATGATCCACGCAAAAATCTCACCAAAAGCAATGTACGAATAGGTATAAGCGCTGCCCGAAACCGGTACGGCCGATGCAAATTCAGCATAACAAAAAGCGGCAAACCCGCATGCAACGGCAGTAAAGGTAAAAAGCAGGATAACTGCCGGGCCCCCATGAAAGCTGGCCGATCCGATCGCCGTAAAAACCCCGGTTCCGATAACGGCGGCAATCCCCATAAAAGTGAGGTCCTTTACCCTTAATGCCCTGTGGAGCTTAGCTCCGGGATGGCCTTCATGATCCGAATAGCCTCTTTCGGCATCTGCTAAAATTTTTTCAATTGATTTTTTGCGGAATAAACTATTCGCCATGCAGTTTAAAAAATTAAGTACGTATTGTAAACCTAAACCATTTTTTTTGCAGTCAATAAGGATATGCTTATTTTGCACGATGAATATAGGCATAAAAGATGTTTTACAAAGAATACGGCCATTTTTTATCCTTTATCTCATCCTGTTGGGCGGTTGCCTGCTCATCAAAATCCTTTATACCAAAGATGAAATTTACTTCGCTGTAAACACCCGTTACGATGATTTTTTAGATACGGTTGAACCTTATATTACCGACCTGGGCGACGGCTGGACCATCGTTATACTCGCGGTTATCGCTGCCCTGTTTAACTACCGCGTGGCTTTCCTGCTGGTAACTACGTTCCTCATTACTTCGCTTGGCGTGCAAATAGCTAAGTTCATCATTGATGCACCAAGGCCGTCTTTGTATTATAAAAGCCAATTCAGCAAGCTGCATTTTGCCAAAGGAGTGGAAATACTCAGTCACCACAGCTTTCCTTCTGGCCATACGCTTACTGCATTTGCCACAGGCGTTTTGCTCACCTATCTTATAAAAAATAAAAACTGGGCTTTTTTATGGATGTTTTACGGCCTAATGGTCGGCTTTTCGAGGATGTACCTGAGCGAACACTTTTTTGAAGACGTAGTAGCCGGTTCGATAATGGGCGTGGTGCTTGCCGTCATTTGGATATGGTTTATCGAGAATAAAAAGTTCATCCATTCGGCGGGATGGAACCGAGGTTTGTTGAAGTAGAGACGCAATATTTTGCGTCTCGGAACCGATGTAAAGGGGTTAGTGAATTCCCGATCATTAAGGTCCGAGACGCAAAATGTTGCGTCTCTACGTCATTATCCCAGCGCCGACCTCTTGCGGGTAACCAGCACGAACACGATCATCAGCAGCAGCGCCGCTCCGCCAAATAGTTCGATTTTATTGGTAGGCGATATACCTGTTGCCTTTGATAGGTATTGGTCTGTCCATGTCATGTCCGGGGAAAGGCGGACGGACGAAAAGAAAGCCTTGCCTTCCTCCTTTGCTATGTCTGCCGTATCATCCGAGTAAACATACTCAAAGGTATAAGTGGCGCCCTTTGTGTACAGCAACAGAAAATCCCTGAGGGCTATATCGCCGCCGTTATCGGTTTTTAGGGTAAACAGCTTTGCCTTCAATTGGCCAACGGTGGTATCCCTGACGTTTTCGGCAACACTGTTTGCCGATTCGGCCTGTATGCCGCTGATATAGGTTTTTAGTACATTATTCAGGTCGCTTGCCTTTTTTAAAGGCGTATTATCCTTTGCGTTCGGCTCGCGAATAACGACCATATAACCATCGAGCGCATTAACCGAATACGTGGCCTGGTCTACGGTGTCCTTTTTTTGATAGCCGGGAAACAATGAAACTGTTACCTCGTTGTCCAGTTTCACTGGCTGCAATTCCTGGCAAAATCCCGATACGGCAAGCAATAGGGGGATGATACTTAAAAATAGCTTTTTCATATTAGTGGAACTGCCCGGATCGTAATTGGTTTAAAACAGTGAGCAGTCAGAATAGCAATGAAAAAGCTTTATAATTGATAATATGCTGTATACTAAAGTATTGTAATTGGGTTTTGAATAATTAATTACACTGTTATTATAATTTCAGAATAACGGACGTTCGCAGCCGCAGGACGTTAGGCCCATGACGACTTCTTACAATTTCTCCATTTCACCCTTCACAAACTCGGCCAGTTCCTTTACGTAATGCGCGCTGAAATCAAATTTGATGCCGGCCGTTTCGTAAATTTCTTTGATGGTTTTGGTGTAACCGAGTTTTAGTGCATCCAGGTATTGCTGCAAACCTTTTTCCGGATTTTCCTTGTAGTTTTTCCAAACGGCAATGGCGCCAAGTTGTGCCATGCCATATTCGATATAATAGAAAGGCACCTCAAAAATGTGCAGCTGTTTTTGCCACAGGTTGGCTTCGGCATCAGGGTGTTCGCTCCAGTCGGCAAAGCCGGCGCCGAAGGGCTCATAAATCTCAATCCAGGCTTGCCGGCGCTGCTCGTCGGTATGATCGGGGTTGGTGTATATCCAATGCTGAAACTGATCAACCACGGCTACCCAAGGCAGGGTTTTCAGCACATCGAATAGCTGGTCGCGTTTGGCACGTTTTAAATCTTCCTCGTTATCAAAATAAACCTCCCAGTTATCCATCGAGATCAGCTCCATGGACATGGAAGCCAGCTCGGCAACTTCGCTGGGGCAATGTTTAAAATCATTCAATTCCAAATCGGCGGTGAGGAAAGTATGCACCGCATGGCCGCCTTCGTGCACCATCGTGGTTAGGTCGCGGAAGGTATTGGCTGAGTTCATGAAGATAAACGGCGCGCCGGTTTCGGATAGGGGATAGTTATAACCGCCGGGCGCTTTGCCTTTACGGCTTTCCACATCAAACAGGCCGTTATCCTTCATAATTTCCAGCCGTTCACCCAGGTAGGGGTTGATGTTGCTAAAACATTGGATGGATTTATCGATCAATTCGGCGCCACCATTAAAAGGCTTTAGGGCCGGCTTGCCGGATATATCTACATCCATATCCCAGGGCTTTAAAACGTCGAGTTTTAACGCTTCCTTACGTTTTCCGGCCAGCTCCCTTAGCACCGGCACTACTTCTTTTTCAATAGCCCCATGAAACGCGTAACAATCTTTTGGCGTATAATCGAAACGCCCGAGCGCCTGGAACATGTAGTCGCGGAAGTTCTCAAAACCGGCATTCAGTGCAACCTTGTGCCTTAAAACACGCAGCTGATCAAACAACTGGTCGAGCTGATCTTTATCCTGCAGGCGGCGCGCTGTTATCTTTTCCCAAACTTCCTCGCGTTTGCTGCGGTCTGTATCCTTCAAAAATACCGAGGCCTGCTCCAATGTAAATTCTTTCTCGCCGATATGCACGGACATCGACCCGGTGATTGACTGGTATTTCTGCTGCTCCACTTGTATCTCGGTCAGCAGCGGTATATTTTCTTCCCTGAACAATTGCAGCGCTTTTTTTACCCCGCGCAGGTAAATAAAATATTTTTTATGGTCCAGCTTATCCACACATTTGCTCGCGACCAGCTTTTTGTTCAGCTCGTTGCTGTAAGGGGCGATTTTTGGCTCTATCTCCGTAGCGAAGTATTGAAATTTTGCTAGCAGTTCCTCGCTGGTGGTATCACACGTCATGCGGATATAGCGCCAGGCAAAATCTTCCTCCAGTGCAGCTTCCAGTTCGCTGCGGTCATGCAGCCAGTGCTCCAGCCCTTCCGTCGAATCGATCTCGCGGCCAAGCAGTTCTTTATATAGCGGTTCCAGGTTTTCCCATTTGATGTCGAGATCGGCAGGGATATATTTTCGTGTTTTTTTGCGGATCATTTGTTTGATATTAGTCCCGATGGCTATCGGGATGCAAATGTGCAGATGTGCGGATGAATAAGCAAGCTGTATTTGAAAAATGTGGTTAAAGTGAGAATTGACAACTTTTAAAAAGTTGTCAATTCTGAGGGGTTATTTACTTATTAGTTGGTTTATACAAAGTTTCTGCCATCTCCTTTAGCCCCACCTCATAACTTGTCGGCCTCACATTGAACGCCTTTTCAAATTTCGAGGAATCGAAAATGTAATCATGGTTGTACTGGTAATACATTTCTACGGTGCTCATCACCGTTTTATTAAATAAGCCAAAAACCCATAACGTCGCTTTGTTTACAGCTAAAAACTTAGGTGCGGTATGATAAGCCGCTGAGGCCAGGTCGATAAACTGTTTCCCTGTAAGTGGATGTGCGGTGGGCATATGCCATATTTGGTTATCGCTTTCGGGATTTTGCCCAAGCAGGTACATCGCTTTGCCCATGTCAGGGATGTAGCTGAAGTTATGCAGCCTGGTAGCGCTGCCCAGCCACTGTGCTCCTTTGCCCTTGGCGTAAGCGTCCAGCACCATCACGTCAAAAAAGCTATTTCTGTTATCGGTGCCATAAAAATCGGCGGCACGGGCAATGCTCGCTTTAATATTTCCGGCTTTTGCCTCGTCCATTAATTTGGTGGCAATTTTTGCCCTAACTTCGCCCTTTGCACTGCAAGGATTATAAGGAGTGTTTTCTGTCATTGGGCCGTTAACCAGGCCGTACATGTAAACATTGTCGAAAAATATCAGCCTTGCGCCGGTCTCCTTTGCCAGGTTGATCACATTTTGCATGATCACCGGCCATTGCGCGGCCCAAATGTTTTTGTCGTATACCAACCCCGCGGTCAGGTAGATTACCGTCGACCCTTTTACCGCGTTCTGCAATTCGGCGTAGTTTAACAGGTCCGCTTTTTTCCAGCTGAGGTTTTTGCCAGTGATGGCGGGTTGTTTGCGGCTAACCAGCCGGATGGTTTGATTGTTGCTTAATAATTCGCGGGTGAGTGCATTGGCTACTGATCCGCCTGCTCCTAATATGGTATGCATTGTTTTACGTTTTTGATTTAGTCAAAGGTAGGTGCAGGCTGGCGCCCAAAACGTTAACAAAAGATAAGAATTTGGACTAAGATTTATAGGATTAACGGATTTTTAGGATTTTTTGAACACGGAGTGCGAAAGGAGGATCGCGAAATTCTAATATAACTTTAATCGCCTCGCAAGCTTATTGGTTTAAATGGGAAGTATCTTTACCTTTCTTAAAACCAGTATCATGCATAAACATCTTTTCCTTTTTTTATTCTTATGGCTTTCTTTCCTGTCCTTTTCATTCGCGCAAACTAAGGTGGAGAAATATTGCCAGGTAGTTGTAGGACCGCAGGGCATTTCAAGGACCAAACGAATTGCAAAAATTTCTTACGGCGAAAATAAATGGCTGTTTACGCCAAAAGATACCTCACTATTTCAGCAGTTGAATTACGTTAACAGTCTGACGACGGAAGCTGATGTGCTAAACTACATGAGCCACCTGGGATGGACGTTCGTAAATGTTCATTCGGCGGGTGGCGGCCAGGAATGGTTTTACTTTAAAAAGGAATTCGACGCAGCTGATTGGGTGCAGTAGGTTAGCTTGCAGGCGCCAATATCCTTCTTCGTATTCTCGACAGCGAAACCGGTGTAACACCCAAAAAATGCGCAATGTAATGCTGGGGCATGCGCTGTAAAATATCGCGGCCCGTACTTAGCAGCGCCAGGTAGCGCTCTTCGGGCGTTTGGGTGATGAAGGAGGCCACACGGTCCTCGTAACAACAAATATAATATTCGGCAATGAGGCGGCACATGCGCTCCATTTTATAAGCAAGCACCGGGTGCGCCAGCATACGTTGCATATTGTCAAAACTGATAGTAACAACCAGGGAGTCTTCCAGCGCCTGCAGGTAGGTAATTCCCGGTTCCTGGTGTAAAAAACTTTTGTAAGAACTGACCAGCTCATTTTCAAAGCTGAAATAATTGGTGATCTCCTCGCCATCTTTGATATGATAATAGCGAACAGACCCGGATATCACAAAACCTACATCCTTGCATATCTTGCCGGCCTCGGTAAAATGCTTTTTCTTTTTCAGCGCGATCAGGCCAAGGTGTTCTTTTACCAAATCCCATTCCGCATCGCTGAAAGTGATGAACTTTTCAAGGCCTTTGCGGAAGCTGTTCGCGGCGGTGTCGGTGATCATCGCTCAAAGTTAAAGATGTATTCCTATTAAAGTACCATGGGTAATCAAGGCCCTGTCGACTAAAAACAAAGCAGCGAAAACCACGCTCGCCATCCCATTGGTCGTCATAAACGCAAAATTAACCCTGCTAAGGTCATTAGGTTTAACGAGGCGGTGCTGGTAGATCAGCATAATACAGAAAAACACCACGCCGGCATAGTAGGGATAGCTTACCGGCGTAAAAAATGCGGGCAGCAATACAAAACCCGCCGACAGCACGTGCAGCGCGGTGGAAAGCCTTAGGGCCGCGACCTGGCCGAAATAGGCTGGAATGGAATGCAGTTTTTGATCGCGGTCGAAATCCTCATCCTGCAAGGCGTAAATAATATCAAAACCGCTTACCCAGCACAAAACAGCAAAAGAAAAGAACAGCGGGGTAAGCGCGAATTGCCCGGTTACCACCAAATACGCCCCGATTGGCGCCAGCGAAAGCCCCAAACCCAATACCAAATGGCAAAGGGCGGTGAACCTTTTGGTAGCGCTATAACCCAACACCACCAGCAAGGCAACCGGACTCAAATAAAAGCATAAACGGTTTATAAACCATGTGGCGGTGATCAGCAGCAAGCAATTGATGATGGTAAAAGTAAGCGCTGACGTGGGGCTAATCCTGCCGGCGGGGATATCCCTTTGTTTAGTGCGCGGGTTTTTGGCATCCACGTCCCTGTCAAGGTAGCGGTTGAAGGCCATGGCCGAGTTACGCGCAAATACCATACACAGCACCATCAGCACCAGCTTAAGCCAGCTGAACTGGTAATTGGTTGTCGTCACCGCCAAAAAGAAGCCGATGAATGCAAACGGCATCGCGAAGATGGTGTGCGAAAAGGTGACTAATGAGAGGTATTTCTTCATGATGACTAACCCGTTTTGTCATTTCGACCGGAGGGAGAAATCTTCAACATTTTGCATCCGGGGTAATGCATGGTGGTGAAGATTTCTCCTCGCATCCATCGTACGGGCCAAACGGCTCGTCGAAATGACATCTTTATTTGAATGGGCGTTCAAAATTAGTAAATTAATGCCATTTCGCTCTCAAATACTGATCGGGCCATTTTACCTCGTGGCCCAGCTCAAAAGCCGCGCGCAGGGGGAAATAAGGCTGGCGCAGTAGCTGCCTTGCCAGCATGATCATATCCGCCTGGCCGGTTCGGATGATCTCATCAGCTTGCTTCGCTTCAGTGATCAAACCAACTGCTGCGGTCAGTATGCCGCTTTCTTTTTTCACTTTTTCCGCAAACTCAACCTGGTAGCCCGGACCCAGCGGTATTTTTGCTGTCGCGACATTGCCGCCCGACGAGCAATCGATCAGGTCGACGCCTTTATGAACTAATATTTTGGCCAAAGCCGCCGAATCATCAGCCGTCCAGCCGCCCTCGGTCCAGTCGGTTGAAGAAATCCGCAGGAATAACGGATTTCCCGCCGGCCACTCTTCCTGTATACTTTCGATCACTTCCAGCAAAAAACGAATACGGTTCTCAAATGACCCGCCATATTCGTCGGTTCGATGATTGCTTATTGGCGACAAAAACTCATTGATAAGGTAGCCATGTGCACCATGAATTTCGATCACATCGAAGCCTGCTTTTAATGCCCTTGCAGCGGCCGCTTTAAAATCAGTCTTAACTTTTTCAATTCCGGCTTTATCTAATTCGACGGGCGCTTCTTCAGCTGGCGTAAACGGAATAGCGCTCGGCGCAACCGCTTTCCAGCCGTTTGGCTGGTCGGAAGGTATCTGCGCATTACCATGCCAGGGCAACTCGTGACTGGCTTTGCGGCCGGCATGAGCAAGCTGTGTGCCTGCCGCGGCGCCGTGCGCATGTATAAAATCGGTTATTTGCTTTAGCTTATCGATGTGCTCATCTTTATAAATACCCAGGTCGCCGTATGATATACGGCCCTCGGCCGAAACTGCGGTGGCTTCAGTCATTACCAGCGCCGCGCCGCCTATGGCCCGGCTGCCTAAGTGCACCAGGTGCCAGTCGTTGGCAAAACCGTCTTCGCTGGAGTATTCGCACATGGGCGATACCACGATGCGGTTTTTAAATTCGATGTTCTTTATTTTGAGGGGGGAAAACAGGTGAGGCATGGTGTTTTTTTCTGCAAAGATGGTGTTCAAACATTTGGTTTTTGCAAACCCCGTTTATTTTGACTGAATGATGATGCGGTTTTGCTGGGAACTGTTGCAGCGCAACTGCGTACGGAGAGAAACACCTGCAACACCTGCAACACACCCCAATGCAAATCAGTTAGTTACGTACAATTGTTGCAACACTTTGCAACAACGTGCAACTACTGCCAAAATACCGTCACTAATTCCTGAATTTATACTCGCGCCCAAAGGGCTCCGCGTTGGCCGGAATATGATTTTTTTCAAACAACTCATACCCCGGCTTCAAATTTCTCCAAAAACCGATCACACTGCTGCCGGCATACTTTTTCATGTGCGCATCATCCATCCGGAACGGAAAAATGTCCAAATGCATCGTTTTTTGCCCGCCTGCAAATGCTTCGTAAACAAGGGTGTATATGTCTTCAATACCGTCGTTGGTCATGGCATAGCAGCCATCCGAGGCGCAGATGCCATGAATCATAATAGCATCGCCCGTGCAGCCTTTTGCCTGCTCCACTTTATTTGAATAACCGATATTAATGGCCAGGTAATAACTACTGAATGGGTTTAGCTGTCCGGGCCTGACGGTGTAAAAACCCTCGGGACTTTTCATATCGCCCTTGCGTAGTTTAGGACCCAGCCCGCCCGAAAAAAAGCAAATGTTATAGCTTTTGAAAAACTGGTAATGCTGCCCGGTTTTTACCCATATTTTCAGGTTGTCTTCTTCTTTAAATATGCGGATATAAAGCGCACTGCCCGGTTTCAGGCCTTTATCATTCAGCTCAGTTTGAAGGCGCGGCCACACTTTAACGCGTACGTTTTTGGCCAGTTTACTGTCAGGAATCGGTGGGGTTGGGCGGTTGAAGCAGAATGCCAGCAGCAGCCCGCAAATCAGTTTAGACATTTTGATGGATGGTTTGGATTCATTTACCTGTCTAAACAAAACAAACGCAACTTTATTGCATTAAAATCAAACTAAATTTTTAGGTAATCAAAATAATGCTTTGCGCGAGCCTATTTCTTGTCTACACGTCCAATTAGTAATACTATCCGCTATGGTTGTCCAAAATAAATTTGGCAATTCGGCAATATTTTTTTTAGCGCTATGATCATAGCGTCATCGATAGGATTCTGAGCTAAAAACAAGGTGCGTAAAGCCGCAGCATCTTTAATGTTTTCGTCGTAATCGGTAATGTTGTTGTGATATAGATATAAGTTTTTTAAAGATTTCATCTTGCCGATAACAGCAGGAATAGATGTTAAGTGGTTATTCTCTAAGCGTAGGATTTCTAAAGTTTGCAAATAGCCGAAACAGTCAGGAATTTTTTTTAGAGAGTTAAATGATAAATTTAATTCTTTAAGTGAATTAACTTTAGGCCCAGCAATTTCAAAAGTGTCAATTGCATTTGAAGAAAAATCAGCATATTCCAAAGAGCTGATATTAAAAATAAAGTCCGGCAGCTTCGTTAATTTATTTTTGGTTAAGATTATCTTTTTTAACTTTTTTAGCCTGACAATCCAAGCAGGTAATTCAGATACCTCGTTAAAACTCAAATCCAAAGTTTCTATATTTCTAAATTTTATAACCTCGTCTGGCACTTTGGTTAAATACCCAGTATTCAAATTTAATTCAATTACTTTGGTTGGATGTGCAATAGCATCTTTTAGTAAAAAATAGGTACCAGCCGGAGCAGGATGTTCTTTTATGGTTTCGTAAACTTCGGGCGGTATCGGTTTCTGTGCAGAAGAAGAGATTGTTACACCGACAATCATGGTAACTATTAATGTTAGTTTTTTCATTTTTTTAATTCTTCATGACGCTAAGTAAGTAACAAGCCACCGGGTGCGCTTGGTTTAAAAATACAACGTTAATTACGTCATTCAAAAAAAATGCATAAATGATTATGGCCGCTGGGTATCAGCGGAGCCCGAGTTGCTTTTGCGCTTTTGGCTAACGCGTCAGACCCGCGCTTGAGGAAGAGGATTTAAAATTTTAACACAGAGAAACGAAGACGACACAGAGACCACAAAGCTTTAACAGTTTATCATTTTTTTCTCTGTGTTCTTTGCGTCTTCTTTGTGATCTCTGCGGTTAAAATTAAATCGATTTTCTATCAGATTACTTTGCCGGGACGCCAGTTGCAACTTCTTTCGGACTTTTCCGACTTTACTGACCTCTGACTAATCACCACCCTCAAAACGTCACATTCACCCCAATGGTGTACAGGAAGTACGACCCGTTTTGCCCCGTATTATAAGGCTGAATGATATACGGCGTAAAATTGATCTGCCAGGTTTTAATGGCGTAGATGAACTGCACCGACCCGCTGAACGCCAGCAACTCGTATTTTCTCGATTCCGTGGTAGTTATCATATTTTGACCGACAAGGCCGCCTACCAGCGAGGAGGTCGTATCTGCTGTGGCGAACGATTGCGTGCCTGCATACAGCATCAGGTCGGGTATGATCTTAAAGCCGTTATTCGGGCTTTTGGACTTTTTATAAAGCCATACTTCTTTCGAAAGCTCCAAGTCGTTAATGACATCGTTTGGGCTATTCTTACCGAAGCGGTAGCTGGCGGCAACCGTCAGCTTAATAATATCCTGCGGGTTAAAATGCAGCTGCCCGTCAATGGTTGCATTGAAGGTAGAAAGGATGATCGGGCTGTTAGCAGTAATAAAATACTTGGTTGCCGAGATAGCCCCGCCGTATTGTTTGCTCTTGTCGAACGAAAATACATAACCCGGCGTAAAACTTACCCCCTCGGTTTGGCTATTGGAACCGTTTACGTCAAAATAACCAATTGCGCTTAAAAAAAATCCTTTGGTGGATATCAGCGAAACCGTCGGCAGCAATACCGGTACGCTGGTGGGGTCGCGGCGGCCGGCATAAGTAAGGTCGGAGAGATAGATCAAACCGGTGTTCACAAATAAGCTTTTTGCGCCGGTTTTATTAATGGATGTGTCAGGTTGCAATCGCTGCTGCCCCAGGGTAAACAGGGGCAAAGCCAGTAAGGCGATCAGCAGTTTAGGCTTGTACATTTTAATTAGAATTAAAGGCCCCGAAAATCAAAAAGGCCGGAAACGGCCTTTTTGACTGGGGTTTTTTTAAACGGTTAATATTTTGTTACGGAAGCATTGGCAGACGATGATCCGGCTGCATGTAAACCCGCTTGTTTTTTACCGGCCTTAACATTTGCTGATGCGTCCGATGAAATTTTAGAAGATGCGCTGATCTTTTTCATCGAGGTTGAAGCACTGCTGCTTCCGCTTATACCAGCGCTGCCCGATGCACTCACTTTAGTGCTGCTTGCAGCCTTTTTGGTTTTGCTGACGGTACCGGCCGCATAAGCTGTAGCTTTTGCTGTTTTGACGCTCACAGCGCTCCTTGCCGATGCATTGGTGTTTGCGACGGCTGACGATGTGCTTTTTACGGTAGTGCCCACTTTACTGGTGCTGGCGTTTACCATCATCTTGCCGTTTGCGGCGGTTGAGCCGGCAATACTTGCGCTGTTTTTGGTCAGATTGGCGCTGCCGGTTGAACTTAAAGTGCCGCCGGCCATCACACTGCCTTTGCCTGCACTGGCTTTGGTAGACGATGAGCCGTTTACGCTCGCGTCATTTTTGTTGGCATTTGCGCTCAGCGCATCGGTCGAAGATAGCGCATCAGTTGAAGATGTGGTGGTACTTACCGAAGTAGCCTGGCTTTGCCCCGCTTGTGCTGCGGTTTGCGCAGTGCCGCTTACCTGGCCGCTTAAATTGGCTGCCTGGCTGGTGGCTGCCTGCACAGTTGCCTGGGTTTGGTTGGCCACCTTGGCGGCCACATTAGTAGCCTGGCTGATCACCTTTTGGGTGGTGGCAGCATTAACAGCGGGTAAAACCGCCTGCGTTACTATTTTGGTGGCCGTTTGTGCGCCGATATTCAACTGCGCCATGCTTGTTTTTGCAGCGAAAAACACAACTGCAAAAGCCATTGATTTGATTACGTTTTTCATAATGTTTTTAATAGGGTTAATAAAAATTAAGTTTATAACACTTGAAAAAGCGTTTGCAAAGTATGTGCCATGCCTGACAAAGTGTTGGATTTTGCAGAAATTCACGTCGGGAAGTATAAAAACGGGGGCGATAAATGAACAGAAAAATAGACAGAACAGCGAGGTTACACGTTTGATCTACCGTACTGTGTTTAGCGTGTGAGTATTAAGGGAAGAAAGAAATTATGGTGTCGAATACCAGGGAAATAATCCAGTAAAAAGTTAGGTTTTAATTTCAAACACTGATAAAAGCACGGCACACGTGCGCCGGCATGGGGCCAAACGAGCTAATTTAATCCGTAAATACGTGTCGATAAATGTCTTCCATCGCTAAAAACTCTCCGTCCGTCAATTTGGGGAAATTATTCTTCCGCCTGTTTGGGAATGCCCCCTTGTTTTGATGCAGAAAAAGGATGATATGATCGATGTCCCTATCCGGCATATCCACAAGGCGCTGAATATCTTTTTTCATTTCATCATAACGCTCAAGGAAATTCAACTCTTCTGTCATATCCTGTGAAATAGTCGCGGCGACAGTTTGGGCAAGATAAATACTTTGATTGGTTAAATCGGGGTAACGAAAACAACTTTCAATCTCCGGGGCATTGGTAACCTTAACTTTTCCGTTAGCCGAACTGGTGTACCGGACACGCTGCATCAAAGGTTTTGAAAAATTTTCCAATGCACTGTCGTATTCACTCATATGATTGATCATGTGTGCGGAAACCGGAATGATCATCCCTGGCTGAACAATGCCGTCTCTTGTTAGGATGTCATGGATCAAAAAGCGGTGGAGGCGACCATTGCCGTCTTCGAAAGGGTGAACAAAAACAAATCCAAAAGCAATTATTGCCGCTCTTATAATTGCATCGCTGCCAGTTGACTTTTCCTCGGTGCTTTTTAATCCGTTCATCAATGAGTTTACATAGCGCGGAGGGGGGCATATATAATGAAAGATCTCGCCATACTGCAAAGAGGATTGACCGATATAATTTTGAAAGTCTCTGAACCTGGGCGCCGCAAATCGTTTATCAACGATAGCGTTTTGTAGTCCCGTCAGGTTCTTTTCATCAAGCAGCTCAGCCACCGGTGAGGCCCCGGCCGTTGTAAGGATTGCGATGAAGCGGTTTATACGGTCGGGAGATGGATTTTCGCTTTCTATTTCATAAGATGATTTTGTTTCTTTTCGGTACAGGTATTTTGTTGCCCGGTGAAATATATCCGGCGAATGGTCCTGCTTCAACTTTTCAATCTGTGCTTTTAAATCAACCTGCAGCACCCCGTCCATTTCCTGTGTTTTTCTCACAATCGGGCAAAATTCACGGGTGCCTAAAAAATTATCGTTTATCCGCCACCTGCTGTTTTTAATAACCTTCCCCGTAACATACCTGTCCTCTTCCAACAGGTCAGCGTAATTACCTGATACCGGCGCAGGCAGTTCAATTTTTTTATTTGTTAACCACTCATATAAGTAGCCTATTTTCCGTGCATACTTTCCTGTTAATGCAGCAGCAACATAAGCGGTAACCTCGTCAATTGCTATCCGGTCAAATACAGCTTTCAAAAAGTCGAGGCTCAGATCATCATATTTGATGGAAAATTCAATATGTTGCAGCGGGGAGATTGTGCGCGGCGCATATTTTGGCCCATAGGTCTGTTCTGTATCGCCGTTTATGGATAGCTCGATCTTTTCCCTTTGCCCGATAAATGATTTATGGGTTAGCCTGTACTCCTCTAAATTAAAATGCCGTTGAAGCCAAAGACTCCCAGCCGGTTCACTGGCCATAACTTATTTGCTGTAAAATGATTATTTGTGCAGTAAATTTAATAAAATAGATAGCATTTGCTGTAAAATAAATATTTTATTATAATGCTCGTGATAAATTGTGCTGGAAATGACTTTAATGACTGCCCAGGGCAAACGCATTAAAATGGTTTTAAGTTTAATTTGTCAAGTAAAGCGTAGATTTTTAACCACAAAGGGCACAGAGACCTCACAAAGAGCACAAAGCTAAGCACTTTGCGACCTTCGCGGCTTTCTCTTTGGGTTCTTTGCGGTTAAAATTATACATCATAAAGTAAAAAGCAGTTTATTAAAAACTGTATCGGCTAATTCTGTTAAAAATAATTTTAATGCGTCTGCCCTGAATGACTGCCCTTAATCAGCCCCACTTTGCTGTAAAATGATTATAGATGCGGTAATTTTAATAAAATATGTATTTATTGCTGTAAAACAGTTGGCTGGTTTAAACTTCGCCGGTTCATACTTCCGATGCTAGCGCACGCGTGTGCTTTCTCAAACTATGTTGGTCATCCTGGCTATAAGCATCCAATGTCTATTAACACCTAAACCTGGCGGCACACGCGACGCGCGTGTGTCAGCATTGGGCGGCAGCGAAAAATTGCTTGCGGCAGCGAAGGGGGTAAATCATCAAGCCACATAAACAGAAGCCTTTTGCATTTCTGCAGCCAGCCTATGCAACGCATCCTCAATTTTTTTTGCCTGGTTTAATGACGGATGTTTTACACCAGACGCATATTGGCGCAACAAGCCCGGATGGATATCCGCATGTTTTGCAACCTTGCTGATATTTAAAAAATCGAACTGCTGGAATAATGCATACACATCATACCTGATGTCAAATATTATACTTTCAGGATCAACTCCTTCGAAATCCTTTAACAGCCCTTTTAAATTTATTTCCAGCTCATTCAAGCTATCGGCTTCATCAACAATAAGGTTATCATTGTAATTTACCCTTCCCCAAATTCCGGTTTCACCTTTTTCGATGATAAGTTCAATGTTCTGCACGTCCATGGTATTTGTTTTTTACGCTATCGCTCAATACAGAGGTAGCGAATTTGCTACGAATCACTCACCGTCTGAAACCTATATTTAGGACAGTATCGGTTTCACACTTTGCGACTGATTTCAATATTGGCATAAATAATATTAAATTTGAAATAATCAGTTAAAGAGTAAATGGCTAAGATCAGGATAAGAAATTTCGGTCCGATAAAAGAAGGCTGTCTTGACGATGACGGTTGGATAGATATAAAAAAGGTAACTGTATTTATTGGTAACCAGGGGAGCGGTAAAAGTACGGTGGCCAAACTGATTTCAACTTTTACCTGGATGGAAAAGGTATTAACTCGTGGCAACTATGATAAGAGGGAATTCGAAGTAAATGGCGTTTTAAAACAATATTTAGAGTATCATAAAATCGACGACTACGCCGAATTGTATATTAAAGGAATAAAGCAACTTGATCACTCCGAGATTGAATATGTGGGCGATGCTTATTCGTTCAGCTATCGCAAACGAACCTTAACAATTAAGGAAAGATCGGCAAACGACTACCCTCTTCCGCAAATAATGTATGTGCCTGCCGATCGGAATTTTTTAAGTTCCATAGAAGATCTGAAAACCCAAAGGATTTTTTCGCCGGCCTTACGTGAGGTATTGGACGAATTGGATAAAGCTAAAAAAGAAATAAAGGAAGAGTTGCCTTTACCTATTAACGGCGCTTATCTTGAATATGACCGGCAAAAAGACATTTTGTACGTAAAAGGCGAAAATTATAAAATAAAGTTAAGTGACGCGTCAAGCGGCTTCCAATCATTTGTGCCGCTTTTTGTTGTTTCCAGGTATTTAACCAATTTCATCAATGGTCAAAGTGAAACAAAAGAGCCGATGACCAGCGACGAATTAAATAAATTCAGAAAAGACATTGCTGATATTTATTCGAACAACGACCTCACAAGCGAACAAAAAAGAGCGGCAGCGTCAGCAGTTTCCGACAGGTACAATAAATCGGCCTTTATAAATATTGTTGAGGAGCCCGAACAAAATTTATTTCCCACATCGCAATGGCAAATGCTCAAATGCTTGCTCGAGTTTAATAATATGAATGAAGGCAATAAGTTGATAATCACCACGCATAGCCCTTACATCATTAATTATTTAAGTATCGCGATAGAAGGATATAGCTTAAAAAATAAAATTGATGCATCGGCAAAAGCAAGTGAACTGCTTCGCAAAATGCACGAAATAATTCCTGCAAAATCGCTTATTTCCGCACAAGATGTGGCTATCTATCAATTAAATGAAACGGATGGCAGCATCAGTAAATTACCGACATACGAGGGTATCCCTACCGACAAGAACTATTTAAATATGATATTGAGGGAGGGCAACCAGATATTTGATTCGTTATTGGAAATTGAAGAGGAGATATGAGCCTAAATTTTTTTGAAGCCTCATGCCAGGAGCCTCCTTTAAACGTTTCTTTTTTTGGCTTATGTGATGATCAAAATGGTGCAAAAGCCTATACCAATATTCACGAACGGGATAAATGGATTGCCACAGTAAAAAATGAGCACAATCTCGGGCTGGTTTTTACAGCTATTGACAAATGCGTTATTAAAGATAACGAATATCCGGGCAGGGGCCGTTGTGATGGTATGCTAACAACAGACGGCCTGCTTTACCTTGTGGAATTAAACAATACCCCTAAAGATTGGCTATCAGATACCATTGAACAGCTGGAATCAACTATTCAGTTTTTTATGGACAACCATGATTTAAGCGTATATAAACATAAAAAAGCCTTTGCCTGCAATAAAATGCACCGGCACTTTCAGGAAATTGACAATGAATTAAACCTCCGGTTTTTCAGAAAGTACCGGTTTCGGATAGATGTACAAGCTGAAATTATAGTGGTTTGAACGGAAGTAGCCCAGATAGCATGGTGGTTATCTGTCTGCGAAGTTATAATGGAACAAGAAGTTATAGTGGAACAATCTCAAGCATGCTCATTTCACGAGTTTGCTCATAGCTAATCAACATTTAAATGTCTTTAATTGTTGTTACATAAAAGGAATGCATTAAGCATGAAATTTCGTCAAGTATCTCAATTAGGACCATTTTTAGGGTCAATTCGTCGGGTCAAACCTGAAGACGAAGAATATAAACAGGTCATTGTTTACGATGAGATCGACTACGGAAACGAAATTGGTTCACTAGGGAAAGCCAGTAAAAAATTACTTTGGTATAAGATTATCGATAATTTCTCAATCGACACTTTTCGAAGAATTTTAAAAAAGGCCTTTGATGCAAATAAAATGAGATATTCTGATGGCTTGGCAGATTCCTTTTTACTGCTTTATTCTTATTTTCAAAATGCGTCCGAACCTTCAGAAATGATGGAAGAAATTTTTTTACAAATACAAAATGTTTCACTCTGCCAATATTTCCTTTTACCCGCGAAGATAACTCCAGATTTCAGGGGATTTAAATTCGGAGCATTTACTTTTGGCGAGCTCGATGAAAGAAAACTTGAATACCGATGCAAGAAGGCTACATCTGATTATTTTGAAAGGTATCATACGAAACTTAAAAATCGACTAAGTATCGAACGCGAATTTCAAACCATCCCTATTATAGCTTGGCAGTCAATTATTAACAAGTATCCGGTAGCTAACAGTTTTTCTGAAGCACTACTAATCTATTTTGAAAAGTTATCTGAATTATTGTTTGAAGACTTTTGGGTGAGCTTTACAGAACAACAATCATTGCAAATCTCTTTAGGAATACCTTATATAAACGTGGAAAAATTCACAAGACAGCTCTACGCTGAAAAGATATCGGTTTACTCAAACATCAATGCTTTCAATAAATCTATTGGATATGTGGTTCCCATGCAACAATCATCACTCAACGTTTCGTTTCCACATTCATTAAACGATAGAATAGGAGAAAAGAAAATTGAGCTTTTAACCAAATTTGGATTTATTGAATTTACCAATTCGGAATTTCACAAAACCATACAATCGTATTCAAAGTTCATCGCAAAAGCTTACGTCCATTTAGATGAAAGTCGATATAATGAGGCATTTCTTCATTTTGTAATTGCGCTAGATTTGTTATTTGGTGATAAGGGAGAAAGCACACAGACGGTTTCTAAAAGAGCGGCAATTTTAACTCATCTTACTTTCGATGTGACCTTTGATGAACAAAAAAGAACCCTTCAGAAAATTTATGATATTCGGAGTAGATATGTACATAGTGGCATTAATATCGACGACACATCACTACTCAAATACTTGATGAGAATTTGTAGAATAACATTAGAAGTTTTATTTGATTTACAATCTCAAAAAGACTCGCATCAATTCGAAGCCTTTGTAAAGTGGATAAAAAAGTTAGATTATATTATTGTATCGTATGATGCAGAAGTCTTGATTTCACAGGAAGAGTTAAAAAAAATCGGCATTTATAAACATGAGCTACCCGCAATCGATGATTTTTAAAGTGCGCAATTTCAGCTTGTGGTCGGTGTTATCACTGCACTACAAAGACGATTCAGTGGTCGCCAGAAAAGTAGCTGTTAATTTCCTAATGCGAACAATGCCTTGGTTTAACAGCTATGGTGCTGTGATAACACCGACGATAGACTTAATAAATCCGTCTTTGGCGGGCCGCTATTCTTGCTTTTGCCGGGCACCGGCCCTTCCTTTCTTTTTCAATGCACTATTTGCTGGTAACCTCCGAACAACTATCGAACCCTCAGAAGCGACCTCGTAAGCTACGATGGCCTTGCCGAGGCTGGTATTGTTGTTCTGTTGTATGCGGACAATATCCTCGATTCTGAGCAAGGCAGGGTCCGACTGCTGTTCAGCAGATTTTAGGTCATATTCAGCTTGCATTCTAAGCCAGAAACCTGCACTGATTTCCAGGGCGGTTTCAAGCCGGCGGGCTAAGCGAACGCTTATCGGCCTTTTCCCGGTCAATACCTCGCTTAAATGCGTAGGCAGCATATCGAGCAGCCCCGCAAAATCCTTTTTGGCGATCTCCCTGGCTTCAATTTCTTCTTTGAGTATGTAGCCAGGATGGAAGAGGTCGGGAGACCTAAGCGTCTTTCCATCCTGATCTACTACCTCATGTACATTCTGCATAAATAATCTCGTTTTAATGTCCTGCTAATTCTTAAATGGCTTATACTTTTCTATGTCTTTTAATCTTCTTAATGGCGATTACAATTGTCGGACCAGCAAAAAATCATTATGATCCTTTGAGGGTGCCTGACGTAATTCTGATGCCTTTCTTTTTTAGACTTTCCTGTTTTTCAAATGCCTGATTCTTTTTAATGACAACGACTGTCTTATGCTAGAGCTCAAAATAGCATTGGCTTATTTTGAGTAATGATCACTCATCCGGATAACCTCGATGACCTCAATTTTGTTATTGCTGTCCACGTGAAATTCCAAACGGTACTGGTCATTCACCCTGACGGAGTAAACCGGAACAGGGGCACTTTTAGGTTCCAGCTTTTCGAAACGCAGGCTTTTGAATTTTCTCAATTCCTGTGTCGATGTGCTGTTCTTGATTTGATCGATTCTTAAACGAAAGAGGCTGATAACTTCGGGTGGAAACCGGGGCTTGCCGGGCACTTTCCCTCCGGTATACAGCAATTCGTAATACGAATCTGTAAAGGATACCAACATGTCAAAGTACGTTTAATTAAACCATCTGTTAATTAATAACAAATTTGTGCAATAAAATTAAAATAACCAAATTTAGTGAAGTTTTTTTGGTTAATATATGGTTATTATTCGTTGGCCACTATCCCGAAGTTGTCTCTTAAACCGTGTCGCGTGAACACTTGAACACCTGAGCTTAAATCCCCAGCACCTGCTTCAATTTCACATACCCCGTCTTACTAACCGGTATTTTAGCGCCGGATTTTAGAATGGCCAGGTGCGCATCCTTTTCATAGGGGTCGATGCGGGTGATCTGCTGTATGGCAATCATATAGGAGCGGTGTACGCGAACGAAATAGCGCGGGTCGAGCATCTGCTCAAAAAAATTCATGGTTTTATTTTTCAGGAAAGAGCCTTCCTGGGTATAAACGCTTACATAGTCATCGTCGGCGGCCAGGTATTGCACGTCCTGAACCGGGATGATCTTTACTTTGGTGCCGGTTTTTACCACAATGCGCTCATGCTGGGCGGGGGAGTTGCTGGTTTCCAATAATTCCTCGGTTTTTTTTGCCGCTGCGGGAGCGGGCGCCTGCGCCAGGTATTTCTCAACCGCCTTATGAAAGCGGTCCTTATTAAAAGGTTTTAGCAGATAGTCAACAGCATGTGCCTCGAAAGCTTTTATGGCGTATTCATCAAAGGCCGTGGTAAATATCACCGCCGGCTGCGTATCAACCAGCTCCAGCATTTCAAAGCCGTTTATTTTGGGCATCTGCACGTCTAAAAATACCAGGTCGGGTTGGTGCTGCTGTATGGCTTTCAGGCCCTCAAAACCGTCGTTACATTCCTGTATAACTTCTATCTGGCTAAAATCCTGCAAATACTCCCTTACAACCATCCGGGCCAATGGCTCGTCGTCAATAATCAGTGCGCGTTTCATGCTTTACAATTGCGGTACTTTAATAATGGTTGTAAAGATATTATCATTTGCATAAGTTTCCATTAAATCATTTCGCGCAAAAAGCAAATACAGCCGGCGTTGGACGCCCCTTAAGCCAAAGCCTGTTCCGTGTTTGGGCCGCGAGGTTTGCGGGTCGTAGGGGTTTTGGATGATCAGGTTCAAAAAGCTGCCGTCCATCTCGGCCCTAATGCTTACGGTTACATCACCGGTGGTATCATAAAGGCCGAATTTTATCGCATTCTCCACGATCGGCTGCAGCAGCATGGAGGGTAGCAAAGCCGTTTTTGCCCTATCGTCGCTGCTGATCTCGGTTTGCAGCCGGTGGCCAAAACGTACTTTCTCAATGTCGAGGTATAAATTCAAATGGTTTAGCTCATCAGTTAGGGGTACCAGCAACTGGTCGTCTTTTTTTAGTGTACCGCGCAGGAAGTCGGAGAGCTGGTGGATCATGCGCCGCGCCTCATCGGGTTTAAACCCGATCAGTGCATTGATGGAATTTAAGCTATTAAACAAAAAGTGCGGCTGCAACTGCTGCCTTAAATTGTATAATTCGGCATCGCGGGCCAGTTTTTCGGCTTCGGCTTTGCGTTTTTCATTCTCTTTTTGGTCGAGGAGCGAATAATAGATAATGCTGATCATCCCCACCCAGCCGATGGCCAAAAAGTCGATAAATGCGCGGATAAAGATGGAGCTGATCAAAAATTTATTGTAAGCCGCGTCCGAAGTCAAAAGCGGCAATATCCACCGGCAGCCCAAAGTGCATATTGCGGCCAGCGCGATGTGCCATATCAGGATATTCATATAACTGCCGCTTGCCGGTTGATAGTAACGCAGGTTATTATTGATGAGCCAGCAGGCGGCGGCCAGCAGCAAGGTGTTAACAGCGGCATCAGTGGCGGCGATATACCAGTTGGGCACCGCAACATGGATAATATAGCTCTGCGCTGCGGCCCAGATCAGTCCGCACACGGCAACTACTGCGTATAATCGTGATGTTGTCGGTGATGCCAATTTTAGTTGATTAAGTTTATTATGTTGACTAAGTTGATTAAGTTAAGGTGACAAACCACTCACTTACCCGATAACTATCGGGTAAACTCAATCGACTATTTGCTTTCTCAAAAACTCCTGATGTCTATCCCAGCAAAAATGGAGACGCCTTTTAACAGTAAAATCTTATCGCCGGCAGGCTGCGCGGGCGATTTGATCCTTTTATCGTCAACGCTGGCAAAAACTGCGGCCAGGTCGGGCACAACCTGCCAGTTGGCGGGGACGATGATCTTTACCCCGCCAAATATTTGGGTAATATCAATGATCACCTTCCCGTTTATATTCGCCTGGGTAAAGTCGAGCTCGGCGCCGCCAAAAACGTTAACGATCTCGCCACCTTTAAAGTCCTTCGAAAGGATGATCTTTTTTACTCCGCCAAATATCGAAACGGCATCGATGTAGTCATCGCCCACAGGCCGGCTGCCTTTTGGGTCCTGCGGCGGCACTTCTGTATAGGTAGTATCGGATACCGGCGGGTTGTTAGGGTCAGGGGTTGGCCCGGTATGAAAACGCCAGTCCCATTTGTTTTGGTATTTGCGGTTCCAGTAATCCTTATTGGTGGGGCTATGCCGCCTCATTATCATCCACAGGCCAAATGCGATGATGGCCAGCGGCCATACTATATCTTCGGAGTTGCGTACGTTATGGGATATGAGCAGAACTACACCTAAAACGATCAATATGATTGATGACGGCCGCTGAAAATTTGTTCTGGAACCAATGAAGAGCCCGGCAAAGATGAGCCACATCGGCCAGTCAAACAGCCAGTGTGGAATGAGGAAATAGTCGAACTGTTTTAGAAGCAGTGCTGCCCCCACAACCAGTAAGACGATCCCCGCCAGGGCGCGGCCATTGCGGGGAGGGTTTGGTTGTTGTATGTTATTGTCCATTATCTGATGCAAATTAAATGTTATCCAAACATAAAGCAACATTAAACATGCCGCAAGCAAAAACTGGCGGCCTGTTTAAACAAATCGGTGAGGGCTGATAAATTGTCGGTGAAAAAATTGTGAAATTTCGGGGCATGGGGTTTAATATTTATTGCCGTTTGGTAACGCTAACCTTAACGCTCCAGTCGGCGCCGCTGTCAACATGGTAGGTTTTTGCAAAATCGCCCATATTGAGCGCGAACGACAATTGCAGCAAGCTGTTGATGTATGCCAGTGGTTTCCCCGTGGCAACTTCGCCGAAAGTTTTGGAATAAGGCATATCCCCGCTGTAAACCTGCTGTTTTTTGTTAAAAATAATGACGTGCACAACGTCGCCGTATTTGAGGTTTAATTTGTTGAATAAGGTATCAGGAATGTTCGTCCAGATATTTCCGTATTGAACGTCGAGCGCCGGTATATCCCCTTTGATAGTTGTCGCATCCAAAACAGCATCCTGGAATGGGATCGAAACGACCTTCGGCGGCAACAGTGGCCCAACCTGTTCAAAAGTGATCACGCCGGCGGCCAGCCGCGCGCCGGTGTAGCTGTACACATCCCGGCCATGAAATGTGTTTGACCGTTCTGAATTCTTGCGCCGGTTTACGTTCTCGTCAATCTCCCTAAGCTCAGCTATTCCGAGCGATTTGGCCACCAGCGTTAAGGTGCCGTTATCTGGCGTTACGATAAAGTGCCCAGATTTTGTCTTCAGAACAACTGATTTACGTGCCGTGCCAACCCCGGGATCGACCACCGAAACGATCACCGTGCCGGTGGGCCAGTATTTAATGGTTTGCTCTAACCTGTAGGCGGCATCCCAGATGTTGTAGGCCGGGATTTCATGGGTGATATCGAATAATTTTAGGTCTGGCGATACTTCCATCGCCACACCCTTCATTTCGGAAACTGCGCCATCGTTCAGGCCGAAGTCAGTTTGGTAAACCACGATTTTATTTTGGGCGAAGGATAGCTTGCAGCCAATTAGCGTTAGCAGAAGAAACAGTGAGGTAAATATTTTTTTCATAAAATTTTCTTCCTGCAAAATAATGGTTTTAATGGTAAATCCCGCTATAGCAATTTTTAATCGGCCAAAGCTGATTATTTAACCGCAACATTTGGCCGGTCAACACTTGTCAAAATAAAAAAGCCGGGCGAAATTAACCGCCCGGCCTTCACACTTATAAAAATCAAACTAAACTATTTAACCTCGGTATAATCCGAATAATTTTTTTCGGGCCGCTTGCCGTTAACTGCGGCATTATGCCGGGTAACCATCCAGACACCAAGGGCTATGATCGTTGCCGGCCACATGATACGGCCGCCATCCGGTATATTTTGGGTGACCAGGAAGGCGGTGCCCAAAACCACCAGCCAAAGCCATATCGGCTTGGTAAAATTGTATTTGCCGCCGATGTATACGCCAAAAGCGATCATCCACATGGGCCAGCTGAAAAGCCAGTGCGGAATAAAAAACCAGTCCATTTGCCTGATGAGCAGCATGCTGCCTATTGCCAGTACAATAATGCCGGCCACTGTGCGGCCGTTGTGCTGTGTATTGGGGTTGTTATTGTTAGTTTCCATTTTCTATTGATTGATACCCAAAATTAGTGCAGTATTAACGGTGTGTAAAGGTAATGTTGGCAGGATAGCAAGGGATGTCGGTGTACGCGGAAAAAATGTCGGTGAAAATTGTCTTTTCAGCAAATAAAAATGCCGCTTTCCTGTTTCGAAAAGCGGCCTTATTTTCCAGTGATCCTGCTGGGACTCGAACCCAGGACCCCAACATTAAAAGTGTTATGCTCTACCGGCTGAGCTACAGAATCCTACTTTAACCCCTTGGTTTAAAGTGGTGCAAATATAGGACTATTCAATTTGGTGTGCAAGGCTAATTTTAATTTATTTTTCAACCTTGTTAAGCCTCTAATTTGCTGTATTTTATAGCTTCAACATACCGATTACGCCCTTGTTTCCGGCAAGGAGTACCAGTTTTCCTTTCTTCGCTTTGCGGCATACGTTATAGCTGGTATTATCAATTTGCTTCCAGGTTTTGCCGCCATCGGTGGTAATATTGCTGCCGGGGGTGCCGGTGGAAAGAAAAGTTTGTCCTGAAATGAATTCAACACAGGATTGGTAGCCGGCCGGGGGAACCTTGGGATGGAATACACCGTTTTCACTTGAAATCTCTTTCCCGCTGTAAAAATAATATTCGGCAACAGAATCCGTCGAATGATCGTTTTGATAATCGCCGCCAACGATTATCCCAGGATAACCCGAAAAAGAAAAAGCGCCCTGGCTTGATTTCCCATGTTTAAGAGAAGTTTCCTCATAAACCCAATGTGTTGGATAAGAATTATTATATAAACTTAACTCGCGGCTATGAGTTCCGCCAGTCACGATTACTGTGATGTTGCCATCGAATCGTAAACAAGTTCCGCTCGCCGCAAATGCGGCTTCACCAGGTAGCGCGTTAGGGGGATTAGCAAACGGTTTCCAGGTCTCACCGCCGTCAATTGTTTCCATCAAAACAAATTTTCCATTTACAGGATCACCCAAAACAAGCCCATGTTTTTGGTTCGCAAAATCCATCGCATCAAAAAAATATGCAGTGTCGGTGTTTTTATATTTCACCTGCCAGTTAACGCCACCATCGATGGTTTTTAAAATAAGTGCCGGCGTGCCGGAACTCATGATGATGGCTTCTTTATCCGAAAAGGCTTCAATGTCGCGGAAATCAGCTTTTTCAAATCCTTTTACCTGCTGCCAGTCCCAGGTTTTGCCGCCATTGTGCGTAATGGCAGCGGTGCCTTTACTGCCGCTGAGCCAGGCGATGCTGTCATCAACAACCGAAAGACCACGGATGCTGGTTGATTTGCCTTGCTGCAACGGTATTACGGTTTGCGCAAAGCAAGGATTAAAAGTCAGGAAAAAAAGGGCAGGTGCTGCGAAGAACCGGTAGAGTGTGTTCATTTACAATGGAATAATTATAACCGAAGATAAATTTGCGGTATTAGGAATGTGCCCGGAACGAGATTCGAACTCGTACAACCTTACGGATGCCACCCCCTCAAGATGGTGCGTCTACCAATTTCGCCACCCGGGCTTTTTTTACAAGTCGAAAGTCTTAAGTCTAAAGTTCTGAGTCTTAATTATTGACCTGAGACTTTTGACTTAAGACTTTCGACTTAAAAAGGATGTGCCCGAAGAGAGACTCGAACTCTCAAGAGACAATTCTCAACGGCTTCTGAGACCGCAACGTTTACCAATTTCGCCATCCGGGCATTCCTGTTTAAACCAGCATCCAAACAGGGATGCAAATATAAAACTTTCAGGCAACATTAAATGCAATAAATATTAAAAACAGGTGGCGGTTGCGGACACCCATTTTTAAGCTGCAGTTTTGTACACGTTTTGATAATACCACTGCATAATGGTGACGCCATCGGCCCAGGTGAGCGAGCCATTTGAAGCTATTTTTGCGATAAGAATGGATAAGCTGTGCAAAAACGAGCTTTGAATGTCTCCGGACAATCCTTGTAGCACTTTTATGGCGCACTGGGTGATTTGCTGCGGGTCAGTAAGGCCGGCACAACTATCGGCCAGTTTCAGTTCGGTAAGTAACTCAGGAAGTTTGGCGCGCAGCCAGTTTTTGATATCATCGCCAATATCGTCCGGAATGATGGCGGTAAGAATGTCTGCCGCCGGAGAATCAACGAAGTTTTTGATGTTTTGGGTTACGACTACGCCAATATGAATGGCAGTCTTCATTTCGGCGGGAAACCCATCAAACAGGGATTCTACTCCGGCCCAGATTTTGGTTAAAAAAGCTTTCAGACTCATATTTTTTATTTTTATTTTTTGGGATTACACTGATTTTTTGTTGATTACACCGATTTCGATTGGTAAATCTGCATGCTATTGGGACGCTGATTGACGAGAGTTACCGGGCGATTGGCTTGTTTGTCGAAGTCAGTAGCGAGGAGTATGTCGACCTTGCCCGTTTGCCATTAGCTGGATAAGGTTTGGCGAATTTGATCTCGTCCATTTCCCTTTGAAGAACAAACATTTCGTCCTCCAAAACTTTGATGCGCATATTGTTAATGCGTTCTTCGGTCTTTTGCGATATGCTTATATCCTCGATTTCGCTGCGGAGGCCGAAGTATGTTGACATCACCGATGCAACAATGCTTGCGGTACCCATAATGGTTACCACCAGGTTTCTGATGGTTATACCTTTTAGCTCCCGATGTTCGATGGCAGTCATTTTATTTTGTGGTTGTGGCAGGTTTGTCCGGCGTAAGAAACAGGCGACTTTCTTCTCTCCGGCGCTGTAAAAGGGTTTCGCTGACTATTTTTTGACCGGTTTTTGG
The DNA here is from genome assembly GCA_035656115.1 of Mucilaginibacter sp. Classification (GTDB taxonomy): domain Bacteria; phylum Bacteroidota; class Bacteroidia; order Sphingobacteriales; family Sphingobacteriaceae; genus Mucilaginibacter. The sequence continues at coordinate 36,375 of DASRTD010000094.1, forward strand.
GTCGGTTATCTTGTCCCAGGCTAAAAAATGGGCAGCTGCTTCGGCGTAGTTCTTTTCGTTCAGCTTTGCCAGCAGGGTTGATTCCTCAAGCCCGCCGGTTCCTACGTTGTAGGTGAACGACACGAGTGCGTCAAACTGATTTTGCGTGAGCGGCACTTTAACCCGGCTATTTACCGCGTCTTCGTACTGCCCCATGGTGTTGCGGAACAATGCATCGGCCTGGAGTTCATTCGCGAGTTTATCACCGGGCTTTACTTGTTTGCCATCGTGATAGCGGGTGGACCCGTAGCCGATCGTCCATATGCCCGCTTCATCTCGATAGGCTGAAAGGCTAAGCCCTTCAAAGTTTTTAATGATGTTTAGTCCGTTTGTGGAGATGGTGTTCATTGGTTCATTAGTTGATTGGTTCATTGGTGGGAAAGCGATAAGGTTTAGGTGAACGCCTGTTTGGCGACCCGCGGTGTTATTCAGCCGGCGTAACCAGTTTTGCCGGGGTAAAGAAGTTTTTGCCGAGGTAGGACAAACCTGCTGCCAGGGCTACACTGCCGATGGCTTTCCAGTCGAATGAAATAGAACCGGCTTGCAGCACATTTTCTATTGCGGCGATTGCCGCACCGCCTACGGCTACGAGCAGGCCTTTGCCGAGGTCGGTTAGATTGAGGGAGAAGAGGGGTGATGTTTTCATTATTTTGATTTTTGATAGGTTTTAATTAAGAGTTTATATCTTCATACCCATGAAAAAAGAGGGTAAGATATTATCTATTCAATATTTGCGGGGATTGGCTGCTTTGGGTGTTGTTTTTTGCCATTATGGCTCAAGCTTGATTTCATATCCAAAACTTTCGTCAATTTTCAACTTCGGCCAAACAGGCGTTTATGTTTTCTTCCTGGTAAGCGGCTTTATCATAGTCTATTCGTTGATTAAATCCGGTTACAGACCTGATCAATTTTTTAGATTTTTGTTGAAGCGATCAATCAGGATTGACCCTCCGTACATTGCTACTATTTTGTTAACTATCATTTTTTTTGGTGCGCTGTCCGCTTCAAAAGGAGAGCATATTGTTTTCAATCCGGGTCAATTTCTTGCCCATATATTTTATTTAGTGCCATTTACAAACTATCCGTTTTACAACCATATATTTTGGACGCTTTGTGTTGAATTTCAATTCTATTTGATCGTCGGACTCCTATATTTCCTGTCTGCTCACTACATTTATAAATCCGCTTTTTTGATCGCCTTTAGCTTAACCTGCTTGATCCCGTTCTCAAATTCCTATTATTTGGTTCTCAATTATGCTCCGATTTTCGCTCTAGGAATTTCGCTGGTCCGTTTTTATCAAGATCGACGTTGGAAAAACCTTCTTTTGCCAATACTTATGGCACTTTTTGTTGGATATAAATTTGGCCTCCCGATAATCGCCTTACTGACAGCCAGCTGTTTGATAATTATATTTTTTAAGCATTCTATCCGGCTAATGATCATTCTTGGCGACATCTCTTATTCCCTTTATCTCATTCATGGCCTTGTCCTTATAATGTTCGTCGGCATCGGAAAAAGGCTTCATTTCGATTTTGGACATTATCAATTGTTTTGGCTTGTAATCGAAATTTCTATCGCTATTTCCTTGGCATACCTATTCTATCTGGTCATTGAAAAACCTTCGGTAAATTTCTCCAAGCGAGTTTTTTATAAAAAAAAATCGTCTCTAGGGATTAGTTAGTGCGTATCCATTTGAATTTAACGTTGCAGGCGATGTCAACGTGTAAATGTTTTTTACTGAAACGTTTCCCAGTAGTGTTTTACTGCCTGATCCAGATAATGTGAGATTGTAATAGCCCGGCGATGTCGAATCGGATGGCACTTGTACATTTTGATTGCCCGACAATTGATAATTAAAAGTATTCGCAGCCTGATTACAATATAACTTACCTGTAACCATGGGCGCCGTAATATTAGAATAACCAAAGACACTTTTGTTGACGAAAATACTTGTACTGTCAGTTCCGTTAATGGTTCCGATCATGTTAATGCCGCCAGTGGCATTGCTGAGGCCAATATTGGTAAAAGTCACTCCCGATCCAATCACTATATTACCCCCCATATTAACGGCGGTGTTACCGCTAATCCACGTAGAAAAGCTTAAACTGGCACTTATGTTGACAGTTCCGCTACCAAAATTTAAGCCCGCTCTGACGTCTCCGGTAAGATTTCCTGAAAAATTAACGGTGGGATTTCCGGCACTGAAATCAATTTTTCCCGTCGAGTTTTGTCCATTGGTAGTATATAAACTAACAATACCGCTTCCATTCTTGGTGAAGTTGCCGCTGTAGTTTAGCGTGCCGCTGCACGTAAAATTAAAAGTTGAACATTCCAGCGATCCGTTAATGTTACATGCCTGACTTACCGTTGTGTTTGCTGAAAGTGTTGCTGTACCGTTTATTGTTAATGCATAATAGGACGAGTAAGGCAAATTCATCGTTACGCCACTTTGCACCTGAATGTTTGAGTAACCACTGTAATTGTAGTTGAAGGTGCCCATCGACATTGCTGCGTTGGCGGATCCATAAGCGTATGTACCGATCACATTTAGAATCGCTGTGCCGTCTGCACCAGTTATGCTTCCGCTGTTTATCCAACCACCCTGGTTATTAGTTGTGCTGCCGAACAAACCATTAATAGTCAAAGTTTTGCCCGAAGCAATAACAACGGAATTGGTACCAGTGTTAATCGCCACGTTACCCCCTCCATTAAGTTGAAAGTAAAGGTTCGCCAAGATATTCCAGGTATTGGAGCCAAAATTGCAGCCTGCCCGGCAGTCTCCTGAGAAATTACCATACATGTTTATTACCGGGTTCCCGGTAAATGCGATTATACCGGTTGAATTTGCCATAGTAAGAGTGCTGTAGAAATTGACGACTCCGGCACTTGAGTTTTTACTTAGCACCCCGGCCACAGTGACTGCTCCGTTTAAATAAGCATTATAACCACTTAATTCGAATGTGCTTGAGTTAACAATTAATTGCCCGTTTATAGTAAGATCGGCAACAACGGTTTTAATTGAATTATCGGTACTTAGCGTATAATAATTGACGTTAAGAATATTTTGAGGTTGAGTGCTCGAATAGTATATCGTAGACTGAGTGCCTGCAGTGAAATTTGCGATAAAATTACTATAACCTTGCAACTCGATCGTTATAGGGCTGGTAGTACTACTAAAATCAATCGCGCCAGCACATTGCAGATTTCCGGTAATTTGCAGTGAGTTTTGACTTAGGCTAGCAGTAGTACTTGTTAATTTTCCATTTGGTCCTATGTAAAGATTTTTAATAGTTCGATTAAATAGATAGGTACCTATTAAATTGTTAGAATAATTTACGATATGATTGATATAAACGTCATCCCCGATCTGCGGATATTGAATTAGTCCTCGGTCTACAGAATTTGAAATCCATGTTTGAGGATTGTTCCATTCGCCGTTGGCCATTGAATACCAAATGTTCTTTTTTCTTGAGAGAAACAAACGGTAAGGAGACGTATTAACTGATGCTATCTCGTACATGATCAGAAATTTCTTTGTTTAGCCATAACATAAACTGCGGCGGAGGTAAGTGCGATGTTTGCCACCGACAGGGCCACGCCGCTTTCGAGGGTCATTACCCGGTTGCCTGCCAGGTCAATGTCGAATAACTGTGGCGCAAGGGCAGCTAGGGTGGCCAGGGCCGTTGTGCCATTATTGCCCGCGCTGGCAGGAACCTGAACCTGGGCGATCTTGTTTTGGGCGGTTGATGTAGAGCCCACGTATATGTCAAAGTTAACCGACGAGGCGCCCAGGTTGCGGAAAAGCACGTCGGTAATCACGCTGGCATTGGTGCTGCCGGTGGTAACCGGGGTAACAGTATTGGCCGCCGTTCCGGATGCAATGTTTACCGCCGGGTAACTTTGGGTGAGGGTGGCAAATGAGGTGGTATTGGATGAGCTGTTCATAGTTGAATTATTAAATTTGTTATTAGTCCATGGACCATGGTCCATAGTCCATAGCCGTTTACGTTTGTTTTTACCATGGACTATTGTCTATCGACTATGGACTTTTTCATAATGTTGTTTGGTAAAAGTTATAGGATATGGCCGAAGACCCGGATGGTGGATTGATCCAGCCGGCATCATAGCTGGTATTGGAGTTTTTGGCCAGTACCTGCCCGGTTGTTCCGCCGGTCGGGAGCACTTTGCCGGTTAGCGAGTTGATTTGTGCCTGCAACTTGCCGAAGGCGGATAAAATGCTGTCGGTTGCTGTAATAGCCGACACCGTCCCGAAGCTGATGCCACTTAGCACTACCGCCAAAACGCGGGCGGCGGTAAAATACAGGTTGGTGGTCCCTTCGGGTACGGCGTCGGTGCTGCCGGGTGAGGCAACGAGCTGTATATAGGCGGAGCCGCTCCAGCGATATTCGTAATTGGTATCCTGGGCAATGTATATGATGTTTGTCGCACCGGTGGTTGGGAAGGCGGCGTAGTTGGCAAACTCCTGTACCTCGTCAACATAAGCCGGAAGCTGGGCCGAGGGCACCCTGCCACTGCTGTCGAGGCTGGGGTAACCGTTTGGCTGACCTTTGTTTGCGGAATTTTCAGGTGTAAAGCCCAGCGAATTTTGCTTTGCGCTTAAAGCGGTTGCCAGGTTGGTATTATCCGTCGGCGCGCCGGACAGGTTTGCAAAGGAGTTATCCTGCCAGATGGTGTTAAAGCTGGTATTATCAGCCTTTGCCAAAACCTGCCCGGTTGTGCCCGCGCCAGGCACCCCTGCCCCCATCAGGGATACGCCTGTGCCCCATACACCGGAGGTCTTGGGACCGAAGAACACGTAGGTTAAGGTATTGATGTAAAAGTTACCGTCGACCCCGGTGGAGGTGTTGGAAGGATTGGTTGTGCCGAACAGGATAGTATTGCCATTGGTACCGTTTGTGCCGTTGGTACCCGCTGTGCCCTGCGGCCCCTGGGGCCCGGTCGCCATTGAAAACACCTGCGACCAGGCCCCTGCAGTTTTTTGATAAAATATGCCGGTAAGCGTATCGATATAGCTGTCGGAATTTTTGCCTATCGAAGTTCCCGGGACGCCGCCGCCATACAACATCGTACCGTCGGCGCCGTTAGCGGCCGAGACGGTGTAAACGATCGTCCAGGTGCCGGCAACCTTCTGCGCGAATGAGCCGCCAGAAGTGTTTACAAAAACATCGCCGTTATTGCCGCTTGTGTTTTGCGGAAGCGTTGTCCCAAAAGAGACATTGGCGCCGGTGATCAGGTTCGCCTCCAAAAACTGCAACAGCAGCGTAAAGGTGTATTGGTAGTCGGTACCGCTGTCAACGAGTACGGAAATATCCGATGCGCTGATGGAAGTAGCCACCGGGAGTTCGCTTATTTTTTTGTCGGCCATGGGACTATGATTTTTATGATTAGATGGATTTTAGGATTAATAGACGGCGGCGAAATTTCTTATTAATTCATAAATTCAGTAATGGGCAGGTAGCTGTCGGCGCCGGTTGGATCGTAACCAGATGGGAAGTTGAAGCTGGTACGATCGACACTGCGGATGCGGGGGCCGGATTGACGGGCGCTTTTGTTTTTGCCGTTGTAGTTCCACAATGGAAAGTTGACCTTATTGTCCCACAAAAACTTCTCCACCTCGTTGGCGTGGGCATTGGCTACGCTACGCTGTTGTTGTACCAGCTTTACAATGTCCTTTGGCGCAACGGCATCGGCATTGTCGTGATGTTTTAATACGGGGCCGGTCGCAGTGTAATGCACGGCATCCGCCTCGATAAACCTGGCGAACGTAAAATAAACCAGCGTGGGGATCAACCCCTCGTACAAAACAATGTGCCCGTATTTGTCCAGGTATTCGCTGCCGTTTAAAAGGTCCTTGTAGGGTTGCGGTGCGGTGTCCTGTATGGTGCCGTCGGAATTGAAGTTTTGGATGAAATCATAGTACAGCGCGTGACCTAAAAAGGGCTTCAGATCAAGGTCCTGGGCTTTTTTTATAAAGACGTTCAGGCGCTCGGGCTTCATGTTTACGGAGATGTCTTCGTAATTCTGAAATGTGGACTGGCTGATGAGATATATGGTGTTCATTGAGGGAGTTGATTAAGTTGGATTGGGTTGATTAGGTTGATTAGGTTGTTTTGGATAAGCTGAACTCAATCAACTTAATCCAACTTAATCAACCAATCAACTTGCAAAACACATCGCTTCTGCCTCGGCTTGCTTAAAGCCGTAGGCGTAAACTAAGGTGGCCACTTTGTTTTCGAGCGGAATATCAGCCAGCAGTAGTTGGTTGATGCTCGCGCCGGCTTTTATACCTGCAATATCGTCGGCAATGGTGGCGGGGACTTGTAAGATATTCCAGTTGCCGGCCGGGTTGATATCGGTGTAAAAATGGCTGAATAGTTCGGCGAAGGTTTCAGATAGTTCAAGCCGGTCGGAAGCCGTGTTGTCGTTAAACTCGCGGATGGCTTCCTTTTTTTCGCCGCCGTTGCTCAGGCCTGAAGCGTTTTCCGGGTTGATCAGGTCCTTCGGAACCGAGAAGCCTTTAATGATCCGTGCCTCCACCGATTTTTCCGTCGTTTCAAATAACTTATCGTTGTTCTGAATAGAATAGGGCTTAAATTCCGGCTTTGACGTTTCGTCCTCATACTCGATCACAATGATCTTTTGCGCACTTTTTGCGCCCTGGAAGGAGCCGAGGTCTTTTTCAAGCTGCGAGGGCACATTGCTGTAAGGCAGGTCGCTATCGTCAGGCCGGCTATTATCGGCTTCTTCGCGCCGCGATTGCATGAACAGCATCGTTGAAGGCAGGAAACCCGTGGTTACTTCGCGGTTGTTGAATATCTTGATGCCTGCTTCGGTTTCAAAATCTTCCCAAACGCTGTCGGCCTCTATCAGTGGGTAATCATCCACTTCGGGATTAAAGTAAAACAGCTGGCCCTTGAATTTTTCCCAGCCGCCTGCAGCAAGCACCTGCTTTTTGATTGTTTGAGGATTGGGGTCGTAGGTATCCAGGAAGGTGATCTTGCTGCGCATGATGTTTTTCCAGGTCTTGCGGCCCCAATCGGAATATAAGGCGAATTTACCGGCGGTGGTCGGGTCGTCGGTGTCGCCCATCCTGATGTCCTCAAACTTTACATAATTTACCGAAGCGATTTTGTAATTGGCGTTATAGTTTACCTGTATGCCAAAGCCGGTGAATAAGGCTTTATCGGTAGCAACTGCTTTCAAAAGTTTCGCCAGCGTCAGCCCTTTGGTGTTTACCAACTGCTTACCCAGTTCGGGCTGCTCAAAGCCATTGCCGCCTATGAATTTCGACCGCTTGTTCCAGCAATCTTTGGCGGTTGGCGAGCCGGCAACCAGTTCGAGCATGCGCTGCGGGTAGGCATTGTCGAGGTCGTAGTTGAGTATGCCGAAGGTTTGGTTCGGCCTTACAAATATCCTCCGCTCAATTTGTGGTAAATAGGTCTTCATTATTATTGTTTTGGATTGCACCGATTTTTAGTGATTGCACCGATTTTTCATCGGATTCAGCCGGGTGAATTTCCTCTGTTGGGATGGCTTCAAAGAGGCTGGCGATATGCGGGTACTTCTGCAGGTACCATTCCGCGTCTTCGTCGGCCAGGTTATCATTGGTATGAATTGCGGGCGAGCGTGGCGCGAATTGGTGGCGGCCGGGTTTTAATATGTATTTCTTGCTCATAGCATTTGAGTTTTAGTCCATGGACCGTGGTCCATAGTCCATGGCACTTGACGTTAGTTTACTACTATGGACTATGGTCTATCGACTATGGTCTTACGAAGCCAATAGCGCTTCAATCGCAGCGATGGTGCTGGCGTAGGTAGCAGCGCCAGTGGTGGGCGGGATGGATACGGCGCGCGGCGGGTAAGGCTCCCTCAGTTTGTCGGGATTGGTGAGTTTTAGTTTGTAGCCACCGTCGACTGTTTCGTCAGCTGCGCTCCGTTCGGCATCGGTTAAAATCAGGCCGTTGACTGCACCAAACAATTCGATGGCGGTATCGCTGGAGTTGAAATTGTTTACCGCGATAGCGCATACGCGGCCGTAGCCCATGGCCATCAGCTGCGCTTTGATGTCGACAGAGAAACCGGCGATGTTAAAGTCGATTTCTTCGGTATAACGCGGCCCGACTGATGTTTTGGCCAGTTTGGATGAGGTGTTGAAACTGTTGTTTGTCCCCTCGAATTTGTAAATGTTGGTGCCGGTTGCGGCAGTAAGGCCGGTAACGATAAGCGGGTTGGTGGTATCGTAGGTGAGCGTGACGTCGCCCTGGTTAAAGATGTAGATCACATCCTCGATGCCGGCGGTTACAGGCGCATCAGTACCTAAACTGAAGCCTGCGTTTATTTTATTGTAAATTGACATGGGAATAAATTAGTGAATTGTTGAATTAGTGAATTAGTGATTGGTTGTGGTTAGTGATTACATGAGTTACTGAACAGGTATGCGAACATTTAAAATTCACTAATTCAATAACTCACTAATTCACTAATTGCTTCAGGCTGACAAGTAGAACAGCTCGTTGGCAAACTTGAAGTTCACGGCGGCTTTCATCCTGGCCTTCATGCGTACCACGTTATCGTTGGTGTATGGCTTCATGTAAACGGTTGAAAGTTCGGAAGCATCGCCTAAAAGGTCAACACCTAAAAACAGGTTTGAGGAACGGGCGCCGAGGATGGTGTTAGCCTGCCAGTGGTTCATGATCTGCAGGGGCAAACCCAGGTAATCCATCTTTTTTACATCGGTAAAGGCGTTGATAACGTTCAGCGCCTTGTTTGCCTGTGCCTGGGCATAAGCGTAACCAATATGCAGAGGTATCTGCAGGTTAAAATCTTCCTGGATACGGTCGGCGGGATCAAGCTGGGCGTAAACACTTCCCAAAACGGATAACACATTGGTTACGTTGATATAGCTAATGGTAGCTGCAGTGGATGTGCCGCTAAAGCTTGCGGCCAAACGGCTGTTGATCTCGTTATAGTTCCTTACCAGCTTAAACGACGTGGCATTTAAAATCTGGATAAAGTACGATTGGCCCTGGATTGCAACGCCCGGCGTGCCATTGGTGATATCCGTGCTGCTACCGGTTACCGAGGTTATGGTCACCACGTCGCCGTCGGCTAAGGTCGATGTACTGCTGACTGTGACCGTTCCGGTGTCATCAATGCCTGTAGCAGCCATTGAAGTTGCCGGTTTATCCAGGCTAACTTTGAAAACCCCTGAAGCTGATGCGATGCTGGGCAATAAGCCAGTGAATGCTGCGGTGAACGTTGCTTCCTTTGTGGAACCCTTGCCCAGCCAGTACAAACGCTCATTAGCGATCTGGATCTTGGTGAGGTAGCGCTGAACCATAAAGTCGGACAAGTCGACCACGCCTTCATAATCCAAGAACGCGCCAGGTTTAAGGCTTTGCGCTTCCCAGGACTGGATGAGCTTGTCCCATTGTTCCTGCTTCATAAATTCGTAAACCACGGGGTCAAGGTAGCTTTCGTTTTGGAGTGCGGTTGTGCCCTGGTCATTGAACATCCCCGAGGGGTCCTGCAAAACCACGTCGTCATCAACATCGAGGATGATCTTGCGCGATTTTACGTCACTAATAACGGTCAGTAATCCACGCTTAACGGAATCGGCTTCCAAAAGCGTGCTGGCCATAAACCCGGCCAGCGCTTCGCCGGCATAGGTATTGTTGGTAAAGGTGAATTGAGCCATTTTTAGTTTTTTGTTTTATTATTTTGATTGGTTTAGTGGCAGCGGCGAGTAGCAGTAGCAGTTGAGATTAGTAAGGCATAAATACTGCCACTGCTACTTATTTCGCGACTGCTCTCCGAACCGCGTTTTGTGCAAGCTGTGTTTGCGGAGCGAAGAAAGGAACAGGTTCGGATTTTGCTTTTGCGCTGCGTTTCGAGCCTTCTGGGGTAAAGTCAGATTTGATCTCGTTTTTTACTTCTTCCCGGGTCTTTTTAAGACGAAGGCTCGCTACCTCCAGGGCTTCACGCGCCTCGGCTAACAGTGCATTTTGTGCGTGCAGTTTAGCTTTGATGTGCTGGAGCCGGTTTTGGATGTCCTTCGGTTTTTTTGACGATCTCAATTTGTCCGAAGGCATAGTGTCGTCGTCATCATAAGCATCCTGGTCGGTGCCTGGTTCGGCGTCCGGGTCGGCGGGGGTAACTTTTTGTACTTTACCGCCCTGTACCGCAATTTCGTCGCCAGTGGCAGTTGTGTAGCAATCGCTGGCCGCCGGGCTGCTCATGTCTTCGTCGTTGTAAACTTCGGTGCCTTCGTCCAGTTCGCCTGCATGGTGCAGGACGCCTTTGTCGGTAATTGTTTGTTTGTTCACGACTTTCTTAAAGAAGTTCATGATCTTATCCAAAACCGACGTGGTTCTTTCGATAAGTTCTTTGTTTTCAGTGTTCATGTTACTTTTATTGGTTAAGATCTTGTTGATATACCGTTTGTAAAATACCGGTGCGCTGTCCACATAATTCCGGATGAGGGTTTTATTGGTTATTTCTGCGCTGTAATCTTCCACCTGGTCGATAAAGCCCAGATCGAGCGCCTGATCAGCGGATAACCAGGTGACGGAGTCGATCAAACTGTTAACCCTAACCCCGTCCAACCCGGTTTTGTCCATGTAAATTTGTGCCAGGCGTGCCTGTACAGTGTTCAGCATTTGCACGTCTTTTAGCAACTCGTCGGCATTGCCGCCGGTGCCTACCATCGGTTTGTGGATCATCAGTAGGGCGTATTTGCTCATCACCACGCTTTTGCCACCCATTGCCACTATTGACGCGGCCGAGGCAGCCAAAGCATCAATGTACGTAGTGACGTTGCCGGGATATTTTTTAAGCAGATCGTAAATGGCAATGGCATCAAAGGCGCTGCCGCCAACGGAGCTGATATGTACTTCCACATCCTGGCCCGCGGCGGCTTCCAGCTGTAATTGAATGTAAGACGATGACAGGCTGCCCGAGCCTATGCAATCGGTATCGGTGTCGTATAAATATATTTTATAGCTCATAGTTTTGGTTGGTCCGGAAGTCCGAAAAGTCGGAAAGTCTGGAAGATGAATGTATGGTTTGGTAGTGGGTTTGATCTTTTTAAACCCTTTTTGATACTCGGATAGGTGATCAATACAAATATCCGGAGAAGTTTTTAATGTGATGGTGACAGTGTTTTGTCAGTAATGCTTTTTATGCTGATTGGCATAGTTGTTTTTGTGATTTTACCGGTTTTTAAATGATCGTCTGATCAATACAAATGTCGGGAGAAGTTTTTAATGTAATGGTGACAGTGTTTTGTCAGTATTAATTTTTTGTGATTTCACCGATTTTCCTGTGATTTCACCGACTAGTACAAATATACAAGCAATATTTCGGAGTGATGGTGACAGTGTTTTGTCAGCATTATTTTGTGATTGCACCAATTTCAAATCAATCCGACCGGTTATAACAAAGATCGGAAGAAGTTTTTAAAGCAATGGTGACACTGTTTTGTCAGTACCTCAATTGATCGGCCTGAATACCCTGTCCCAACGTACTTTGTGGAAAATATCTTTTGTTGAATCAGTGCTGAAAAAGTTCATCACCGCTTTGCCTATGATATGATCTTCCGGCACATACCCCCAAAACCGGCAATCCAGCGAATCGTGGCGGTTATCGCCCATCATCCAGTAATAATCCATTTTAAACGTGTAGGTATCTGCTTTTTGTCCGTTGATCAGGATGCCATTGGCGGTGGTTTCTACTTTATTATGTTCGTAAACTTCGATTGCGCGGCGGTAAAGGGCGAGCGTGGAATCATTAAGTTTTACCGTCCAGCCTTTTTTTGGCATTTGGATGGGGCCGAAATTGTCGATATTCCATTTAAAGTGCGGATCGTGCGGAAACACTGCTGTGTCCAAAACTCCGGCCGGTTGTATATAAGGTGTAACACTTTTTACGTTTGAAAACGATTTTAACGTTGCAACGCTTTGTGCCGGCATTACTACTTCCATAGTATTAGCACCGAGCGGCTGCCGTATCTCCATGTGCAAATCTTCAAGCGCCTGTGGATTTATATCGGTCCCATCGGTAACTACCGCATAGGATGTTTGGGCTTTGGGTGCGTTCCATGACGCTTTACCGTTAATATATACATGGCTATTTACAATTGTTAATACGTCCCCGGGAGTTGCCTGGCAGCGTTTGATCAGCGTGGTACGCTGGTCTACTGGCACATCGAAATCGGCATCAGCCGGTTTGTTAAATACCACAACGTCGTATTTTTTAATGCTGGTAAACGCAGGCAAGCGGAAATAAGGCAGTTGAATAGCATCCGAGTAAGTGTTTATACCAAACATTTTGGGTTCGGTAAATGGTATGGAGAGCAGGGTTATGGGCATCCGTGCGCCATAGCTGCATTTACTTACAAAAAGGTAATCGCCGGTGAGTTCGCTTCCTTCCATTGAACCGGAGGGAATAGCATAAGCCGAAAAGAGTAAACCACGGACAATGGTGGCGGCAATCACTGCGAAAATCACAGCGTCGACCCATTCACGGAGCTTGGTTTTTTTAATTTTTGGCTTGTCTGATTTTTTCTTGAAAGGCAATTTCCAGTTCATGATAAACGGAGTTTATCATTTAGATGGCGTGTGGATCTTATTGTTACAGATTGTTACAGAAATTTGGGATTACAATGTAAAATAAATCATTCCCATATGACGAGCACACCATTTACCATCTCACTGCTTCTTACTGAAGTTCTTCTGTTATAAATTATACTATGCCGGTCCATCCCTAAAAGCCTACGCAAATAATTTTTCTTTTGTTCAGTTTCGGCGTTGGCTAAGAGGCCATTAATTATGAAGGCCGCTTTTTCCGATTGGTTTGACAGTACCAAAGCAATTGTCCGTTGAATTTGCATCGATTCATAATGTTTATTTTTAACGCCGATTGAATCGACGATAAAGCTAATGACGGACAATGCATCACTATAATATTTATTAGTAGATATTGTGTCACCTTTTAATTCATAGTATTCTCCGACTAAAATGGTACAATAGGTGTCTTCCGGCCATTTCTGTACAATTTTCCTCATCGTAATAAATAGACTATCTTGAAGTTTTAGTTCGCCAAAAATGTCCAGTTTGTCCAAGTAGCCAAAAAAGTAATTGCTATCGAGCGCTATTTGTTTGTTTTGAAGATTTAAAGCAATTCTCAATGCCTTTTCTCTTTCAATTGGGGACTGATAACCACTAATCAAGTCGCCGGCCTGTTTATTTAACTGTACAACTTTCGGATTGATCTTGTCCGGATAAATTTTGCCTGGGCAAATGCTTGCCGAAAACAGAAAACCAAGGCGAGAAGAAGAATATTCGAAATTTTATTCATGCAATGAAGGTCTATTTGTACAAAATTAAAATAAAATTGCTTACTGTAAAAACGGTTTTTTTTATTTTGGACTTCATTGTGTGCCCCCCATTTGATTTATTAAAAATAGGTATTCACCGCAAATTCAAACTGATCTAAAAATATCTTTTTAAAAGCGCTGATATTGTTTTGTTCATAAAATAGAAGCATGGCTTTTTTGTATTCTATTGAATCAACTGTTCTGAAAGAAATAGGGCAGTAGTGATAGGCAATTAATACTGCATTGCTTACAATTCGTGCGGTCCTTTTGTTGCCGTCGCCAAAGGCTTGTATGTAGGAAAGCAATACTAATGCAAGCAGCGCTTTTTCGAGAACGTCTTTTTTACTGTTTACCAGGATGCACATGTCATTTAGGGCATCGCGTATTTGGTGCTCGTTATCCAAAGGTGTGTAGTTGGTGCCCGATATACCTACGCGGCGTTGCCTGATATTCCTGTCGACCCCCAGATCTTTTATCAATATACTGTGGATGTCTTCAATCCCACGAATGTTGAGAGGCACTTCGTAATCCGGGTGTTCGACAATAAAATTTATAGCCTCTTTGTGGTTTAGGAGCATAATGGCATCGTCTTTGGGTTTACCGGCAGCCGTTTCTTTTTCTCTTAACAAACGTTCGGTTTCCAAAAGCGAATAAGTATTTCCTTCTATTTGCGATGATTTCCAGCTCAGATCGATCGCCAAACGCTCCAACTCCTTGCTGTAGGCGGAAGTTGACAGGTGTAATATGTTATCTGTAAACTTTTTATGCAGCGCGTCAGTCCGTTGTTTTTCTTCGTCAGTGAATAGATTAATATTACTTAAAACGTCCGTGATGAGTGTGAAATTGAAATTGTTTTTGATCTGTCTTTCATCCTGTTCCCTTTCAAAATATTGATTTAGGTCGATTGGTGACAATAACTCATAGGAGGGACTCAACTTATATCTTGTTGCCCTGCCTTTCCCGTCTGTGCTTATTAGGTTTTCTGAGCTAAGTGTATTCAGGATCCGTTTGACGGTCGCATAACCGATCGATCCCTTCAGTCCATCGTGTATTTCTTTGGATGATTGCAGGGGATGATCTTTTAATTGATCTAATATTTGCGCGGTTAAGTCGTTTCTCATTTTGCGGCTCATTTGATAATCAAATATAGCTCAAAATAATTCGATAATGAGCCTAAAATTACGAATTATTGAGCTTCATGTGTATTTAAGCTCAAGTTAAGTACATTTAAAGCTCAAAATCAGCCACTTTTGAGCTTTATGATTGTATTATATGAGCTTGAAATAATGTAAACTCTTGTGGTATATTTAATCGCCATCTTCAAAGCTATTCAGCGCCCGCCAAATAGTCCGCTCATCTTTCCCAAACCTTATTTCGGCTTCCAGCACTGCCTGGTTTTTGCTGATTCCGCGGGTTTTCATTTGAGCCTGCACCCAAAGATAGATTTCGCGATAGGTAAAAATTTTGGCGGTAATAAAGCCGGCCCTGAACATTGCGGAGAATACGCCTTCGTCAAATAAAGTGTTTGCGAGTTGGATGGTCATTGTTTAGTTGTAAAAGTTGTAATGGGTTATAAAAAGTTGTAAAGGTTAGGTTATCTGAATTTAAACGGAAAAGCCAATACCACGCCAGAGGCAAAAGCTTAAAGATTTACCCGGTTAATGGTTTGTGCCAAAATATTTTGCTGGTTATTAATGTCCTTCACGTCAACATATACCGGAGGGAAATTATTGATCATCTGGTAGGCGATGGAGTTGGCCAGGTTTTTTTGGTCGTGCATCGGTTGGTTGTAGTAACGGTTGGCATCGCCGCCATCGGTAAAAATACCGCCAACTGCATAACCGCGACCCGGGTTTGCTATGGAGAAATCCCGCCCGCCAAAGCCAACGTTTATAGCACTCACCAGGTTCCGCGCCCAGGGGACCCGCATGGCTTCGGAGACAATGATCCCCTCGCCGGAACGTAGCCACGCGTTAGTATTATCGGTTTTGCTGTAGCCGGCCAAAACACCGCCACGACCATCTGATGAATAATGTACGCCGCCTGAAGCATAAGCAGGGGGTTTTTGGGCCGCAATCTTGGCAATCTCCACAGCGGTTTCGGCGATGATTGTTGGAATGTATAACGCGGACAGCACCCCTGTCTGCGCGGTGCCTTTTGTAATAGCCAGCGCGCCGTTGATAACCGCCTGTGCTATTGAGGCCTCTTGCTCTTGTTTGAAGGCTTTGATCTTTACCTGTGCCTCCTGTTGCTTAAACTTTTGCTCGATAGCCAGCTTTTGGGCGGATGTGAGGCTGCTGTTGTTTAGCTCGGCTTCTTTGTCGCGTTCCAAACCTGCTATTTTGGCGTCAGCTTCCTGTTTTATACTTTGATTAATGATAGAAAATGCTTCTTCTGAAAGCTTCTTTTCTTGCTGCAATTCAAACTTTTTTAGTTCTTCCGCCGCCTTTTTCGCCTTATCGTTTTTTTCTTTGGTAAACTTATCCGACAGCTCATTTATTTGTTTGTCTTTTTGTTCTTCGATCTTCTTCAGGATTTCCTCATTGCCTTGTGCCTGTTGTACCTCGAATTGATATTTGTCCAAAATAAGCTTTTTCTCAGCCTCCAGTTTCGCTTCCGGCGTTTGGGCGTTGTTCACGCCTTTTTGATCAGTTTCCTCTTTTTTACCCTCTACTTCCCGGTTTTTTATTTTTGAAATGGCATCGGCTGTTTGCTGTTCAAGCGTCTCCTTCTTTTTGCTGTTGATCACCATCAACTGGTATTCGGCATCCAGTTGTTTTGCAAGTTCCGCGGTGTCAGCTTTTGGGTCTTTGTTATGTGCATCACTTATCTCAGCAGCCAGCTTATTTATCCTCTCCAGGCTTTCCGAGTCCAGTTTATCAAACTGCTGATTTTTTTCTTTCTGTTCCTGTTGTAATTCCGCTATTTGCTTCGCAGCGCCTTCATGCATACCCTTTATTTGCAGTTCGGCCAGCTCGTTTTGTGCCTGTTGTACCCGGTTCTTATCCTGCTCATCATATTTATTCATAACGCCGGCCAGGTTTGAATGATATTCAGTTTCCAGCAGTTTGCTTGCCTCGTCATATTGCTTTCGGCTTATCAGTTTATCGCTTAAATATCCGTTTAGTTTGGTTAGCTCATCCTGGAAATGCGAATTCATCTGGGCGGTTTCGCTGCCATAACTTTCGTAGGTGGCCTGCACTTGCCGCGAAAGTGAATCTTTAATCATTTTCTCAGTATCGTTAGCGGCTTCGATTCTTTTTTGCGTCAATTCTCTGAATCTTTCATCCCTTTGATCATAATCATTTGCGCCGCCTTCCTTAGGCACAATATCTCCGCTCAAAAAATCATAGCCGGCTGTTTTTGCAATATCAGCCGCTTTTTTTGTTGATTCGGCTGCAATAGCCAGTTGGGCGTCTGATTGAGCTCTGAAGTCCGCGACATTTTCCGCGCGTCGCTCCATTGCCTTTTTGTGCCTTTCAGCTTTAATCTCATCTTGTTCTTTTTTTGCTTGCTCCCAGGTTAAAGAGAATGATAAGCTGTGCTTCATTCCAATGACCGTTTTATCCCAAAAAGAAAGTGCATCGTCATCAGACTGTTGACGGGCTTGTTCGGCTTGATATGCTTTTTTCGCCGCATCTTCCAACGCCAACTGAGCAATCGCTTTCTGCAAAGTCATTTTGATATAAGCGCCGCCGTCCTTGGTCATTTTCGCTTCAACTTCATTCAGGTTGGAAGCTTTGCCCATCGTTTTGCCGAGGGTGTCGTTATATTGCTGCAGTACCTCTTTTTTATCCAGGAAACCTTTTTTTGCGAGCCCAACATTAATCTTCATCTGG
Organism: Mucilaginibacter sp.; assembly: GCA_035656115.1. Classification (GTDB taxonomy): domain Bacteria; phylum Bacteroidota; class Bacteroidia; order Sphingobacteriales; family Sphingobacteriaceae; genus Mucilaginibacter. The sequence goes on from DASRTD010000094.1 coordinate 53,650, forward strand.
TTCATTTGCTGGATGGCGTTTGAATAATCGGAGCTTTGAAGTGCCTCGTTCATGTCGCCAATGCTCATTTTGGTTTTGTCGATAGCGTCCTTTCCCTTGAACAATGAACCAGCCCATTTTAGGATTTCAGGGCCCAGGGTGACAAGTATAGCCAAGCCACCCGAAAGGGCCTGCTCAAGCGATATTGCGCCGGTTTTTACTACTTCAATAACATCTTTGAAAACTTTAAATGTGCTGCCGAGGTCATTTACCGAGTCTTTTACTTTACTTCCTGATCCTGACAACGCTTTGTTTTGATTATCAAGTTTTTCGATAGAACCGGCAAGCCTGGAGATGTCCTTATCAAGGGAGGCAACACTGCCTGATATTGCCGTCAAGGGACTTGACAATCCATTAATTGAATTACGCAGGCTGTCAAAAGCCGCTTTGTACTGGTTTATTTGCTCCTGGCCATCTGAACCAACTTCTATGTCAATTAGGATTTTTTTGTTAAAATCGTCTGCCATTTTATGTTATATTAAATTGTAAGTTTAGTTTTTCATTCAAATTAATCACTATGAATATTTTAAGGGTAGAGGCATTTAACAGGCAGTCCTATAAAGAATTGGCGGATTTTGTAAATAGAAACCAAATTAAAAGAGAGAATATCCTCAGCATTGTTGGCCCCATGGACGGGGTGGTGCTTTTATATTATTATACCGATAAGTAGCCTGTTTTTACCGTGTTGTTGCTGCGGGGAATTTGAAGGGTTTAAGCCAATCAACGTATTTCCCGGCTCAATGCGCCTGTCTTTTCAGCCGGGTTATCAATGGTTTGATCTTCATATTAGTGCTAAATGTCACAATAAAGGTCTTTTACCATCTATCGTTCTGGGGGCTTATTTTTGGTAAAGACGCTTACTTTAACCAGGATAATTATTTTTGCAGCAATTAATTTTTATCACCATGGTTATTCTAAAATCTCAGGAATTCGAGGATTCAAAAGACGTTGCCAAATTTATTAATCTTAATAATATTAGGAGGGAAAATATCCTAAGCATCGTGAGTACGTCTCATGCAACTAATCATCTCGCTATTTTCTTTTATGGCGATGTAGAGACAAAGGAAATTACCCGCGGCTTTTTTGGCTGGTAATCCCTGACACGCGTAGCCCGTTTATGTAGCCTATTACCGCATACAAATATATGAATTAAATTCCAATTGGCATAATTAATCTATCCGTTAGTGAATAATTGCTAAAAATTTTGGTATTATAAATTTATTTCACATTTTTAACAAGTGATAATTTTTAACAAACCATAACCTTAAAATGAAGAAGATTATTTTTCTCCTCACCCTTGTTGCTTTAGCAGGATGCAAGCAACCGGTAAAACAAAATTCAGGCGCCATCGCAAACAGCGATGCCGGGAAACCCATGGATACTCTGCAATCGATCATCGATGCGAACATTGACAAACAGCCGGTTATTGACACCGTTTTTGTTGGGTTTGCGTTTAATATGACTAAAAAGCAGGTGATGGACCATTATCACCAATTGATAAAAGATAAACGCCTTGTGAAGGACACCGACGGAAAATTGTTTGAGTACCCGCTCAGTTTTAGTATGGTGCAGGCAAAGGCAAAGATGGGGCCGGAGTTTCATGGTGATAAAATGTATAAATTCAACCTAATGATAACACCGGCCGACGATGCGGCCACGCCAGAGACCGTGTTTTTCCAGGCTGCAACTGCATACATGAAAAAATATGATGGCAACGGATTTACGTTATATCAGGATACAGATCCTGTAGATCCATCTATAAAGCGCTTTCACTGGATAAAGAACAATCTTCATATTTTCTTATACAAAGAGGACGGTGCTACATTCGTAAGCTATATCAACATGCCAGTAGCTAAGCAGGCTGATAAAGGCAAGCAAAATGCGTCAGACAGTTCAAAAGTCCAAACAAATAAGGACATCTAAGCTATCCCAATTTTACCAATTCAACTTTCGTAGGCTGGCCTTTACGCCATGAATCAATTTTATTGATATAGTAGTAAGCATTATCCTGCTGCAGATATACCGGTATCAATAGGTCAAGCTCCAGGATGTCTTGCGGCGTTAGCATGATATAACGGATAATTTTTTTGGTTTGTGTAAGTATTTTCTCCAGCTCGGCATAATATTTTAACCGAAGATTGTCAAACATTAAGTTACCCTGCCCATAGCTTTGTTCCAGGATCGGTGCATCCGGCTTATAAAAATAAGGGGTGCTGATCACATCATTGATTACGCGGTTATTGCCGTTGCCGTCGGTGAAAGTCACCGTTTTGTTTATCAATGTTAGTTTTTGATCAATCAGTATCCTGGGGTTTACGCTTAAGCTAAAATCGTTGTTGCCGCTGGTAACGTCGATCATATTTATCTGCGCGATGGTTCCGGCAAAATACGGCCTGTTTAGAGTCGGGCCGAAGGGACTGGTAAAAAGTGTGGCATTTGCAGGCAAGGTTTGGTCGTTGACCCTTATTTGCGACCATCCATATTTAAGAGGAAGGATATTTTGGTCTGTTTGGTATTGCATGTAGTTCACCTGGGCGTAATTGCCCAATTGAAAACTTACTTGTTTGCCCTGGTTAAGGCATTTACCGCTCCAATCCTTCGCAACGGGGATATTATTTACGATATCCCTGAATGAATTAAAATAAATGGTTTTACTTGCATTGTCGGTTTGACAAACGATACCAAAACGCTGCAGCGTGTCTTTCAATAAATCTTTTTGACTGATGTCGGGGAATATGCGCTCACATTGTACCGTTTGGCCATATTGAACCGTTTGATTCTGGCTTTTTATGATAAATGCGGCGCCGGCATAGATGCGTGCGAAGCTCGGATTGTAACCATGCCATGTATAGCCGATATAAACGCCGCCGCCTTTGGGCAGCGTGGTTTGAAAAGAAATGACAGTTGTATAAAGGTCGATGCTTCCGAGTATATTGGAGCCGTCAGTCCCGGGGACCCGTGTCCAGCCGTCGGGATCCGAGCCCGGCGGATTACCAGGTTTTTTTTCGCCGTGACCACCAAAGGAAAAGTCGTAATAGTTTAAAACGCTATCTCCATTTGTTGGATAGCCCGGATCGCGATAGAAGATGGTTGCTGTGAGGTAAGTTGGATTGTTATCGGAGGAAATTTTGCCATACAAATAAACGTGCGGAAACGTGACGGTGATGATTACGTCGTTAATATCATTAGCCGTAAACAGAACTCCATCTGGAAACTGGTGCGAAGGATCGGAAATAATAGTATCCCAGGTAATTACGCCGCCTGGATTGTGTGCATTGGGGTGATTTAATACAAGTTGGGTCTGCATGGAGGCGTTTAAGCCCTTATTGTCGATTTGGTTTTGATAATCGGCGCCATGCTCGAAGCTCCCGTTGGAGAATTGAGCGAGCATCAGCGGATAAAGCGGATCGCCAAGCAGGGAGCCGGTTGCCTGGTAGCCTGACGACTGCAGCAGCAGTTCGATGGCCGTTTTGATGAAGAAGCCGGGACGCAGATTATGCACGTCGATTGGATCGGAGAAGTTGTCGCTGAAGTTGCCGTAGTCGACTACCGGGTATATCCAGCCATCAGTTTTGGTTTGTGAATCGGCAGCATTATCCAGGTTCCATAAATGATCGTACGGTTTCCAGACAAGGTTTTGCCCGTAATTGCTCCAAACACTGGTGCTGTCGCCCATGTCATATAATTTCCCATCGATAGCATCAAAAAAATCAACATTTCCCGAAAGTATCGTGATGCCCGCAGTATCCTGGTCAATGTTGTTCAGCTCGCCGACGCCATAGGGGATAATTTCAAGGCCGTCCTGGATAATCTTTGCCTGGTATTTCTGGTAAGGGAGATTAGTTGCAAAGGCAACGTCATCAGGAAACCCAAGGATCTGCCGGTTGCGCTGGGTTAACGGCAGTTTAAACTGATTACTGGTATTGCCCTGCTGGTTTTGAACCTCGGCCAGGTTATTGATCTGGAAGGTTAAGGCAATGGGGCTGTCATTACTCAGATCGACAAGTTGATCGTTAAGGTATAGTTGGAGTTGGTCCATTTTTACGAGATAGGATAAATTAAAAAGCGGCCGAAACCAAAGATTTCCGGGCCTGGTCGCTATTGTGTTTGAATATTTATGGAAGGCATATTAAACATGACGCTGAATGGCGCCTGGCCGTTAAGTGTTTCATACTCCGTAAACGTTGCCGTGTTTAATACCACAGTTTGCCATTTAACCGGGTTTTTGTTCATGAGCATTTGTACTTTGGGAGAGTACTTGATAGATTGCAGCCCTTTTATATCAGCGACGGAGAGATCTTCGGCCATTACTTTCATCTTTTGACCGGCGCTTTTGGCGACAACCTCCTCAATGCCGTCCTGGTTTGCCCAGTCGAAAACGAAATTTTTGATGATGACTGCATTCTGCACGTCGAGTGAAATTTCCTGATTGTAAACAAAGCGATAGTAATTCCAACTGCCGGTCAAACCGACCCAGCGCAGATAAACGGACTGCTCATCAACAGCATCATCAATTCTAACCGTTTGAGTTTGGCTTAGCTGGTGGGGGTTGCCGCTGCTATCGTTATGCGTCAATGCCAACGTGAAATAATAAACATCGCTGTCGAAGTTTTGATCAATCAGTAAGCGATTCAGGCCCAGTTGCGCCGGGATAGGTGTGCTAAACGACGACTGACTTGCGATAATAAACTTGCTTCCATCCTGGTTAAGCAGCCAGGATCCATCCTCGTTCAATAAGTAGCTGTTTTGCGGGCCACCGGGCAGCGGATTACGGTTTATATCCAATAATGTAAGCTGGCAATAAAGTTGCAGGCCAATTAGATCTTCACTATAAATAAAACCAATGTCAAAAGGATAACCATTTGAGTAGGCAGGCTCGGTGAAGTCAGTTACCCACTTTGCCAGTTGACTGCTATCCGTAACCGTCTGAAAAGGCACATAGGCTGCCAGATTACCTCCATACACATCGCCAAGCTGCTTTGCAGCGTATAGCACATAATAAGGATCGGTTATGGTTGTATAGGATAAAATTTGCGTGCCGGTTAACTTCCCGTCCCAATATTCAGCATATGCAATTTGATAGCTTGCACTGAGATTGCTGTCGCGATAATTTATTAGAGTGAAATTGCTGGCGTCCTGTGCCCGTAACAAACTTTGCAAAAAATTGCTGATGTCTGCCTTTACCAGGCCAGTGCTATCGGGACGGTTTGTCGAGACGATCGTGTTTTGCTGTCCGCTGATGGGGTCCTGGTAAGTGATTTGCGTGCGCACCTGGTAATAAGGCCTCAACAAATTGATATTGATGAACCCGGTAGCATTGGCAGTGTAAGGCGTGTTGATAACCAGGGTTCCGCCGGTTTGAACAGAATTAACCATATAGACACCTGAATAGCTTTCGGCATTGATATACACATTTACCGGTATGATATTGGTTAGAACCACATTTAATGCCGCGGCATTGTTTATCGCCGTGGTGTTTGCCGCAATAGCGTTGGCAATGGCCGTAGTGTCGCAGTTTACTGAAACCGCTGCGTTGCCGCTCAATGAATCAAGCGTTACGCCTGTAACCTCGAAGTCTTTTCGCTGGTAGGTGAACACTACCGGGTTGAAGGCGGCATTCCACCGGGAAATGTTGCCGCCGGTAAGTGTAACCGTGGGATCGCTCACCAGCAGGTTGGTTACAATTGGGACGGTTATAGAATTGTATTGGATGCAGCCATTTGCATCCGTTACGTATATGGTTTTGAGGCCGCCGATGAGTCCGGTAAAAGTTGGCGACGATTGAAAGTTCACATTATCCAGGCTGTACTGGATGGGGCCATAACTCGAACTTGCGTTTACCGTTAATTGCCCGTCGGCAGCTCCGGGGGCAGATTCTGGCTGGTCTACGGTGATGAAGTTGATTGCAAGATCGCAAAGGTTTACAGGCGGAGGCGGGGCAGGCGCAGCGCTGATGCCGGTTATCTGCCATGAAGTATAGTAATAGTTCGCCGGATCGGAATTACTGATTAGACCAGAATAGATAGGAGCGCTTTGACCGGCAATGGTGGCGCTTCCATTCACTATGGCACCGTTGATGTTTTGAATGTAGCTGACCACCACATTGTTACCGTTTGCTGGCTGGAGTGTTGTGGCGTCATACAGTGCTATAAATATTTGCCCGTTCCGCTCGGTACCGGTTTGGAAGGTATGTGAATAATCAATTTCTGCAATAAGTGCCATTTTTCAAGAGGTTGATTAAGTTGATTGGTTGGATAAGTTGACTAAAGCTTATGTAAAGTTGTTTATTTGGAAAATTCATTCCGTCAGATTGATTAGCAGTTCGCCAATCTCATCGGCTATTTTTTCGAGCAAGGGTGACAACCGCTGGTTGATGTTATCGTCGCCAAGCGGTTGTGAAAGAATTCCCGGCTTGCCTTTATAGCCCTTTTTATCGATAGACTTTTTTATTGCCCATGCGGCCTTGTCGGGTATGCCTTTTGCCTGGCACCACTGCTTGATGCGCTGGATCATCGGCGGAGTTGCGGCTACTGGGTTTGCACTTGTCGGCGGACGGCCTGTTTCAAGCAGCTGCATGTAGCCTGGCATTTGCAACTGAAGGCTTCCGGCATCCCGAACAATTGTTAGTGATTTAGCGGTTTGCCCTGACGCATCGCTACCTGCGGCCTGCAAAGAGTTAATGACATCCGTTCGGAGCAATTCGAGAAATTGTATAAGCTGTTCGGTATCCATTTTAGTTGATAGTCCATGGTCCAAAGTCCATGGAAAAAGCTTTAGATTTTATTTTTTTGTGACCGGCAGCCTACGAAAAGTTTTCAAAATACATTGTCGCCAAGCTTATGGTTAGGTTAACGCCTGTAGTGTTGACGTCGAATTTATTATACACGGGAAGACACTTGGCCCTGTCGCCGGCTTTGATGCGGAAATAGCGGCCTTCGCCCTCGCGGTAGGTGGAAGCTTTGACGATAAACTCATTTGCGAGTGATAAAGCCTGGGTGACATAGGTTTCGTTGTCGGATGTATATTGATTGAAATCTGTTTTGAACAGGAACTCCAAATAGATAGAATAGACATTTTCAACAGAGCCATTCACTTGCGGTGAAAGGTCGATCGGCTGTAAGGGATACATGAAAACAACAGGAAAGTTTGTGGTATCATCGGCCAGTTGGTTAAGCTCGTTGGCGGTGCCGTACACAAATGTTACCGGCGTGCTTAACGTTTGTGCTATAGCCTCGATTTGATTTCTTATAGGCATGGGTCTGAATTATTGAGTTATTGTATTTTGAGAGCGGCTTTTTCTTGCGTGTATTAACCGTGCATGAGTTCGCTGTAGCGCTTTTGGTATTCGGATTCTGTTTTGTTGAGCAGCAGCTTGGTGAGTACACGCTCGTACGGCATATCAAGTATTTCAGGCCATTTGGTAATATCACCTGCCGAAAGGGAATTTATGGTGTTGATATACTTAAATTTTTCAAAAGCATTGATTCCCGCCTTCTTTTCCAGCGCTGAAGGAGTTGATTTAAGCAGCCGGTTTTCGGTTGCGATAAGCGTGGATAATAGTGAAAAAAATGTTTGGCTATGGGCAGAGCCTCCACTACCCGTAATTTTTTTATTTCGCCGGCGAATTCGTCGACTTCATATTCGTTATACATTTTTCCAGTGACCCGACAGTAGAAATATTGAGCCAATATATTGCAGCAAGCTTTTAATGAGGGGTTAAATGTTGACTGCCAATCTCCGGCGCCATACTTTTTAATATGCTCGTTTATTTCTTCGGCGATGAATTCTCTCGCCGCAAAAAAAGCGCCGGCCGGCTGGACGGATAAATTTTGAACGACATTAACGGTTTTGCCGCCGGCCGGTAAACGGAATGTGATGCTTTTCGGGATTTTATCATTAGCATAGAGGTTTCTAAGTTGTTTCGATAACAGCAAAATGACGTCGCCGAAAATGAGCAGGTCATCAGAGTTTTTAATGTTTTGCAATTCCTGCAATGAGATGCCCGATAGGATGGCCAACGCGTCCATATCATGTAACGAAGGCTTCTCCTGCATCTCCATCACCTGTCCTAAGGTAATTTCATCAATTGATGACGGAATGCTTATGAATAGTTGCCCATCCAGTGTCTTGACTTTTTTTTCAATCATATTAGCGATTAGTATTTATTCGGTTGTTTCGGTATTTCAGGCGGCTACTTCAATAAGTTGAATGATGCAAAATCAAATGACGGTTCCGGTCGTTTTGGCAACTTGCTGCTTACCTTACCGCCGCTGCGAATGTTTAATTTATTGAGCGCCACATAACGCAAGGGGTCTATCAGATGATTACAGGTATCAACCGGCTCGTTCAATACTCTGCCCGAGCGATCTGTCTTCCATTTATAACGGATTAATTCCTCCCGTAGGTTTACGCTGCGCCTGGTTATCCGGATGGGGTACCGCTTTAAAATATCGATAGAGTTTTTGATGCTGTCGGGTCCTTTCTTCGCACCGGTAACTCGCCAGCCCAGGCGCTGCAACTCTTCAATGGATTTAGGTTCTGCGCTGTCGGCAATGATTTCGGTGTTATTGCTTAGTCCGGCTCGGGCAAGTTTGTCCGATATGTCCGGATTGGTTAACCCCGTTTCATATAAAAGCTCGTCCACCCAAAGCATCCCATTTTGTTTAAAGACCAGCACACAGCCGGTTTCGTCGTTTGTAAAGCCAAAGTCGAGCCCGGCCGCGAGCAAACGGGCATCAGTGGGGATGTCTTCACAGACATCCCAGTTGTTTAGTACCAAACCCCTTATTTTGCCGGTCAGGCCCCTTGCATATACGCGCCAAAGCTCCGGATCGATGTTTTTTAAGGACTCGATTTTTTCGCGCTGCTGATCGGACAGGAAGGGGTTATGGCGAAGATCGGATATAATAAGCTGTACACCGGGCCTTCCCACCAGGTGATCGTGAACCCAAAAGGCGGTGTTGGGATTAAAGTCAATGAATATTCTTCTCTTAGTACGTAGCGCAAGTTCAGAATACACAGACCAGGAGACGCCGTTGGCTTCATTTACAAATAAATAGTCTCTCTTTCCCGATTTGGCGTCCTGTGCATCGTCGTAGCTTTTAAATTCGATTATGCTGCCATTGTGGAACTCAAATACCCTGTCTGTTCGGTTAAAATTCTTTATAACTGCCTGCAGTGTTTCGGAGGATGAGCAAATATTTTGGGCATCGCGCAGCGCCCCAGCCTTTAAGTTAGGAATATCCTGGCCGGCTACCGTGATGACTTGCTTTTCGGATGCGCACGCCAAACAAAAGAGTGCCTGAAGTATCGCGTAAGTTTTTCCCGAACTTGTGCCCCCCTGGTTAACTATAACATGCGCATCCGCATGATAGTTTTGTTTAAAAAATATCGAAGCCATTATTGTTTCCATATCAGTGAGTTGAGAAGGCATTGTAAGCGATGCTAATCTCAAATAATCTTTAGTTAAATACTTGCACAATTCAAGAAACAAATGCTACATTTAAACTTGTAAATGTTGCGCGATGAAATGCAAGTGCCTGTTAGTTATTGGTGTTTTGATAGCCGGCTTTTACTCCTGTAAAAAAGCGGCACCCATCCCCGCTGACAGTGCTTTGATCATAGGTAAATGGTATTTCGTAAGCCAGTTTTCAGTATTATATCATGATAATGTACAGCTTAGCACTTTCACCAAAACCAATTTCACCAATGTGGATTTTGTTGAATACTACAACGATGGCTCAGGTTATTATTCCAAGTCGACCACCGAGGGCCCGAGCCTGAGCGAGTTTAGTTATACTGTAAGTGGCGCTACCATTACCCAGTATTCGGGCACCGAAAATTCCGGTATACCGGAAACCATCAAAAGTATTACCTCAACGGGCCTGTCTGTTCACGTGGTTCAATTAGTGCCCGATCCCAATGATCCTACTGTAACCGATACCGAAGTGGACGACTTTACCTACACAAGGTAGCCTTATAATATTACTTCAACCTCGTTTGCGGCAGTTTTGGGGCCTGTATCAATAATTTCTATTTTGATGCCTTCCAACCGGTTTTCATTTACCTGGCGGTCGTCGGGTTTATCTTTCCAGCCCATGTTTTTGAGCGCAAATACAGCTCCCGAAGGTGATTGCTGGTGCAGTTTCTTTTCGTAAAGGGCCTCCACCTGCAAGCGGCTGCGTTTGATCACATAGCCAAATTCGCCATTTTGCTCATAATCATCCAGTTCCTGGCGGCTATTAAAACCAATAAAAAGGGCCAGGCCGGTTAAAGTAGCAGGCTCCGGCTCGCGGCTATATATTTTTTGATCCTTGCCGGCCTTTGTTTGCACCTGATAATCGCCTTCAATATAACGAAAATAGGCGGTGGCTTTGTTGGCCAGTTTCCTGGCGGTCTTAAAAACGAGGGGTCGCATGTTTATTATGATTGAAATGCCAATTGGCATAATATTAATGTAAAGGTAGGTGTTTTTTATTATGAATGCAAATATTTTTAGTAATTTTTTGACAAAATGCTTCAGGGGACTTTTTGGTGGCCGGTTTTGCCGGTGGTTAAACTATTTGGGGCGTTGCAAATCAAACCCAAAGGTTAAAATTTGTTAAAATGTTAATTGTATGAGATTGTAAGGCAACTATTTGTTGGCTATTTTCGTTTTTTATTTAGTAAATTTATTCGTTGAATTGCTTAATGAGTAAAAACAGGTTTACATATTTTACATTTTCAGTTGTAATATTTTTTTTGGCACTGACTTCAGCGTGCCAAAAGGACCCTGCCGTGCGTAGTCCGGACAAATCGGGCACGAGCATTAATGCTGATAGTACCGTTGTCTCTTCGCCAGGTGATTTCCTTGCTGCTAAAGGCACACTTAAGGTGAAATTTAACGACTCGGTTTATACTTTTGATGCTACACGCGATTCAATAGCCTTTATTAATGTTAATGGCGATGATCAGAGCCGATATTTTGGCATTACAGCTATCAATAAAGAACATTCTGTAAGCTTCGGCATCAGTTCAGCAGGGTTTGCTTTCAGCAACATTAACCGCGGTGTTGCCGGCAGTCAATTATTGTTAAGTACCGACGCGCAGTCGCCCGCCTTGCAGCTTTCTCTAAGCAGAAATTACTCAAATAACAATTTCGGCAATCTTAACCTCGAGCAGTATAAAACAGGCAATGAATTGGCTAAAGGAACCTTTTATACCTTTATGGCAGCCGATAGTAAGGCCAGCTCTCCTTATTATCGTGTTGAAGGCAGCTTTGACCTGCAGCTGAAATAGACCGGACAAATAAGGCGTATAGACTTTGTTGCTCGGTTTATCTAACTTAATATCCTTTTTTTGAAATCTGAAGGGTTTTCCCCGGTTATTTTTTTAAATATCCTGTTAAAGTACGACAATTGCTCAAACCCTGTTGCATAACATGTTTCAGTAACTGTTTTGTCCAGCAACAACAGATTTTTCGCTTCATTGATCCGATACTCGTTTATAAAATCGGTGAAAGTTTTCCGGGTTTGCTTTTTGAAATACCGGCAGAAGGCCGCAGTGCTTAAACTTACCTGTTCAGCGAGCTCATTAACATCGGGCCTGGCGTTGTAATTTTTCCCGACGTAGCGATAAATTACGTCCATTCGCGTCCGTTGCTTTTCAAACGCCTTATTGCCAGCAGGCACGGCATTTAAAACTTCTACCTCAGTGCTTGTGGCTAGCAGCTGAAATATTTGCAGCAAACGAAGCAATTGGTCGAACCGGTTTAATTGCTGCAGGTTTTTCAGCAACGCCGCAGCTTTGGCCTTCGTTTCGCCAAAGAATGACAACCCGTAACATGCTTTCTTAAATAACTGCTTAATGGCGGTCATTTCGGGGTTATTGAAAAATGGCTCGCCCAAAAAGTTCTCACGCATTTGTATCACAATTTGTTCGCAACCGCTGTGAACACCATAGTCAAAATTAAGGTGCGGAATATTTGGCCCTATGAACACAAGGTCGCTTCCCTCATACCTTGAAATATGGTGGCCTACATGCCTGGGGCCACCCAGCGCTTCGGCGTATACAATTTCAAACTCGGGATGAAGGTGCCATAAGAATGTGTTGCTCAACCGGGGGTTGAGTATTTTGAAGGAACTCCCCACGTCAGGATTCACCTGTTCTAACTGTAGTTTGATCATTCTTTACACCTGTTAACCAAATCTATCAAAAAAAACTTAAAAAATATCAATGCAGTGCAAATATTGGTCATTCCACAAGAAACCCGGAGTGATATTACCTGATAACTTTGGTATAACCAATTGCAAACAGGATGAATATCAACAAGCAAGAAACCATGGCCACAATGGCCCCCGCCAATGCCCACAAAGAAATTCCGGGCAATCCTTCAACCGCCAGGAGCAGTCACCTTAAACTGAACGACCGCAGCAATGGAAAGCCATTAAAGGTGTTGAGCGAGGAAGACTGGAAATTCTGGATTGAGAATGGCTATATTGTTATAAAAAATGCCGTACCCAAGGGACAGGCCGAACGCACCGCCCGCTTTTTATGGGAGTTTGAAGAAAAAGACCCAAGCGACCCTGAGACGTGGTATGCGCCGCCACGCGCCGAAATACAAATGAAAGAACTCACCAATACAGGTATGGTGGAAGTTTATAATCACCAATACTTATGGGATAACAGGCAAAGCCAGCGCGTTTATGAGGCATTTTGTGATGTATGGGGCGCCGATGAACTTTGGGTGACCATTGACCGCGCAAATCTGAACTTCCCGATGCGGGCCGGTTTTGAATATAAAGGATTTATCCATTGGGATTATGACCCTGAAACAAAACCGCAAAATGTGCAGGGTGTATTAGCCCTGGCCGATCAAACGGATGAAAATATGGGCGGCTTTCAATGCATCCCTGAACTGTACCGGAACTATGATACCTGGAAACTTAGCCAACCGGCCGATCGCGATTATTTTAAGCCTGATGTTAGCGGTTTGGAGCTCGTTAAAGTGAAAATGGAAGCGGGCGACCTGCTAATATTCAACAGCCTGGAGCCACATGGCATACGGCCGAACCGGAGCGGCAATAAAGTACGTATTGCCCAATACATTGCCATGATGCCCGCACAGGAAGCTAATGAAACCTTACGGCAATGGCGCATTTCGTCATGGCGGGACAGGATAGCACCAGAGGGTTATGCATTTCCCGGCGACCCAAGGAAATGGGAGCAAACCAAATATGCAGCCGCCGAACTGAGTCCGTTAGGGAGAAAGTTGCTTGGGTTAGATAACTGGTGAAACCGCTGACTATCTATATGCGAGGCAAGCCGTACTGTTGCCGTAATTTCTGGTATGTACCTAATGGCATTTGTACGAGCAAAGGCCGGTCGCTTGAGTTTATCCAGTGCAAAACATGCAGCATATCACTCTCTGCCATGGCCGTGCAGCCTGTGGTACCGGTATGGTCATCGTCCCAGATATGTATAAAAACACAGGATCCATCACCCGGCGTCACCTGCCCGCTATTATGATTGATAAAGAGACCCCATTTGTAGTAGTCCTTCCTTAGATGCATGTACTCGAAGCTGTTATAATCATGCCGCGCGGTGTCTTTATCAACCAGTTTGTTGTAGTTTGATGAATTTGCATCGTCTACGCAAATAAGTGTGTCGAATGCCTGTACATACCGGTTTTTGATCCATCTCGCATCTTTTTTCCCAGCATAACCGAAGGCGGTGCCAATGCTAAAGATGCCGGCTGGCGACCGTTTGTCGCCTTCATGTTTTATAGGGCCGTTTACGTTCAGTTTTACAAGACCATCGCCAAGGGCAATTCCTTTTTTGCCTAATACTATCGCATTGCTAAATTGGATTTTCCATTTGCCGTTCACTTTTTTAAAAGCATACAACCTTCCGCGCAGGCTATCCCAGCCATTGTTAACAACAACCAATAGTTGCCTGCACTTGAATATTTCTGGCTTCGGCGGTTTTTCGTTGTGCTGTCGACCAGCTAATTCAAAAGGTAATATCAGCGTCAGGGCTATTGCGCAGTTGAGCAACTTTTTCATCATGAACTAAAGTAGGCAATAATTTATAAAACGGAACAAGTTAAATTGTATCGGCGATCTCCGAATGGTCATATATCTTTTGCTGACAATAAGCACCCGAATGATAATGCCGCGCAATTATGAAAAAGAAAGAAATCAGGAGCGCTATGAACAGTAGAATGAGCATGTTTTTTGGGTCTTTTAGCAGGATCATTTTAATTGGTTTTTTGGTGTTGATTAGTAGTTGTTTTTACTTTTGTGCATATACACTTACCGAACAATGAAAAAGAAATTTGTAATGGGTGATATCGTACTAATGATAGCCGATGGCCCGCGGATGGTTGTCGAGAGTTATGTAGTTGACGAAGACCCGCCGGGCCAATTCACCGAAAGCAACGAATACGTTAATGTAGTTTACTTTGCGGGCGACAGCTTTAAACGGGATACTTTTCACCAGGACTTGCTGATCTTTGCCGAAGAGGCGTGAGTAAGTCGGGAAAGTCCGGACGACCGGACGACCGAAAGTCCGAAAGTCCGAAAGTCCGAAAGTCCGAAGGAGCGGAGACAGGAGGATTGTACCTATTATGTATAATATGATATTTGGCATAATGTTACTCTTGCAAAATAATCTTTCCGACTTTACTGACTTCCGGACTTCCCCATCAAACCCATTCTTCAATGCCATGTGCTTCGGTCTCGACCAACTGGGTTAACAATTGCTTTAATAGTGCTTCGCGGGCCCATTGCTGCTCGGCAGGCGTTGCGTCGTCCAAATACCAGGCGATCGGCTCATTTATTTCTATCCGCGCCCGGTACACATAGTTTTTGGTGGGGTGCATTTTACTGCCTTCGTATGTATTAAAGTTTTCAGCCTTTATTAGTTTGGCAAACTGCTTAGCCGGGATTTCCAGCTGCAGGCATTCGTCCAGTGTGTTTTTAAAGTCATGTTTGTCCTCCAGCCACAATGTTAGGATATCCTCGTTAATGTCGTGGTCGGCGATGGTGATTCGGCTGTAGTCGTAGTCTACTGATATGACCAGCCACCAGAGCTTGTCTTTTAGTTTTTGATTGATGCGTATCATTTTGGTTGGTTTTTTTTGGTCAAGGCATATATTCCAGCGACCATGATTATTGTTCGATTATTTATTTTCTTGCGACGCGAAAAGGTGATCGGCAAATTGCTGACGCGATCAGCAAAACTCCGGCGCCCAGCCCGGAAAATATTTTCTTATTGCGGCAATTTGGTGCCGGTATTTTTCACAGGCTTCCAGGTACGCCATATAACGCAGTAGCCTTTCTCCGGCGTTTTCGTTGGTGTGGTTGGCGTCATTATTTTTCTCAGGTCTTATAGCGTTGTAAACGAGGTGCATTTTTGTTGGGTTGACAGGTTATCGATTAAGACATTATGATTTACAAAAAGAACATCATATGTGGCTTTTCGGTGGGCTGCGTCCAACAGATGAACTTTCTGTATATTCTTTATCAAGCATGTTTGGTTTTATCAAAAAATGATTTACATTAGAGAAAAATTACAGAACAAATATAAAGATATTTCTTTATATTAATCAAGAAAATTTTCAAATATTTTTTCAAACCATGGAAGACACACCGAAGCCCAATAAAATAAAGACAATCCGTCCAGAAACGCTGGAGTTTATTATTCTCTATAATCAGCTTAAGGGTAAGGTATTTACCGGAAACGCGCAACTGGCCGAGGCATTGGGTTATAATTCAGCCAGCTCCATTACAGAGATTATTAAAAGCCGTCAGAATATCGATCCAGAAAAATTGAAAGTATTTAAAGAAAAATATAAAGACTTCTTGTCTGTTGGGAAAAATACAAGAATCTCTGAAAACGGCAGTGGCGATAGGAGTGGAGATGGCATCCCGATGTATGAAATTACGGCAACAGCCACCGGTGTTGAAGTGTATAACGACATCAACGATAAAGAACCGGTAGGCCATATGAATTTTCCTGGTATTGAAGATTGTGATTTTGCTTTGCCGGTGTGGGGACATTCGATGTACCCTTATCTTGAAAACGGCTGCTGGGTAGCATTGAAGGTGATACGCGATAAAAAAATATTACCTGGCGAAGTTTATTACATTGAATGGGGAGATTACCGCATGTACAAACGCCTGCTTGCCGGTGACAGTGCAGACGAAGTGATTGCCCATTCGGATAATACCACGGAGATGGTGGGTACACGGCTTAAATATGCACCTTTTGTAATTAAAATTGACGAAATAAAGAAGCTTTGCCTCGTGAAGGACATACATAAAAAACATAACCACTGAAAATAAAACCGGAAATGGCCGGAGGAGCGAGACTCAATTGCTGGTTAAATGTTTAAATGAGTTGTATGCCTCACAACAGAAATCTTTGTAATCTGTATTTAACACACTTACAGACTATTTAACTATATTTAGCCCGATGACGGAGCCTGCACAATATCGATACAGCCTGAAATTTAGCGTGGCCACGCTTGCGGTAATGATTGTTTTGATGATAATTGTATTTCGCAATGTTTGGGGCTATCAAACCGACCTGGTGTGGATAGTTGTCGGATTTTGCACTTTGGTATTTATGACCCTTTCGGCGGTGATCATCATGAAAAGGCTGGTGCCAGCAATTAAGGGGAATGTTGCGCTGCAAGTCGATGACGAGGGAATAAGCGATTTTGTTAAGGAAATAAGCATCGAGTGGAAGGATGTAAAGGAAATTCACCTGGTGCCTGGGCGCAGCGCTTCAATTATTCGTGTTGATTTGAAATGGGAAACCAACTATGGCAGCCAGATTGCGATATACCTGCGATGGGTGAGGGGGAAAGACGGGGAAATATACGACACTGTAATGGCGCATTTTGAACATTATTGCGCCGGCGAAGAATAATAACGGGCTGCTGCTGACTTTTTGGGATTCTCTCGTTTTTTTTGAAAAATACAGAACTGAGGACAAGCCAGTTAAATTTCAAGGACAGAAAAGCTGAAACTTTTATCATTTTAATTCGTTTTGTCTCCTTTGTGAGTAATTTTATGACCTTAAAGCAAATCGGTGATTTTATTTTAAAAGAATTGAGTGCGGGCAACTTTATTCAAAATATCGGGTTTTATACCGTTCTGGTGTTGTTGGCCTGGATAATCACCACTCAATTTTCCGAAATTTCGCATAAATACAGGGTGAATTGAACAAGCATACCGGCGTGCACAAATCCCAAAGCTGGCAAATTTTTTCCGGCCCCGATAATCTTTGAAAATTCCTGATAAAAAATGCAGTAGCTTTATATGCCAAATTAATTGCTATGAGTTTTCCAAAATGCCCCACGTGTCATATTTCATTCACAAAAAGGCTTCACAGAGGTTTCTTCAGAAAAATTTTCCTCCCCTGGCTAAAACAAAGGCGTTATTATTGCATCAAATGCAATCGCCGCTATTACGTTGCGTATAACCCAACCGATGAATAGCGCAACAATGCCGAAGGTCACGATAACTGATATCCTGGCTCAACTGGAAGTAATAATAGCTGAAAGTGAAAAGCTCAATAACCGGGTCGGTTATTTTGCTGCATTGTACTATAAAGTAACCGCACGGGTTAAGGATGGTATTGATAAAGGTAAGTTTCAGAACGGGAAGAGAATGGAGCGGCT